>JAZKEM010000134.1:0-40042 GCA_040387055.1 Pseudomonadota bacterium | reverse complement strand
TACGTCAAACCATCGACTCTGGCGTGAAGTTCTCCGATACCTTCCCTGGCCATACAGAACTGATGCCTGTGCTGACGCGCATGTCTGAAGCACTGTATGAATTGAAGTCTTACGACGAAGCGATCAAGGTTGCTTCTCGCGTGCTCAAGTCACCCCGTGCAGTCGCTTACCAGCTACGTCGCTCGGCTTGGAGCGTCACGGCTGATTCTCAGTTCGCATTGCAACGCTATCCAGAAGCAGAAACTGCCTACGCCGAAGAGCTCAAACTCACAGCTAAAGACAGTGCTTCACGTCCTGAAGTGATCGAACAGCTCGCTGCCTCTGTCTACAAACAAGGTGAAGCCGCACGTACCGCGGGCAACCTGCGCGAAGCCGCACAACAATTCTTGCGCGTTGCTCAGGCTGCTCCTGAATCGAAGATTCGTCCTACGGCTGAATACGACGGCGCTGCCGCTCTAATTCAGTTGGAAGATTGGCCTGCTGCAGAAAAGGTTCTGGAAAGCTTCCAGTTGAGCTACGCGAACCACGCACTCGGCCCGGACGTCGACAAGAAGTTGGCCGTGGCTTATCAGAAGAACAACAAACCTCTTCAAGCCGCACAGACCTATCGTCGTATCGCAGCTCGCCCATCTGAAGCCATTGATACGCGTCGCGAAGCCGGCTGGTTGGCTGCAACACTATTCGATCAAGCCAAAGCACCTGCTGATGCCGCGAAAGCTTACGAGGTCTATGTTCTCAGCTATCCGCGCCCATTGGCTCGCTCGATGGATGCTCGCGGTCGTCTCGCTGATTACAGCCGCGAAAGAGGTGACACTCCAGAGCTTAGCCGTTGGCTGCGTGAAATCGTTGCCGCTGATGACAGCGCTGGCACCGAACGCACCGAAAAATCGCGCAGCTTAGCCGCACGCTCTGCGATGGAACTTGCGCGCTTCAGCATCACCGACGCTAAGCAGATTCGTCTGACGCTGCCGGTTGAGAAGAGCCTGCCACGCAAAAAAGCTGCAATGGATGTTGCTATCCAGAGCCTGTCAAAAGCTGGCAGCTACGGATACAGCGACATCACCACAGCCGCAACGTTTGAGTTGGGCGGTCTGTATCAAGACTTCGGCAAGTCCATGCTCGACTCTGATCGTCCAACGAAGCTCTCAGGTCTTGAACTTGAGCAGTACAACCTTCTGTTGGAAGAACAGGCCTTCCCCTTTGAGGAGAAGGCAATTGAGACTCACGAAACCAACCTCAAACGTATCCGCCAGAAAGTTTATGACGAGTGGGTCGCCAAGAGTTATACGGAGCTGTTGAAGATGGCACCGGCCAAGTACGGCAAGCACGAAAAGGGCGAAGAAATTTATGAAACCCTCAAGTGATACGGCCATGATCCATACGCATCCTCATAAAACTGTTGCCCTCACTGCACTGATGCTGAGCACGCTGGTGCTTGGCGGTTGCGGCATGTTCGCAAGCAAGCCATCGCCAAGCACCTCCACCAAAGGTGGTGCAAGCACGTTGCCTGGCACACCAGCAGCGCCCGGCACTAAGCCTGTTGCGCCCAAGCCTATCGACAAGGGCGATCCTGATGCGCGCTTTAAAGGTGCGTTAGAGCTCTACAAGCAAGGTCAAGCGCAAGAAGCTGAAGCTGCACTAACCGAGTTGGTCAAAGATTTTCCGCAGTACTCAGGTCCGCTGACTGAGTTGGGCATGATCTACGCTAAATCGAAGCGCTTTGATCTAGCGGCGAATGCTTTTGCCAAGGCGATTGCCAACAATTCTGACAATGCTGTCGCCTACAACTGGCAGGGCATCTTGTTCCGCCAAGCAAATAACTATGCCCGCGCTGAACAATCTTACAAACGTGCGCTGAGCATTAATTCGAGTTACGCCAACGCGCATCTCAATCTCGGCATTCTCTACGACGTTTATCTCAAACGCCCAGACGATGCCTTGGAGCACTACAAGGATTACCAGCGCCTTGGCGGCGCTGACGATCTACGCGTATTGGTTTGGGTCGCCGAACTTGAAAAGGCAAAAGCACCGCCAGCCGCTCCTGTTGCAGCGCCTGTCGCCGCTACGCCGCCTGTTGTTAAACCAATAGCGCCCGCTCCTGCGCCTACGCCCGCAAAGCCCAAGCCGACGGAGAAAAAACCGTGAGAACTTTATTTTTACTAACGGCTTTGGCATTGTCCGCACCCGCTTATGCTCAAGCTGTTGCCAAACCGAAAGCGCCACCCGCCCCGGCTAACGACGATCAACCCGCGCTGGATACCGGCGCCAAGATGAAAGCACCGGCGAATAGCGGTGGTCTCGGCACAACGGTTATCACGGGCGAAGGCGAGTCACCGCTAGGTCTGTATCTGACGCCATGGCGCGAGTCACGCCCCGAGAAGGATATAGACCGCCCGGCACGTTTACTGCAAGAAGATATGCGTCCTATCGACAAAGACGTGTTTGAACGACAAGTGGAGTACTACGACGCATTAAGCGGTGCTGCAAAACGAAAGACAGCAACACCATAATTTGTCGTCATATAGGCATCACTAGAACCAATTAACGTCTATCATTAATTGTTAATTGCTCTAAATTGAATTTTTACAGCTACTCGCTATACGGGTAGTGCTTTAAACCCATCAACAGCTAAAACGCACAACGAAACACCACTGAGGATTGCAGCATGGAATTCATCGAACACATCTTGGGCTTTTTCCAGCAAGGCGGCGCCTTCATGTACCCGATTGCGCTGGTACTGGTCATTGGCCTGGCAATCACAGTGGAACGCTTGCTCCTGCTCCGCCGCGCAGAACGCGAAAACAGCGCGCTGTGGAAACAGATTCAACCACTGATTGAACAGAAGGATTTCAACAGCGCAGAACAGCTCGCCAAGGGCTCGGACAGCGCCGTAGGCCGCGTTCTCGGTGCCGCACTCGAACATGCTCGTACCCACGGCGATTCACGCGCCGAACTGGAACTGGCCGTTGAAGAAAGCCTGATGGAAGTCACGCCGATCATCGAAAAGCGTACGCACTATCTGGCCACGCTCTCCAACATGTCGACCCTGCTCGGCCTGCTCGGTACGGTTATCGGTTTGATCACCGCCTTTGCTGCCTTGGCCAAAGCCGACGCACTGGAAAAAGCCGACCTGCTCTCAGCCGGTATTTCGGAAGCTATGAACTGCACGGCTTTCGGCCTGATGGTTGCTATTCCGTTCCTGCTGATCCACGCCTTCTTGCAGACTCGCACCAATGATCTGGTCGACAGCCTCGAAATGGCTTGCATGAAGCTGGTCAACGCACGCAGCGCCGCCAACCGCGGCAATCGCTAAATCACTGCGCAGTCCATCTAGGAACGCCGCCGGATGAAATCATCCCATCACGTCCGTCGCATGGAGCGTCATAACCGCATGCGTTCGCGCGCCGTGCACCTCAACCTCGTTTCGCTGATCGACGTTTTTGCGGTGCTGGTGTTCTTTCTGCTGCTGTCCGCCTCTTTAGCGGCTGATCGTCTCAATGCTCTCGGCCTCGACCTGCCCTCACCGGATCAGGTTCCGAGCCAACAAGAACCGCAGAAAGTACTCAGTGTCGTGATCCGCAAGGATCTCCTTCAGATCACTGACCGCAATGGCGCTGTCACGCCGATCCCGAACGACGCCAAGGGGTACGACTTCAAACGTCTTACTGAAACGTTGGTCGCGATCAAGCAAGCACAGCCATCCAAAGACGACATCACGCTTCTGCTTGAAGCCGATGTGGCCTACGACGTATTGGTGCAAACCATGGACGCTGCACGCTCCTTACCCAAGGGCGTACAGATCGGTGAAAACCCTTCGCGTGACCTGTTCCCGCAGATTTCTATCGGTGATGCACCGAAAGCAGCGGGAGGCAACTCATGAAGTCCTCACACAAAATCCGTCGCATTGAACGTCAGTATGTACAGGGCGGTCGCTCGGTACCGATCAATATCGTGTCGATGATCGACATCTTCGCGATCCTGGTGTTCTATCTACTGGTTAGCATTGCCGCAGTTGAAATGCGTCCTAATCCGGACAATTTACAGTTGCCTAAATCGACCTCTGCTGATCGTCCACGCGAAGCAGCACAGTTGATGGTGACTCAGAAAGAAATCCTTCTGAACAACGTCTTTGTGATGAGCACGGCCGATGCGATTGCGGCCGAAGGCGATGTATTGCCAGCGCTGAATACTCAGTTCGAAGAGAAAATTGAACTGCTACCTGATGCACGCACAAATCAAAAAACGCGTGGCGAAATTAACATCCTCGCTGACAAGAAAATCCCCTACTCCTTGCTGAAGAAAGTTATGAGCACTAGTGGCAAGGCGCGCTTCTCACGCACCGCGCTCGCAGTGACGCAGCAGAAAGGAGCCGCACGATGACCGCCGGCTTCGTTCTCAATAATTGGGGTTACATAGAGCGCGCAGAGAGTCGTTATAAGAAGATTTTCCGTGCGTTGATTATTCTGTATGTGATCCTCGGCATCATCATTCCGTTCATCAAGCTCATTGGGCAAGAAGAAGGTGGTGGCGAAGAAGGCAAGACCCGCTATGCGCAAATGGTCCAGCCTCAGCAGGAAGCACCAATTGCGGAAAAGGAAGAAGAGCCTGCTCCTCAACCTGAACCAACCAAGGAAGTAAAACCTCCTAAGCAGAAACAGGAAAAGCAGGTTGAGCAAAAGCCTGTGATCACGCAACAGCAGCAGATACAGACTGCACGCCAAGTGGCGCAGCGCTCTGGCCTGCTCGCCATGGCTGATCAGCTTTCCGATCTGCGTGATCGCAATATGACGCAGCTCGACAGCACCCGCGCACTCTCCACCCAATCTGGTGGCGGCGAAGTCACGGCTGGTGATAGCGCAGCTTTTGCAGCCAATGCTGGTAGCAGCAGTAGCGGTATTACCACCAACACACCGGGCAGTGGACAGCGTTATCCCAGCGGCACCAAGTTGGATTCACGCAAGACCACCACCGTGCAGTCACCTGTTGGTTTTGGCCGCGATACTTCCAAGCCTGGCCAAAGTGGCAACAACGCTATTCCTGGCCGTACGGATGAAGAGATCAATGCTGTATTTGATCGCGCAAAAGGTGCTTTCACTGCGATCTATACGCGTGCCGCTCGTGACAATGCCAACATCCCATCTTCGGGCGTCATTGTGGTTTCGTTCACCATCCAACCTGATGGTTCAGTGACTAACTGCAAGCTAGTCTCCAGCACCTTGGGTGATGCTGATCTGGCCAATAAAGTGGTGCAGCGCGCCAGCCTGCTCAACTTTGGCGCAAAGGCTGTTCCGGCATTCTCCGTGCCGCACTATCCGATCCGCATTCAAGCTTCATAATCTGCTTGGCGGGTGTTGAAAAACACCCGCCAACTTCAGAGACCGCAGCGCCTCCTCTAACGCCTTGCTGTACGCTTAGCGCAGGCATCAACCAGAAGGGATACACATGGGTTTTTTGACCGGCAAAAAAATGCTGATCACGGGCGTTGCCAGTGATCGTTCGATTGCAACCGGCATCGCCGAAGCAATGAAGCGCGAAGGCGCTGAGTTAGCCTTTACCTACCAAGGTGAACGTCTCAAGAGTCGCGTCACCGACTTTGCAGCTGAATGCGGCAGCAAGATTGTGCTGCCACTCGATGTCACCATTGATGAAGAAATCGAAAATGTCTTTGCTGAGATCAAAGCTCAGTGGGGCGTACTCGATGGCCTCGTTCACTCGATCGGCTTTGCGCCGCGCGAACAGCTACAGGGTAAATATCTCGATGCCGTCACCCGCGAAGGCTTCCGCATTTCGCATGACATCTCGGCCTACTCCTTTGCCGCACTCGGCAAAGCAGCTAAACCACTAATGACTGGCCGTAACAGCGCCATGCTCACCCTCTCCTACCTCGGCGCCGTTCGCGCAGTGCCGATGTACAACGTGATGGGTCCAGCCAAAGCCAGCCTCGAAGCCAATGTGCGCTTTATGGCTGCTGAACTTGGCGAAGAAAAAATTCGCGTCAACGGCATTTCTGCTGGCCCGATCAAAACGCTGGCAGCTGCCGGTATCACAGGCTTCCGCAGCATGCTGTCCAAAGCTGAAAAAGCATCCGCTCTCAAACGCAATGTCTCGATTGAAGAAGTCGGTAATGCTGCTGCCTTCCTCTGCTCAGATCTGGCCTCGGGCATTACTGGTGAAATCATGTACGTCGATGCTGGCTACAACATGATGGGCATGAGTTTCGATACTGAATAGTCTGTAACTCTCAAATAAAAAAGCCGCTGATAATCTCAGCGGCTTTTTTATTTGAAGCGATAGGTTCTTATGACTTAAGGACGTCCTCGCCTTCCAAGCGCGCGACCACGACTGCACCACAAGAATCGCTAAACACGTTCACAGCGGTACGGCACATATCCAGAATACGATCGACGGCGAGAATCACGCCCAAGCCTTCCAGTGGCAAACCAACCGAGCCCAGAATCACACTGATCGCGACCAAGCTCGCTGAAGGAATTCCGGCAACTCCCGTTGATGTAATCAGCGCCAGAATCGCAATCATGAACTGCGTACCAAGGCTTAAGTCCAAACCATAGGCCTGCGCCATAAACATGACGACGGCGATTTCATACAGCGCCGTACCATCGAGATTAATCGTTGCGCCTAAAGGCAGCACAAAACTAGTGACGCGCGGTGAAACACCTGCACGATTTTGAATGCAGTCCAGCGTCACTGGCAGAGTTGCCGCAGAAGAACTGCTTGAAAATGCAGTGAGCAGCGCAGGAGACATCGCCTTGAAATGTCGCCATGGCGAGACACGAGCAATAAAGCGCAGGGTCAGCGGCAATACGATGAACATATGCGTGGCCAGTCCGGCCAGCACTGCAAAGAAGAACCAAGCCAAAGGTCTGATTGCATCCAGCCCAGTCAGCGCAACGGTTTTGGCAACCAAACCGAATACACCGTAAGGCGCGAATTTCATCACCAGACCCGTTATATCCAACATCACCTGCTGAAAGCCGCGCCAAAAATTTTGCTGTGTGCTGAGTAGAGGTTCAGGCAAACGCGAGCAGAAATATCCGAATGCGAGACTGAATAAAATCAGGCCAAGAATATCGCCCTTGGCAGCAGCCTCGATCAGGTTTGGCGGAATCAAACGGGTGAACACGCCCACGATATCGCCCATATCGTGATGTCCAATTTTTGCAATGACGTCATCGCTACTGCTGGTTAAGCCCAGCAATACGCCAGCAGGTTTACCATCAATGATGCCCGGCTGAATCAGATTGATCAGCGCCAATCCAACCAGCACTGCCGCCAAGCAAGTGCCGGTGTAGTAAGTGATGGCTTTGAGACCCATGCGAGACAGCGCATTAGGATCATTGAGACTGAGTAGCCCTTGGATCAAGGACGAAACAATCAAGGGCACCACCAACATCTTCAGCGCATTGAGAAACAAATTACCGACGAATGCACCGCCGGTGATTACGCTACTGTCAGGCGCAAAAAAAGCTCCAGTGGCAGCCGCCAGCCCTAGGGCGATGGCGATCTGCCAGTGGAGCTTCATATCAGCGCCTGTTCTTACGATTCAGGCGTCGGGGCGGCTTCTGCCACCGGCGGATTCATAACCTTGACCTTGATCTGCTTTTCAATCGACTTGCGGTAGCTGCCGAATTCAGCGCCAGCCACTGCATCACGCAGCTGCTTCTGTGCGTTGCTCAGCGCCACTGCATCGGTCGCTGGCCATGGCGCATCCTGAACCCCAGTCAGAACCACAACTGCAGCGTTGCCATTCGACAGTTTGATCTCCGAAGCGCTAACGCTGCCCTGCTTAGGACGTGGCAGACGGAACAGCGCTTGCAACAACGCACGATCTTCCGTGCTGTTGTCACGGCGCACGAGGCCCGGAACCATCAACGTCAGGCCACGAGCGGTGGCCAGCTCTGCAGCTGACTGACCCACGCGTGCAGCTGCAGCCATCTGCGTCGCTTCGGTTTGCGCCTTAGCGCGAGCCGCTTCGTTGCTCAGATCAGCGCGAACGGTTTCGACCACTTCAGTCAATGGCTTCTGGCGTGGCGCTTCGTACTCGGCCTTGCGGATCACAACAACTTTGCCCGGCGCCAATGAAATTGGCTTGCTGTTATCGCCATCGCCTACGACTTCTTTCGAGAAAGCTGCCTGCTTCACTGCATCGTTGGCCGCAATACCGGGGCCGCCAGCACGCGTGAACCAATCGGTGCTCTGCACTTCCAGCTTCAGTTCTTTGGTCACAGCATCCAGCGATGCTGGATTTTCAAACGCGAGCTGTTCGAGCTTCTCGGTCTGTTCCTGAAAACGCTTTTGCACTTCCCGCTGACGATACAAATCAGCCAGCTCGGTCTGCACTCCAGCATCTTCAAAAGCACGCGTATGTGGTGCTTTGATCTGATCCAAGCGAATCAAGTGCCAGCCGTATTGCGTTTCAACAACACCGCTCACTTCTCCACCCTTGCCCAGCGCAAACAGTTCCTTCTCAAACTTGTCGACCATCTGGCCGCGCTTAACCCAGCCCAAATCGCCACCCTGGTCTTTGGAACCAGAGTCATCCGAGTTCTGCTTGGCCAAATCGCCGAAGTTAGCACCGCCTTTAATCTTGGCTGCAAGCTCTTCAGCTTTTTTCTTGGAAGCTGCTTTGTCTGCGCCAAACGCAATCAGGATATGGCTGGCTTTACGTTCTTCTGGCGTCGAGAAGCGTGAATCCTTCTCCGCGTTGTAAATCACTTTCAGCACATCAGCCTTCGGCGCTGCAGCTTTTGCCAATGCATCCAAGGACAGCTCAACGTAAGCAAGCTTGATGCGCTCTGGTGCCATGTACTTGGCTTTATCGGTCTCGTAACGCGACTTGATCTGATCGTCGGTCACCGTGACCTGTGACAGATACTTCGCGGTATCCAGCACAGCGTAGGAGAGGCCGCGCTGCTCGTTGGCAGAGCGATAGGCTTCTGCAACATCCGCATCGGTAACGAAAGAAGTCTCGATCACTGCCTGGCGAATCTGGTCGATTTCCAACGAGTCACGCAGCTGCGCTTCAAACTTCTGCGGCGTCAAACCTTGGCGCGACAACGCGGCGCGATAAGCATCAGTCGAGAACTTGCCGTCGATCTGAAACGATGGCACCGAGCTCAAATAATTAATCAGCGAAGCATCACCAGCGCGATAGCCCGCTTTGCGCACGTACTGGCGCATCATTGCTTCCTGCGTCATGTCATCCAGCACAGCCTGACGGAACTTGGCCTGATCAAACATATCGGCGCGGAAGTTCTCACCCATCATCGCTTGGAACTGCTGATAGCGCTGATCGTAGCCATTGCGGAATTGCGATTCCGTAATTTCCTGGCCGCCAACTTTGACGACCACAGGATCGTTATTACCTGTGAAGAACGAGTCAACGCCCCAAAGTGCAAAGGGAACGCAGATCAAACCCACTACAACCCAAACCAACCAACCAGTCAGCTTGTCGCGAATATCTTGCAGCATGAAGTCCTCGGGGAAACTCAAATAATCAGGTAATAAAAAGCCCGGTCTTTGGCCAGGTTCTAGCCTCGTGGGGGCCCAAGCCCGCCGTCGAAACGGAATGCTCTCAAATAACGCCAGAAAAGCACCCGTCCGCATCGCCCGATTATAGCCTTTTCTACTGTAAACAAGGCCTAGCCAAGACCTACTAATGCCGAAAAGTACTAAGGGCCATATATGCCTTCTATATCTTTTTGCCCCGTAGCTGATCTCGAATCCCTACGCCCCCTCGGCCTCTAATGCTCCTGCCGCAAGTGCGGTGTTACTGAGCAGCGTGATGGCCGACTTTCTCTATCTGATGTTAGGACTCGCAGGCTTCTTGGGCTTAGCGATCTATGTCCGCCTGTGCAATCGGCTCTAGGAGCGCGCCATGACCTTCGAATATTGGATTGGCGGAATCGTCGTGCTGTTTCTGATCGGCTACCTGCTCTACGCGCTGCTGCGTCCGGAACAGTTCTAAGAGGAACGCATCATGACGATCAATGGCTGGATTCAAATCCTGATTTACTTTGCGCTGCTCACCGCGCTGACCCGCCCGATGGGCGGATATCTCTATCGCGTGTTCAATGGCGAACGCATCTTGCTGTCACGCCCACTGGGCTGGCTTGAGCGCGGTTTCTATCGCTGTGCCGGTGTCGACGCACATGCCGAGCAAGGCTGGATCAGCTACACGCTGGCAATGCTGGCGTTCAACCTCGTCTGCTTCGTCGCACTATTTCTGCTGTTGCTCTTGCAAGGACATTTGCCGTTCAACCCGCAGGGCTTTGGTGCACTGACACCTGATCTCGCTTTCAACACCGCGATCAGCTTTGTCACCAACACCAACTGGCAAAGCTACGGCGGCGAAACCACGTTGAGCTATGGCACGCAGATGCTAGGCCTCACCGTGCACAACTTTGTATCCGCAGCGACGGGCATCGGTTTGGCGCTCGCACTGGTGCGTGGCTTTGCTCGCCGTTCAGCAAACACCATCGGTAACTTCTGGGTCGACCTGACACGCGGAACACTTTATGTACTGCTGCCGATCTCGATCGTCGCCGCACTATTCTTGGTCTGGCAAGGCATGCCGCAGAATTTTTCTGCGTACACCAATGCGCTCACGCTAGAAGGCGTCAAGCAAACCATCGCTCAAGGCCCTGTCGCATCGCAGATCGCGATCAAAATGCTCGGCACCAACGGCGGTGGTTTCTTTAACGCCAATGCTGCGCATCCATTCGAAAATCCGACAGCGCTTTCGAACTTCTTGCAGATTCTGCTGATCTTCCTAATCCCTGCTGGTCTCACCAACACCTTTGGCCGCATGGTGAAAAGCGAGCTGCAAGGTTGGGCGCTGTATTCAGCAATGTCCGTACTGTTTCTCGTTGGCGTTGCAACTTGTTACTGGGCAGAAAGCCAGGGCAATCCGCAGTTTTCGGCAATGGGCATCAATCAGTCCATCGGCAATATGGAAGGCAAAGAGACGCGCTTTGGCATCGCAAGCACAGCGCTATTTGCCACTGTGACTACGGACGCTTCCTGCGGCGCAGTGAATGCCATGCACGACAGCTTCACACCCTTGGGCGGTCTTGTACCCATGGTCAATATGATGCTTGGCGAAGTGATATTCGGCGGTGTCGGTGCAGGCCTCTACGGCATTCTGCTGTACGCACTGATTGCAGTGTTTATCGCAGGTTTGATGGTCGGGCGAACACCGGAATATCTCGGCAAGAAAATTGAAGCGCGTGAAATCAAGTTAACGATGCTGGCAATACTTTGTCTGCCACTGTCGATCCTTGGCTTCACTGCAATCTCCAGCGTGTTGTCGCAAGGCCTTGCAGGTTTAGCCAACGCTGGCCCTCATGGCTTCTCCGAAATGCTCTACGCCTACACCTCAGCTACCGCCAACAACGGCAGTGCGTTCGCAGGTCTCACAGCAAACACACCTTTCTATAACGTCACGCTCGGTATTGCGATGCTGATTGGTCGATTTGCCTTCATCGTTCCGATGATGGCGACGGCTGGCGCGCTGGCTGCCAAGAAGTACACGCCACCATCAGCAGGCACCTTTCCGACCACCGGCGGCCTGTTCATTGCACTACTGGTTGGCGTCATCGTCATCGTTGGCGGCCTGACGTTCTTCCCCGCTATTGCGCTTGGTCCCATCGTCGAACATCTCGCGATGCTGACCGGCAAGGCTTACTGAGAACTCTCATGACTACACAGAAAAACGCTCCCGCGTTGTTTGATCGCGCACTGATCGTGCCGGCCATTCGCGACGCTTTCATCAAGCTTGATCCACGCACGCTTGCACGCAATCCGGTGATCTTCATCACTGCACTGGTGTCCCTGCTTGCAACAGTCCTGTTCGTCCACGACATTTTTGGCGCAGGTCAAAACTTGTTGTTCTCGGCACAAGTGATTGTCTGGTTATGGTTCACAGTGTTGTTCGCAAACTTTGCAGAAGCGATTGCAGAGGGCCGCGGCAAAGCGCAAGCCGCCTCTCTGCGCAAAACACAGACGCAAACTATCGCTAAGGTACTGGTGTCATCCGGCAGCGATTCCACACGTAACGTTCCCGCCTCACAGCTCAAGGTCGGAGACGTTGTACTGGTTCGCACCGGCGATCTAATTCCTGGCGATGGTGAAATTATCGAAGGTGTCGCCACCGTCGATGAGTCCGCCATCACCGGTGAATCAGCGCCCGTAATTCGTGAATCCGGCGGTGACCGTAGCGCAGTGACAGGTGGCACTCGCGTGCTGTCAGACGTTATCAAGGTTCGCATCACCGCGGCAGCTGGCAGCAGCTTTCTGGATCGCATGATTTCATTGGTCGAAGGCGCATCGCGTAAGAAAACGCCGAATGAAATCGCGCTCAATATCTTGCTGGCAGGCATGTCGCTGATCTTTGTATTTGCGACAGCCAGCATCCCGAGCTTCACGACTTACGCAGGTGGTTCTATTAGCGTGATTGTTCTGGTGGCGCTGTTCGTTACGTTGATCCCGACCACGATTGGTGCGCTGTTATCCGCCATTGGTATCGCTGGCATGAACCGCCTTGTGCGCTTCAATGTGCTGGCCATGTCTGGTCGCGCAGTGGAAGCTGCCGGTGACGTTGATGTACTGCTACTGGATAAGACCGGCACGATCACCTTGGGCAATCGTCAGGCCGCAGAATTCGCTGTGATGCCTGGCGTAACTGAAGCTGAACTAGCAGATGCTGCACAGCTTTCGAGTTTGTCAGATGAAACGCCAGAAGGCCGCAGTGTCGTTGTGCTTGCCAAAGAAAAGTACGGCTTACGTGGCCGTGATCTTGCCAGCCTGAATGCACGCTTCATTCCGTTCACTGCGCAGACGCGAATGTCAGGCGTCGATATTGATGGCCGCGTTATTCGTAAGGGCGCCATCGACTCAATCACCGAATACGTTCAGCGCATCGGTGGGCAACATGCCGTTCCGGCTGAGTTGAAAGAGATCGCTGATCGCATCGCTCGTGCTGGCGGCACCCCACTCGCTGTTGCAGAAGGTGATCGTGTTCTCGGCGTGATTTATCTCAAGGACATCGTCAAAGGTGGTATCCGCGAACGCTTTGCCGAACTGCGTCGCATGGGCATCAAGACCGTGATGATCACCGGCGACAATCCATTGACCGCAGCAGCGATTGCTGCCGAAGCTGGCGTTGATGATTTTCTGGCGCAGGCCAAGCCCGAAGACAAGCTGGCGCTGATCCGCAAGGAACAGGCTGAAGGCAAGTTGGTGGCGATGTGTGGCGACGGCACCAACGACGCCCCCGCGCTGGCGCAAGCTGACGTCGGCGTTGCAATGCAAACCGGTACGCAGGCTGCACGCGAGGCCGGCAATATGGTGGATCTGGATTCCGACCCCACCAAATTGATTGAGGTGGTCGGCATTGGCAAGCAGCAACTGATGACACGCGGCGCGTTGACGACATTCTCCATCGCCAACGATGTTGCCAAATACTTTGCCATCATTCCGGCGATGTTTGCAGCGATTTATCCGCAGCTCAACTCGCTCAATTTAATGAATCTGGCAACGCCGCAGTCCGCGATCCTGTCCGCGATTATTTTCAACGCACTGATCATCATCGCACTGATCCCCTTGGCACTGCGCGGCGTGAAATATCGCCCTGTCGGCGCTGGTCCCCTGCTCGCTCGCAACCTATTGGTTTATGGCGTTGGTGGTCTCATCGCGCCATTTATTGGCATCAAGCTGATTGATCTCGTCATCAGTTCCATTGGTTTGGTCTAAAGGAGATAAACATGCTTAGTCATATCCGTCCCGCCATCGCTTTATTTGTGCTGCTCACTTTGCTCACGGGCGTTGTCTATCCGCTAGCCATAACCAGTGCTGCGCAGACGTTATTTCCCTCACAGGCCAATGGCAGCTTGATCACAAAGAATGGGCACATCATCGGCTCCAGCTTGATTGGCCAAAACTTTGTAAGCGAGGGCTACTTTCACGGCCGCCTGTCCGCTACTTCAGGCACTGATCCGAATGATCCGAGCAAGACCATCTCATCGCCCTATAACGCAGCGAATTCTATGGGCTCTAATCTGGGCCCGACATCCAAGACCTTGCTGGATCGCGTTGCCGCAGACAACGCCAAGCTCAAAGCCGAAAATCCGAATGCATCCGTTCCAGCTGAGCTTGTTACCGCTTCAGGCAGTGGCCTCGACCCACATATCTCACCTGAAACCGCGCTGTTTCAGGTACCACGCATCGCGCGCGCCAGAAGCTTGAGCGAACAAGAGCTTAAGGCGCTGATCAGTAACCATACCGATGGCCGATGGCTGGGCATTCTGGGAGAGCCTGTCGTGAATGTTCTGGCGCTAAATCTTGCGCTGGATGCCATCGAGAAGCCTTAGAATGAGCACCTGAATGCCAGCAAACGACGGCCGTGATTTACAACGCCCATCGCCTGATGCTCTGCTAACGCAGGCTCAGGGCGAGCAGCGAGGTCGTCTCAAAATATTTCTCGGCGCCGCGCCCGGCGTCGGCAAAACCTACGAGATGCTCAGCGTCAGCCGACGCAAGCGGCTGGAAGGAATTGATGTAGTCGTCGGCGTGGTCGAAACCCACGGCCGCATCGAAACCGAAAAGCAGCTGGATGGACTGGAAGTCATTCCACGCCGTGAAGAAATCCATCAAGGTCGCACGCTATTTGAGATGGATCTCGACGCCATCCTCAAGCGTCAGCCGAAAATCGTGCTGGTGGATGAACTCGCTCATAACAACACCCCGGGCAGCCGCCATCCCAAGCGTTATCAGGATGTGCAAGAAATCTGCGCCGCCGGCATCGACGTTTACACCACGCTGAATATCCAGCACGTCGCCAGCCTTAACGATGTTGTCGCCAGCATCACTCGCGTACGTGTACGCGAGACCGTTCCGGATTCAATTCTTGAACAGGCTGACGAAATTGAGTTGATTGATCTCACGCCTGATGACCTCATGCAGCGTCTGCGCGAAGGCAAGGTCTATCACGGCGAAGCCGCTGAACGCGCACTGGATCATTACTTCACACCCAGCAATCTCACGGCACTACGCGAACTAGCGCTAAGGCGCACCGCGCAGCGCGTTGATGAGCAATTGCGTCAGCAACGTCGCGTGCAAGGTATTGATGAAGTCTGGGCAGCAAGCGAGCGCGTGCTTGTTTGTATCAATGAATCACCGGGCGCTGAATCACTCGTTCGATACGCCAAGCGCGTTGCGGATCGTCTCGGTGCTTCATGGACAGCCGTCTATTTAGAAACCGAGCGTAGTCGCCAGCTCAGCGAAACACAGCGCGATAGCGTGGCACAGACCTTACGTCTTGCTGAGCATTTAGGCGCAGATACACTGACCTTACCCGGTGAACGTATTGCTGATGATGTTCTGCGCATCTGTCGCGAACACAATGTCACACAAGTCATCGTCAGTAAATCGCGTCGTTCACGTTTGTTTGAATGGCTGCATGGTTCAGTCGTCGATGAACTCGTTCGCAAATCTGGAAATATCACCGTTCAAGTTTTTGCAGAATCAAATAGCGCCGCACAGCGCACCGCGGCATCAGCACCTATTGATAAGGCACAATTCTCAATCGCCTGGGGGGAACCGGGTGACTATCTAGCTACGGCTTTCTGGGTTGCTCTAGCAACGCTCATTGGCATTGCCATTGATCGCACTGCGGGCATGGCCAATGTCTCTCTAATCATCTTGCCTGCTGTTGTTTTCAGTGCCACTCGCTACGGACTTCTGCCATCACTGTTCGGCGCGATCATGAGTTCGCTCTGCTACAACTACTTCATGCTGCCGCCGCTGTATACCTTCACCATCGGCGATCCTGACAATGTACTGGCGTTCTTTGCTTTCATTGCGGTTGCATTTTTGATTAGCCATTTAACCGCGCGCACACGAGTGCAGGCCCAGTTCGCACGTGAACAGTCACGCACAACGGCAGAGCTACTCAACTTCAGTCGTCGCCTAGCAGGACTGCGTAAGCTCGATGAACTGATGGAGCTCACAGCAGCACAAGTCGCACAGATGTTGCATGTGGAAGTCGTACTGCTCATGCCGGTTCAAGGCCGATTGAAACTTCGAGCCAGCATGCCTGTCATCACGTCACTAGATGAAGCAGATCTTGCTGCTGCAAGCTGGTGCCTCGAAAAGAATCGCCCCACAGGTCGCGGCTCGGATACCTTGCCCGGCGCGCGTCGCTTGTTCTTGCCACTGCATAACGGCAATAACGGACTGGCTGTGATTGGTGTACGTCACAGCGATGACGAAGCACGTCTTGAACCCGGCAAGCGCCGCTTACTGGATGCCCTAAGTGATCTGGCCGTAATCGCTTTTGAGCGCATACGCCTTGCTCGCGATGTCGACCAAGCCAAGATGCTCGCGGAAACTGAAAAGCTGCGCACTGCTCTGCTCACTTCAATCTCTCATGATCTGCGCACACCACTAGCCAGCATCCTCGGATCAATCACCAGTCTGCGTTCGTACAGCAAACTCTATGACGCTGACACACGCGAAGAATTGCTCGCCACTGCACAAGATGAAACCGAGCGCATGTCACGCTTCGTCAATAACCTGCTCGACATGACGCGCCTCGATTCCGGCGCATTAGCTCCGCGACTAGAAGCCTGCGATCTACATGACTTGGTCGGCTCAGCACTCAACCGCGTCAAAAAACTATTGGCACAGCACAAGATCAGCGTGCATATTCCACAGGACATGCCGATGCTGATGCTGGATTTCATGCTGATGGAACAAGTACTGGTCAATCTGCTCGATAACGCCGCCAAATACGCAGCGCCGGACACTGCGATTGAAGTATCTGCGCAGATCCATCGCTATGCCCTCACGCTGGAAGTTCGCGATGAAGGCCCCGGCATTCCAGAGCAAGATGTATTACGGATCTTCGATCCTTTCTTCCGCGTGCAACAGGCTGATCGCAAAACCGCTGGCACCGGTCTTGGTCTCGCTGTTTGTCGAGGATTCATTCAAGCGATGGGCGGACGCATCAGCGCGGGCAATCGTCGTGATCGCAGTGGCGCCGCTTTCACGATCGAGTTCCCCTCAAAAATTATTGCCAAGACACCCGCATCAGTTGAGACCAGCGTATGACACTCGGAACCGGTCGCATTCTGGTGGTGGACGATGAACCGGCGATTCGTCGTCTGTTACGTACAACATTGCAAGCGCACGACTATGAAATTGTCGAAGCCAATTCAGCCGCCACTGCATTAAGCATGCAGCGCGAATCGAATCCTGACGCAATCATTTTGGATCTTGGCCTGCCTGACCGTGATGGCCTTGAAGTGATTGCCGAGATTCGCCAATCGTCTGCCGTGCCCATCCTGATTCTGTCCAGCCGCGATGATGAACGCGGCAAAGTTGCCGCACTCGATGCTGGCGCTGATGACTACATCACCAAGCCTTTTGGCGCTGAAGAATTATTGGCACGCATCCGCACCGCTTTGCGCCATCGGTTGCAACAACAAGGGAGTCGTCCCCGCTATGAGTGCGACGGCTTAATCGTTGATCTGGTACGTCGCATCGTCACACGCGATGGTGCCGATCTGCGTCTGTCACCTAAGGAATACGCGCTGCTTGAACAGCTGGTGCTGCACTCGGGCAAAGTGCTTACACACAAACACCTGCAAAAAGCGGCATGGCCTGCTGAAGCCGACATGGACATCCAGTACCTGCGCATCTATATCCGCCAGCTACGCGGCAAAATTGAACGTACCCCAGAGCAACCCACTCTGCTAATGACCGAGCCCGGCGTCGGTTATCGCCTGAAAAGCAGCTAGAACGCAGGCTAATGCGCGCAGGGAAATAGTCATATAATTCATGCAGGGAAAGCCTTAAGGAAATTGTCGCCTTCCCTTGTAGCGGCATCTATTTTTTAGTGGGTTTTTGGAGCACCGAATTGAAAAGCAAGGACTGCAAGATTCTTTTGGGAAGCGTGCTGTACGCTTTGATTGCAGGCTGCACCTCGCAAATTGATTCGACGCCCAATCCGGTCATTACCGATGAAAACCCCAACGCAGGCGGGATTTACTACGGCAATATCACGACCGATGGCTCGCCAGCCGCCATACCCGTCACTGCGATATTTGATTCCACGCAACGCTTCGTGATTTATGCCAACGATCAGAGCGCCCTGTATGCGGGTCTGTATAGCCTTGTAAGCAGCGGAATCTCAGGCCAAACCCGAGTTTTCTCACTGGCTACCGGCAATACCACTGGAACGGCATCGTTTAACGGCACCTTCGAATCCAAGTCTGCAATTAACGCAGCCTACAATTTTAAATTAAGCAGCAATGTAGGCGGTGGTCCTGATGCGACCGGGCTTATCAATCTGCCGTCGTACCAGACGTTGATTCATCTCAAGCCCTCTGCCACCAAGCTATTGGAAGGCACGTGGGACAACCACGATAACTTCGGCTATTCGACGATTTCATTTACGATTTCAGGCGATGGCACGACCAGCGGCAGTTCGTCGGCAAGCACTTGCACCTACTACAACGGCAAGATCAGCACGATTAACCTGATGTACAACGTTTACAAAGTCGAATTCACGGAGAGCTGCCCATCACCTGGCGCTGCCAACGTTATTCAGACGCTGGTTGGACTGGGATCAATCTTCCCAGCGAATGCAGACCTTGCAACTCCAAAGCAGTTGGTGATGGCCGTATCGTCTGCCACCACCGCTCGCTTATTTACTCTTACGCCCGCCATTCCCTGAGATCGCTGCATTGCTCCACAAAGGTGGAGGCTCGGGCAGAACTTGGCGAGGCGCTTTGTCGATATCCAGTGGCTGTTGATTTGAAGACGTACGCTTAGCCATCCAATCGCTCAACTCACGATAATTTCTTTCGATTGCCTTGTTGTCAGGCGCCAGTCGATGCGCTCGAAGCAGCAACTGCACAGCTTCAAGCTGGCTGCCATCGCGAGACATTTTTATCGCTTCATTATTCAAGGCAATCGCATCAAACGGATTGACCTTGGTTTGCGCTTCCAGCTGACGTGCGGACTCATCCGCACGCAAGCTAAGACCTTCCGAAGCCGACATCGCCACCAGCGGAAACGCCGCCAAGCTAGCACTGGCCACAAGATATCGAATCGATATTTTCTTCATACCTGCACCAGTTTTAGTTGTCATCAAAAAGTGCCGCTGCAGGAGAAACATAATCTGTTGGGCTCGGCTGCTCATCGTAATAGAAGCGCAGATAACCCATCACAACGCCTTCGCGATAGTCCCTAGCGTTATCGATGCTCAGTTTTACGCCGCCTCTCACCTTCGGCAATAAGCGATATTCAGCAATGCCCGATAAGGCATAGGAAACACCGGAGCTATTCTTTGCTGAATAACCAGTCTCAAGATTCAAACCAGGGTTTGCCGCTGCGTAGGTATCGAGTTGGTCTTGCAGACCTTGGAACGCAGGATAGTAACTATTGCCATCCGCTCTGAAGGTTGCATAACCCAGTGATGCCTTCACTTGATACGTCATTGCACCCACATAACCAGACCACTCAACCGGCACTGCAACCGAGGTGTAAATTTTGGGACTGAAATATCCGCCATGACCAAAAGTGAAATAGCTTAAGTTCTTCTCGTAGCTGAAGCCTGTGAGACCCAAGCCGATAGTGACCTTGTTATCTACATCACTCAAAAGTCGTGAATAGAATCCTGCGCCGAAATCAAACTCGCGATTCGTATCGACATTGCGGCCATCCAAGGTATAGAAAGCAACGCTCGTATAGACGCCAACAAGATCACCGTCATACCCAACGTTCAGCCTGCCGCCCGTGCGAGAAACGCCACCCCAGTTTTTACCTGTGAGCGTATCCTCCAGGCCTGCATATGACAGCAAGCTGTCCATCACAGGACGTCGCAACGCTGTCGCTGCGATTCTCCAATTTCCTGGCGACAGATTGAAACCTAGCGATCCGCTGATACGGGTTTCAGTAAAGCCCAATGGCGTCGTTCCCAAATCACCTTTGAAAGCGCCGTATCGATACGTCCCTTTGATCGCAACGCCCGCTGCACTTTGCGAGCCAGGATCTGCCGCGCCATTCACCAAGGCGAGCGTGCCTAGCTCCACAAGATTGCTGCCAGAAGCGGCGCCGGAATCAAGATAGACCGGCGTAACATCCACGCCGAATTGTCCGGCCGTTGTTTCACGTGATCTCCACGTGAGCGGCATTTCAAAATCACTCAGTGAAGACAAACCTGCTTGTCCTGAACGCGATCTGGATGTTGCTGCGCCAGTGAAATATCCCGTCGTGCTCGATTCCAATCGAGCAACGGCTTCGTCATTTACTGCGGCCGGACTGCTAACAACAGGTGTCGCATCCGCTTTCTCTACCAGAGGATGGAACTCATCAGCGCTTTGTAATTTGATGCGCTGACGCAAATCATTCGGCGAGATCGACTGCATATTTTTACTGGCGCCCAAGCTTGTCGATAAGCGCATGCCGCCCAGCTCTAAATCTTCTGCCTGCGGCGTCACACCTTCAGGAGACGGCAATGCAACGCCCGTAACTCGCGCACGCAACGGACCTGTAGAAGGCGCTGAATTTCGCATCGCGATGCCAATCGGATCAGGAACACCTGTGGATGGGGATCTATCATCGATGTATTGCAGATTAGGTACGCCAGCAACGAGTACCGTGCCTCCCTTGCCACCCGTGAGCTCAGAGATCTTGCGATGAGTTTTCAATGCGTCGCCGCGTCGGCCCTGTGCCTCTTGAACCTGCGCAGACAAATTCAGTGCTTCAAGATCATTTGGATCTTTGCGCAGCAGCTTGCCAACAATTTCATTGGCTTTCTCAGTCTCGCCTTTCTGCAAGAACAAGCCTGCCTTTCCAACCTGCGCGGTTTTACTGTTGCCATCTGATTTGATGGCCGCATCATAAATTGATTGCGCATGATCATAGTCACGCGATGCAGTCAGCAAACGCGCAAACGCCATCTGCACATTTTGGTCATACGGGTAGCGACTGATGACATCACGCAGCTGCGCGTATGAATCCGCAAGCTTTCCTTGTGCGCGCAGCTTGTCTGCCAAGCGAATTCGATACGTAACGATCAACTGATCCAAAGAGGCTTGATCGGCTGGTGACAGCGTGCCTGCAACAGCAAGGCGATCCGCTACCACTTCGAATTCACTGTCTTGTCCTGCATCCAGCAACAGCGAGGCGTATACAAGATTCAATTGCACAGAGAACGTGGGCGACTTCGCAATCGCTTGGCGCAACATCGAAATGGCGCGGCCAGGATCGCCCAACTTGGCGTACCGTGAAGAAATCTCGCCCATCGATTCAAACGATCGGCTTCTGCTGGTCTCTGCGAGATCGATCAGAATTTCTGCGGCATTTCCGGTATCGCCCTGCTTGATCAGCGCATCAACTCTCTGGAGCTGATACTGGAACCATGCACGATTCTGCAGCGCAACCGTTGAAGGCGTTCTGGATTCCTGCGGCAAGGTTTCAAGCGCCTGCAAGATGCCGGCCCAATCGCCCTTCTGCTCCAGATAATAAGCATGCACCTGAACCTGTTCAGGGCTTAAATTTCCAGCGTCTGAAAGCGCCGACATGATGCTATCGGCCTTATCAGCTTGACCGCTGGCGAGATAGACCTTTGCCAAATCCAAACGAATCCAAGAACTGGTGGGATCCAAACGCAGCGCATCTTCAAGATCAGCCTGCGCTTCACTCAAATCATTGCCCATTCCAGCTTTAGCTTTGTTCTGTAGCGCAACAGCTCTCAACTGTGAAAGCTGACCACGCACCGCAGGCGGTGCATCTGCTGCCATCTGCAAAGCTTCATCAGTACGTCCTGTCTGATAAAGCGCATTGATCAAACCTTTCGTGGCTTCCGGATCATTCGGGTTTTCATTCAGAATTTTTCTGTAGGCTTCAATCGCCTGCTGATGTTTGCCTGAGTCCAGCAGAACATTCGCCAAGGCAATTTTCACTTCGACCGGCACAGGACCTTTAGGCGCTAAAGCAATGGCTTTGCGATATGCCGCTTCAGCACCTTTTAAATCCTGATTGCTTCGCAGTTGATCTGCTTGTTCAACTGTCGACCAGAATCTTGCAGTGGCATAGGCCTGCGCCCACTTCTGGCTTCCACTTTTGCTCTGACGCTGTGCCAATCCAAGTGATGCTTCCGCATCAGAGAAGCGGCCTTGCTTAAGTCGCAAAATACCTAGCGCTGCAGTGAGATCAGAATCCTGAGGCTTGGCTTGTCTGGCTGAAGTAATTCTTTCTTCGGCAGAAGTCAGATTGCCAGCCTCAAGCTCAGCAAATATCGCTTTCGTATTGGAGTCTTCGCGAGGCGCTGCCTGAGTAACAACTTTGGTGCCACTCGAGAGATCAGTCAGTTTTTTCTGAATATCCGCATCAGAGCCAACAACCGTAATGTAGTTTTGATACAGCGAAGCATCTGCGGGTCTCGCCTTCAACCAGACCAGTGCATTTTTCCATGAAGAAGCTGCTTCAGGCCGTTGATTATTCGCAACCAGCGAAGACAACATCGAGATGCCCTCACGTCTCGACGATTCGCGATAGGTCAGATGTTGGGCAAGCGCCAGCGTGATCTTGCTGTCATCCGGATTTTTATCCGCAAGCGACTTCAATGCACTGCGTGCAGGCTCCCAACCTTCAGAAGTCGCACCTAGCGTCTGGTAATACTCCAGCGCATGTCCGCGATCTGGTGTTGATCCGTTGAAAGCCTCGCGGTAGACCTGAATGGCGCGTTCGTAATCACGATTTGCACTTAAAGATCTTGCTTTCGCAATGTTGCTTTCAAAATCTTTGGGGGCCTTACGGTTAATCTCTTTGACCAGACTCTGCGTCGCATCCGACTTAGGGTCTACTGACTTCAAACGATCCAGCATCGCTGCGGCCTTACTATCCGCGCCAGATGATGCATAGAGGCGCGCAAGATGCGTCATAGCCTCGACGTTGCTGGAGTCGATATCAAGAATACGTTCCCAAGCAGCGATGGCCTTTGCAGGCTGCTGTCGCTCTTCCCAGAACGTTCCTTGTCGACGAAGCGGCGCAGTAGCATCTTCGCCAGCTGCGAATGCTGGCAAGCCATAGATGAAACTGGCTGCCAAAGCGATTGAAACAACAGCTACCTTTTCCATTTTGGAATTAATTTCCCGTTTTCATCGAACGAAAATTGATGGTCGACCCAACCTAGCGCAAAAAGGCTAAGGACTTGTTCGTAATACCGTGCTGGGGTTCCAACTAAATTGGAAGCCGTCTTTGCGCTCAGATCAGCCGTAATTCCTTTGGCAAGATCGCTTCCATTACTTAAAGCAAAAAAAGGAATAAATGCAGTCTGTATTCCGACAGGAAAACTGCCGAATCCAGCGCGCCCACCTGAATACCATTTCTCAGGAATGCGCCCGCTCTGTCTCACGTAAGAAACGAATGGCTTATAGGCACGCATGAAAGCCGCGGCCTCAGGCGCACGCTGATTCATCAGCCCAGCCCAAAGATAATTTCGAACGGAGTCATAGCTGCCAACATCACCCGTAACCGAATCCTGTCGCGGCCCTTTTTCGGTCAACAAAAACCAATCAGGAATTCCGCCGTTGATGACCAAATCAGGCAACAGCTTCGTAAAATCTTGCAAGATTTTTAGCCACGGGCCTTTAGGATCCGCTTGCGCCAATCTGCGCAAAACAAATGGCGGCAGATAGCTGGGATTCAGTCTCACAGCATTTTCAAATTCAAAACCATTTTTACCGGGCAGCAACACGGTGGTTCCAAATTTCTCTCGCGTCTCCACCTTCGCAATTAAATTCAGCAAAGCGTGACCATCTTGGGTATAGCGAGGCACATTCCACAAACGACCGGCTTCAATCAGATTGTAGGCAAACCAGAGATCCGCATCAGACGCCGAGTTTGGATCCAGCACCATTGGCACGGCCGGACCTTCTACTGGATAACCCCAGAGCCAGGCAGGCAGTTGCTGAGTAAATCTTCCACCCGAAAGATTTTTTTGCGTCCACTCATATAAGCGATCGAATGTCTTTCTGTCGTTTGCGACAAGACTGAAGAACATGGCGTAAGCCTGCCCTTCTGACACTGTTCTGGAGCGCTCGCTCCAATCGACAACTCGACCTTCATCAAGAATGAAGCCATCAGCAAACGCGTTCCATAACGGCCAACCAACACTCTGAGGTGCAGTTGGCCTTACACGTTCAAATGCAAATGCTGGCGAGACAGTCGATGCCAATGCCAAGGCACATACAGTCCAGCATAGCCCTCGCAAAGCTCGCTTCATAAACTCATCCCTTGGTCACTCTCGTCTTCGCTTTTCTTCTGAGCGTTACAAATAATACCCAAGCTAGGAACATGCTAATTGCAATGGCAATCGGTGCGATCAGATACGGATGTCGCTTCATCCAAATCTTGAAGGACAACACCGTGAATGGCGAGCCGAGTCCGTACAGTGACTCAAATTGATAACCCGTAACAGACGTTCCAGAGATCAGCGTCAGATCACCATTAAAGAACTGTCGCTTGCCGCTATCGACCAATGCAAAAGCGCCATCAGAAATCGGCTGCGCGCCAGTTGCGGTAAAGACCACCGATCCGAAACGAGAGCTGAGTGGTGACTGAACGCCCATCACAATCGACAGAGCACCATCAGATTTCGCCAGAACACTTCCAGCATATTTCAAAGCACCCAGCAGATCACGATCGTCCGCCTGTGCTTGCAAGCGCGTCACCAAGCCGTAGGACTTTAATTGCACGCCATCTTCGCTAAACGTCAACGGCAAATTGTCAGCATCCATGCCATAGGCGCCGAGCCCACTCTGAGACGAGATGATGATCAGATGGCGTCCCTTCAGTGATTCCAGATCAGTGCCATCAGCGACTTCAAGGTCTGTACCTGCAATGCCGGTGACATGTCCAAGATGACCTGCAACCGTCAGCAAGGTTGTGACTTGATCAACCGAATTTGCCTGCTCAATCGCAAAGCCGGTTGTGTGCAGATCGGCAAACTCGCTAAACGGTAATGCACCGCCACCAAACGCGCCGAGGTTAGGCCATTGGATGTAATGTCCAAAATTGGTGAATACCATTTCAGAGTTGCCATCCACCGAACCTTGCAGTGAGCTATTGCTGAAATCTTCACAAGGCTTGGATACGCTTCTCTTAAAGTTGTACTGAATCTGCAACCTGTTCGAGGTTGAGATGAAAGATGCTGGGATGTACGACTCTAGCGTTGGGAATGCAATTGCATCAGCCGATGAAGATTTAGCGCCGGTTACAATTTTGGATGAGACAAACGTGTCATTGAACGCAACGTTCAGCGACGCACCAGGTGCATTACTGTCGCTGACGCGATATCTCAGCTTTAACTTGGCGCCATCTTTTCCGTAGAAATAAATATCTGGCGGCAAGCGGAAGTCGAAACGAATCGGGCCTGGTGAGAGTCCCTGCACCGTTAAAGGCGTAGAAGCGAGCTGCTTCAGTGGAATCGGTTTTTCAGGATCCAACCATCTTGGAGACACGGCACGTGCGGTAGCCGGTGCAGGACGAAGATTATTGATCTGCACTGATGAGCCGGAGGTAATCCATGCACCCAAGGCCAAGGCCTTGGCAGCATCAACGAGACCTTGATTGTCTGGAGCTTCAATCAGAAGAATCGCGCCATCAGATGAAGAGTTCGGTTGAACAATTCGAATTTGTGCCGTTTCGGCAGCAGGACCAAATTGCTGCGCCATTGCATCACCAACGCGAAACACCACCGAGTTGCCTTCCGGAATGGTGTTGAACGTCGCCTTGATCTTTGCCCCACGGTAATCCGCAAACGCGCCGAACCACGATGCAACGATGGCGCCTGCCTTCAACTGCGAGACGTTAGGTGACTTCGACAAGAAAACAAAAGGCAGTTCCAGCGCCGAAGTTGATGCAGGATCAAAGAACGGACTTGGCAGACGCGAAAGCAATTGCTTGCTCGCGATCTTGGACATCTGGAAATCAATGCTGGTCTTGTTGCTGACAACCGTCCAAAGACTGGTATGCGTTGGATCTTCGCAAACCTCATTTGAGTTCACGTAGTGCTGTACCGCTTCAAAGCGAATCTGGTTCGATTCGCCCCAAAGCGCTGGATTCAACTCCAGCGTTTTACTGCCATCGACTTCATTTGAGCTATCCAGCACCACCGTCGCGACGACTTCGTCATTGACGATTACTTTCAAGTGACTAATCGCAGAGATGAGCGACGGCGAGTGTGAAAAATGCAGGCGCAGTGTCGCCTTGGTCACCAGCTCGTCTTGGCGAGTCGGCACCGTAATCGAGGCCTGCCCTAGAACACTGGTTAACTTCAGCGGATACGCGATACCCAGATCTTTCAGCGTGAGCGTCTGAGAAACTGTCTTTGGCGGCAGGACAACTGCGGAATCTTGTGCGTAGGCCGACGTCGGAACAACCGCACTGATTGCAATCAGTGAAGAAAGGAACGCCGCCAAGACAACTGCGGCCTTGCTTGAATCACGGCCGAAAACGGCGTTCCACAAACTTGATGCGGTCCACTTCAACAAACCAGACCCACCTCGTACTGCATGCTTGGTCACTTGGAACAGCGCGTTCAGCGGACGATCATGATTCTCACCCGAGTTCCACGAAAGCCAAGCATCAGCGCGACCATAGATGGCATGAACAATTTGACGCTCTTGAGGAATATTGAGATCTTGGAAACGCACGGCTAATTTGCCCTCTGATTTTCTTACTACGCGGCCAGCCAACCAAACTGAAGATGAACTTGGCATGATCGCTAAGTTCACAGTGTCTCCAACATTCACTTCAAAAGCATTCATATTGTCAGCTTTCAAAAGCACACCACCAAAAGAAATGTCTGCTGTTGAGCAATCAAATACTGGCGCATTGCCAGACGCGATTTTTATTTTTGCTGGCAACTTGGTATCCACTCGCACTGAATAACGAACCTGCTTGGATTCTCGTGCAACCGCGAGCGCTGCGCCAAGAATAATCAAGTTATAGACAATCCAGGACAAATTCAGAATAACCGTATCGGTAGCAACATCCTGACTAAAACCAAGACGCAAGAAGCCAGCGCCCAAGCCTAAGAGATTCAAGAAGAACAGCGCGGCATAAGGCTTGGCAATATTCCCGTCGAAATAATCTCGATCGACAACGCCACCTTTAGCCGTCACGTTAAATTTGCCGAGCTTGGGGTTAATCAGTGCCAACAAGGTCGGCAAGATAATAAATACGGCGAGCACCGTTTCATAAACTTCTGCCCAGAACGAATGCCGGTATTTTCCTTGTAGTCGCGAGTTGGTAATGATGCTTAACAAGACGTGTGGCGCCACATAAGCAAGAATCATCCAGCCTTGGGCGTGAATGATTTGCGCATCGAAAAGCAAAAATGCCAACGGCGATGTTAGGAACACCAATCTTGGAATGCCATACAAGAAATGCAGCATCGCATTGAGATAGCAAAGCCGCTGTCCAAGCTTGAGACCTGGTTTAAACAGTGGATTGTCGATACGTAAAATTTGCGCCATGCCACGCGCCCAGCGAATTCGCTGACCGACATGCGCCGACAACGATTCCGTCGCCAGACCCGCAGCTTGCGGAATGTTGATGTAGGCCGATTCCCAGCCAAGTCCGTGAAGCTTCAGTGCGGTGTGCGCATCCTCCGTCACGGTCTCGGAAGCAATGCCGCCGATTTGATTCAGTGCGTCTCTTCTAATGACCGCGCATGATCCACAGAAAAATGTCGCATTCCAGAAATCATTGCCATCTTGTAGCAGTCCATAAAAAAGTTGCCCTTCATTAGGCACTTTCTTGAAGGTTCCAAGGTTCCTTTCAAATGGATCTGGCGAGAAGAAATGGTGCGGTGTTTGCACCAGCGCCATTTTGGGATTGGACAACATCGTTCCAACCGTCATTTGCAGGAATGAACGCGTCGGAATGTGATCGCAATCGAAGATCGCGATGTAAGTGCCTGAAGTGGACTTCATCGCGTAATTGATATTGCCCGCTTTAGCGTGCTTGTTATCAGGTCGCGTGAGATGCGTTACGCCAATGCCTTCGCAAAAAGTTTTGAATTCGTCTCTGCGTCCGTCATCAAGAACATAGACGTTGATCTTTTCAGGTGGCCAGTCGATATCCATGGCCGCAAGAATCGTCGGGCGCACCACTGAAAGCGGTTCGTTATACGTCGGGATATAGATATCGACAGTCGGCCATAAGTCGGTGTCTTCTGGCAGTTCAACTGGACGACGATGCAGCGGCCACACAGTCTGGAAATATCCCAGTATGAGAATCGTCAACGCATAGAGTTCTGCCAGCAACAAACCTGCGGCAAAAAGAAAATCGACCAGGTTGTATTCAGAACCAATCGGCAGCGTATCTCTAACACGCCAGATCAAATATCGGCAGCTGAACAGCACCGATAGTCCAACAAGAATATAGGTGATGCCACGGCCGCGAAATTTTGCCAGTACAAAGGCGCTTGTGATGACGAATGCAGCCGTAGCGCCTTGCCACCAAAGGCTGAGTGGCGTGGTCAACACGGCGTAGAACCCCACACCCGCTAAAGCCAGCGCAGCCCAAGTGAGTACTTTACGGATGTAAGCGCTCGCGTCTTTCATTATGGTATTGACTCGATTCGCTGACGCAAAAGCCAGTGCTGGCTTGCGTTATTTAGTGAGGTATAAGCGTTTTTTGCCGCCAACGTTTTCGCTATCCAGTCGCAAAAAAACGGCGATAAGCGGCTTGTCCTTCGGATCCGCAATCATTGAATTTTGCAGACTTGGGAGTGCGCGCTTAGCAAAGCTATGCTTTTTCAAAATCAATCGGCCACTCACCTTTGTTGGCTGACTGGCAAGCACAGCAAACTTTTCGCTCAGGCTGGTCTTTGCGCTCTGGGGAGCGCTATTCGGTTCAACGAACCGTGCACGATCGACGGTTGCAACATCGATTGGTTTGGCAACACGTGGAGGCTGAACTGGTTCAGGCGCAATCTGCGGCGCATTCATCTCGCCCGCTTCGGCCTCGTCGCTCTTCGCAAATGGGCGGTACTTAAACTCCCCCACCTTCGCAAATTTCAAAAGGCTCTCGACATCCGTTTCGAGCTTAGCCACGTTACTCTCCTAAGAACTTTTCAACTGACGCGAAAGACGAAATAAAATCGCTTCGCCAGGATCTACTTCTGTAACGACCTGCCTGAGTTCCAAGCCTTCTCCAGCGCCAAGCGACTGCAGCCAGCTGGCAAACAAGCCTTCAAAAATTGCAGCCGACCAAATCAGGCTCGCTTCTCCAAACCAAGCCTGAAGTGGAGCGTCGTTGAGCCAGATATCCAATGACTCGAGACGTTCCTCTACCTTGATCCAACCCCAATCTCTTTGCAGCAAGGCTTGAGAAGCTTTCGCTTCAAAATCGCCCACAGTTTCGACTTGTTCCAAGGCAAAGCTTTCCGCAAGCTTTGTGCCTACAGAATAGAAAACTGCTCTTAGTTCTTCGTGGGAGAGCTGTGTAGCAAGAACGTCAGCCAGCGCGCCAATCGCTTCTGGAGCGCCTAAAACGCGGGGACGGGTCTTTTGGTACTTCTTGCTCACAAATCAATCTTCCGTGATCGTAAAAAGGCATCTACTTCAAAAAAACCAATCAAAGTGGTGGGTGACAGCTAGCGCTGCTCTCCACTTTAGCCATCCTATCTGGCGTAGATAAAAACAACTATATCAACTAAAGAGCATCCAACTTGTGACGTAGTGCTCTCTTATTCTTGATTGTTAACGCCTTATACGCCTTTATCCCCCGTCTAGATGCCTGTGTAAAGCCCAAATTGAAACAGCCCCATAAATGCAAAAGCCGGGTAAAAACCCGGCTTTTGTTCAAACTGCTATTGAAAACCTGCTGATTGCTTACTTTTCAACAATCGCCGTAACGCCCAGACCACCGGCCGCGCAGATCGAGATCAAGCAGCGACCGCCGCCGTTCTCGTCCAGAATCTTGGCTGCGGTAGCGAGGATACGGCCGCCAGTCGCACCGAACGGATGGCCGAGGGCCAGCGAGCTGCCACGGACGTTCAACTTAGCGCGGTCGATGCTGCCCAGTGGCTTGTCGAGGCCGAGGCGTTCTTTGCAGAACTTCTCGTCTTCCCATGATTTCAGGGTGCACAGAACCTGCGCAGCAAAGGCTTCGTGGATTTCGTAGAAGTCGAAATCCTGCAGCGTCAGACCAGCGCGCTTGAGCATGCGAGGCACGGCATAGGCCGGAGCCATCAGCAGGCCTTCTTTCTTGTTAACAAAGTCGATGGCCGAGGTTTCAGCGTGGACCAAATAGGCCTGAATCTTGAGGCCGTGTTCCTTGGCCCAGTCTTCCGAAGCGAGCAGAACAGCAGAAGCGCCGTCGGTCAGCGGGGTCGAGTTAGCAGCGGTCAACGTGCCCTTGCCGCTCTTCTTGTCGAAGGCCAAGCCGAGGGTGGCCAGCTTTTCCAGCGACATTTCGGTACGCAGGTTGTTGTCGCGGGTCAGGCCAGCGAAAGGCACGATCAGGTCTGAGAAGAAACCGTCGTCATAGGCCTTAGCGGCTTTCTTGTGTGATTCAAATGCCAGCTGGTCCTGTTCTTCACGTGGAATGTTCCATTCCTGCGCCATCAGTTCGCAGTGCTGGCCCATCGAAAGCTTGGTGCGTGGTTCGCCGTTGGTCGGGATGGCTGGAGCCAACATGCTTGGGCGGATCTTGGCGATCGCCTTCAAACGCTGACCCGTGGTCTTGGCGCGGTTGGCTTCGAGCAGGATTTTGCGGAGCTTTTCGTTCAGAGCGATTGGCGCGTCGGAAGCGGTATCAACACCGCCAGCAATGCCGGAATCAATCTGGCCGAGGGCAATCTTGTTGCCGATGTTGATCGCCGCTTCCAGACCGGTACCGCAGGCCTGCTGCACATCAAAGGCGGAGGTTTCTGGAGCCAGACCGGAAGACAGAACCGATTCGCGGGTCAGGTTGAAGTCACGGCTGTGCTTCAACACCGCACCAGCAGCCACTTCACCAATGCGCTCACCGTGGAGCTGATACTTGTCGACCACGCCTTTGAGCGCAGCGGTCAGCATTTCTTGGTTGCTACGCGTGGCGTACGCGGTGTTGTTACGCGCGAAGGGAATGCGGCTGCCACCAATGATGGCGACTTTGCGAGCTTTGGTCATGGATAAACCCTCTAATGTTAAAAACGAAAACGGTGTCAGCGACGAGTCTTACTGGCTCAGCGCGGTTTTAATGTTCTTGAGATAGCCACGAACCTGATTCTGGAACAGGCCCTGCACGATAGGCTTGGCGGCGGCACGGAGCAACATCGGGATCGGCACTTCCAGCTCACCAATTGTTTCAAATTCAATCTGCGTGCCCTGCCCCTGTTCAGTCAGGCGCCACTGGCCACGGATCACACCGTTGCCGACGCCAGCGACGGGCGTCCAGGTCACAGTCGATTTCTTTTCATCTGCCACATAGACGCAGGCATAGACCACTTGATGGCTAATGCCAGCAGCGCCCAGCGGCTTGAGGTACCAGCAGTAGCGTCCCTTGCCCTCGTCCTGCAGCTTTTGCATGTCAGGGAAATGGCTGACCGAACGTGGCACATCGGCCAACAAGGCAAAAGAAGTCTTGAGGTCAGACGTGACGTGAAACTTGTCGGCGATCTCAACAGAAATCTGCATGGTCTACGGCGCTCTTGGTGGCGGCTGGAAAAGGTGCGCAAGAATAGGCCCGAACAATCTACTTTTCCGTGGCTGACGGGCCGGGTTGGCCTGTCAACAGCGCCAGTCCCGCTTAGCCCTTAGCCTTTTCCGGAATCCAGGCCCATACCATCTGACAGGTTATGGGTTCTTCACCATTGGCATCCGTCACCTTCACAGCCACGGTGACATCCCCACGCTCTTCAGTCTGCATCAGCATGCGCTGACCGACTTCCAACGTTGCCTCAGCACGCAGATCGCCGTGGGCACGACGCACATAATCGATATGCATGGTCTTCAGCAGCGGCAGCTTGCCGGCGGGCAGATTCAGTCCAAACACCGCACCCGTTGCCGACTCAGCCAGCAAGGCCATCGCCGCAGCGTGAATTCCGCCAATGTGGTTCCGCACCTTGCGGCGATTCTTCATATGCAGAACCGCACAGAGTTCATCGAGACGCTCAAAGCGAACACCACCCGTGCCAGCAAATCGCACGGCAAAGCCGAAAATCGAACTAATCAGCGGACGACGAAACGCCGCCGGCAAATGATTGATACGCGTAACTGCGAGGTTCAGCAGACTGGGCTGTGCCATGGAAAGACCATCGGTCAATGAGTGCGTCGCGATTCTGCCTGAATCACATCAGATAGAGAACGCAGCAGCGTATGGACGGCTGCGCACGTCAATTCACTTATTGAGCGCGCGCTTGGCTGGCAGTGAAAACTTTCAACTGCGCGTCGAAAGCACGCTGATAAGCAGGCCGCGCTTCACCACGGGCGACATAGGCAGCGAGCTTCGGATATTCATCCAGCAGACCCGATGGCCTCAGCCTGAGCAGCACCGACACCATCATCAAATCGCCCGCGCTAAACGCACCATCAAGCCAATCAGCATCACCAAGCCGAACAGAAAGTTCGCCCAGCCGAACACGGACGCGATCTAGAACAAGCGGCAGACGCTGTTCGGCCCAAGGCTTGGCGCCCTCCAATAATTTCGCGGTTTGAAGATCAAGAATCGGCGGCTCAATCGTGTTGATCGCGGAGAACATCCATGTGATCGCACGTGCTCGGGCATTTGCATCAACAGGCAACAAACCTTCGTGCTGCTGTGCAAGATGAAACACGATCGCTCCCGACTCGAATAGAACAAGATCGCCTTCTTCATAAGTCGGAATCTGCCCGAATGGATGAAGCGCTAGATGCGCCGGTTCTTTCATCGCTGCGAACGAAACCAGACGAACCTTGTAAGCCTGCCCCACTTCTTCAAGCGCCCAGCGAACACGCGTATCACGCGCCAGTCCCTTGCCGCGATCAGGCGATTGTTCAAAGGCAGTAATCGTGGGAATCATTGAGTGCGTCATGTGATTTCTCATTTTCTAGATATCCCATTGTGTGTTGGATCAGCGCAAGGAACCACACCAGCGATTGACGCAATTCAGCCCATGGCCGACGGTCGCATCAGTCTGGTTTAGAGCATCCAACTGCTGAAATTGATTAGGCGGTCTAATTGTAGTTAGGCTTCTGCTCACCCCCTCCACAGGCTTAACATCCACCATCTAGGGAAGGAGAAAAAAATGAGCAAAAAACTAGCTCTTGCCATTGTGATCGCTGCCGCTTGGTTACCGATATCTGCTTTTGCTTTGACTAGCGCTTCAATTCCTGGGCTATGCCCAAATGAATGGCAAGAACTTATTAGTACTGGATTTCGCTCTACTTCACTGGATTCGGGTTCTATGGGGGAAGCCTTTTTAGAATTAAACAATGAAACCAGTGTGGCTAAACTTGAAATCTATAAGGATAACTGGGATGGCTATTGGGATAACCGCAGTAAAGCCACCGGACTTTTTTCCGGCTACCCCGGAAAGATGGACGGAGCGGCGGCGAAATTGGCGGTCTGCATAGCTCAACAGCGCATCGTTGAACTAAAAGGAAACTCCTCAAGCAAACCTACACCACTCGCTGCCCCATATACACCAGCGCCGTTATCAACAGCTGAACCTAGAGCCTCGACCAAACAAGTTAATTCGGCAAAACCAGTCAATAGGGATACTTGGGGTGCCATTGCCATTGATACTGTCCATGGCAACCAGAACGGCCTTGCCATAGACCACCCAAGCCAGGCAAGCGCCGACAAAGCCGCCGAAGAAGATTGTCAAAGACATGGCAGCCGCAATGAATGCACCGCCGTCGCGCACTTCACCAATGGCTGCGCCGCCTATGCCGAATGCACCACAGCCATCGGCGATGACTGCGCATGGGGCGGAGATGTAGGTGCCACTCAGGCGCAAGCGGAGGCCGGTGCCATCAGGGAATGCCAGAAATTGGAGAGTGGAAAATTCAAATGCGAAATCAGAGCCTCGGCCTGCAATAGCCGGTGATTACGCCTTCAACTCAAGAATTCAGGAGTTTTCTCATGAACAATGATTTACATAAAGGGAAAACAATCACGATGGCATGCTCAACTGCACCCTGCAAAATCGTGTTTGCCACAGTGCTTATAAGTTTGGCACTAACTTGTTTCGCACAGACACCAAAGTGGGAACGTTTATTCCAGATAACAGCGACTCCAGAGAAACGCGACACCATGAGTATGGTGCGATGGGCGCTGCCGGGCGGCTGTTTCTATTATGAGGCAAAGGTCGAAGATGATCTTGATAACTTGGACAAACACAAACAAACCTACGAATGGTCTGGAGAATGCATTGCGGGCAAACCGGTGGATGGACCAGGAGAGCTGTCAGCCTTCATCGCATACGTTGGCGATGAATACGTTGCCATGGGAAAGCCCGCTGTAGGCCGTATGGTGAATGGACGCTGGGATGGTGTCGTCCGCAAAACTAAATACTCATTTTCGTACAGAAACGGCTGCACATATGAATCTCGTTGCAGGGATTTGTTCAATCGACTGGATGCTTCTCTGGGCATCAAGCCCGCAAAGGGCAGCTTCACACCGCCGCCACGCAAGCCAAGATGATTACAAGCAGTTGCAGCCGACGTCGCTGCCTGCGCTTTGCACTGATCGATCGGGCAGATGCTGATGATCTGACTCCTAGAGTGCGTTCTATTCAGGCGAGTTTGAGAGTGGCCGACACAAGTCAGACAGAATTATTCTGATCTGCGTGGAGGCTGAGCGTTGAATGACTACTTTCAGGCGCTGAATCTTCGCGGTTGAAGGACGGCAGTTGGCACATAGCGGCCACTCGCAGATGGCTCAAATACTGAAGAGCAACTACTCGTCCTTGCGCTTAAAGCTCTTCCAGAAAGTAATCTTGGGAAAACCACCAGCAATTTCTTCGGTGTGCCCCGCCATCTTGTTGATATGCACTGCGATGCGGAAGATCACCAAACAGAGTTCCAAGGCCACGCGCAGCAGCGTCACCAGCACCACGAAACCTACAGGTGCAATCAGGAATGCACGCACCAGTCCCTGTGAATGGGAAATCGTGAAGCCTTCAATTGCATAGGTGATCACGCCCCATGCGCTGGCTAGAATGCCGAGCAGATATAGCGCGGGCATCATGCGTGGCGTCATCAGGCTGCGGAATTCCAGATCGGCAAGGCCTTTGACGAAGTCGACAATCCATTCGAGCCGATCAGCGAGTGAACGTTCTGCAGGTTCTTGTTTCATGTTGGGCTTGCTCATACCTAGACGCACACTCATCAAAATATAACCACCTGTCGAACTGCTTCGCCGCGAGCGAGGCGATCAAATGCCGCGTTGATCTCTTCCAGCTTCAAGCGATGCGTCAACAACTTGTCTACCGGCAAACGTCCTGATTTATACAGCGCAACAAAACGCGGAATATCACGAGACGGCACAGCCGAACCCATATACGAACCTTTCACCGTGCGCTCTTCAGCAACCAAGCTCACAGCGGGCACTGAAAACATTTTCTGTGGGTGCGGCAAGCCCATCGTCACCGTTGTGCCACCACGTTGTGTCGCGGCATAAGCCTGTGCCAGCACTTGCTCACTGCCGACGGTTTCAAAGGTGTACTGCGCCCCACCCTGCGTTGCTTCGCGCACCGCAGCAACAACATCGCCATTGCTAACAAGAACGGTGTGAGTAGCACCGAGCTCTTTTGCCAAATCCAATTTCGACTGCAACACATCAATCGCGACGATGGGAAACGCACCAGCAGCGCGAGCACCTAATAACGATGCAAGACCTACGCCACCCAAACCAAAAATGGCGACGCTTTCGCCGACACCGACTTTGGCGGTATTTACGACAGCACCTACACCCGTCATCACGGCACAGCCAAACAGTGCAGCAATCTCTGGCGGCAGATCACGATCCACACGCACGGCTGAGCGCGCGGATACGACGGTCATCTCTGCGAATGCAGAAACGCCTAAGTGATGATGCAGTTCGCTTGTGTCACTTTGATGCCAGCGACGCGCACCGGAAAGTAGCGCGCCTGCGGTGTTGGTTTTAGCACCGGGTTCGCACAATGCTGCACGACCACTCGCGCACGGCGCGCAGTGTCCGCAGGACGGCACAAATGAGAACACCACTTGATCACCAACCGAGAAGCCTTGCGTGTCCGCACCAATCTGCACAACCTCGCCTGCGGCTTCGTGACCGAGCACCATTGGCATCACGCGTGGACGCGAACCATCAATCACCGAAAGATCCGAGTGACATAAACCTGCGGCACGTACACGCACTAGCAATTCGCCGGGACCCGGCGGATCTAGCTCTAGCGTTTCAAATTTCAAAGGTTGTGATTGCGCGTAAGGCGCAGGCAAACCCATTTCACGCAGAACGGCAGCGCGAACTTTCATGGCAATACTCCATTGTCGATCTGCAAACGCTCTAACGCTAAACGTAGGCCCTGCGGAATTTCTTGTGAGCGGCGGCTGGCACGATTCACAAACACATGCACGAACCAACCTTCGGCAGAAGGCTTATCGTCGCCTTCACGGAACAAACCAATTTCATAGCGCACACTGGAGCGACCCAAATGCACAACGCGCAATCCAGCTTGCACAATTTCAGGGAACGCGAACGGCCCCATGAATTTACAATGCGATTCTGCGCAGAGGCCAATCGTTTCGCCCGCGTGAATATCTAATCCGCCTTCGCGAATCAGCCAAGTGTTAATCACGGTATCGAAATAGCTGTAGTACTCGACGTTGTTTACGTGACCGTAAACGTCGTTGTCCTTCCAGCGTGTGGTGATGTTTTGAAAGTGCCGATAACCGGCACGCGCTTGGCTGTCAGTCATATGTTGGGATTCCAAATTCTATTCACGTAAAGCATAACAGCCGACACCACTGCAGAGTGGTGCCGGCTGTTATTGAAACGCAATGACTAGAACGAGTAAGCGATGCTGACTGAGGCGTTGTCACGATCCTTCAGAGCATTCATGTACTTTTCACCGCCCCAATACCACTCGTAGTGGAAGTGGCCGGTCAGGCTCTGGTTGAAGTTGATATCCGTACCCACCTGCGCCTGTGAACGACCTGCAATGAAGTTCTGGTTAGGCGATGGTGCAACACCGGTCATGTCGTGCAACAACACAATCTGTGGCTTGAATGCCCAACCAAACATCACGTCGTTGTATTCCATCTGGATGATGGAACGCAGACCCCATGAGAACTTGGTGGCGAAACCAGAGCGCTGCATGGTCGGGTTGAAGCGCTTGCTATCCGTTACGCCACCGCTACCCGTGCCATCGGCGCCTGGGCTGTAGTGCGTATCGTTGAGGTTGCCACCTTCAATCTGCAACTGATTAAGTGATGGCAGGTTATAGATGTGCGTGAAGCCTGCTTCGAGAATCAACAGAATCTGGTCAGCAGCAAAAGGATTGCTGGAGAAGGCTTTGATCGCGGTCAAATCCATCTGGCCCACTTTGAAGCGCTGATAGCCTGGAATGTACTGATTGGGGCCAACCGCCTGTTTGCGATAGCGGGTCATCAAATAATCTGGGAAAGCCTGCTGAGACGATGGCAGCGCAACAATATTGCCGCCGATATTAGGCAGGCCCAACAACTGCGTCAGCGTACCGAGACCAATATCTGCTTCCTCTCGTGGCAGTGCAGGCTGAAGACCAGCAAACACTACATCGGTCAACTGCACCTGGAGCGGCATATTCGGACGGAAGGAATATTCGCCTGCGAGAGACCATGCACCAATATTGGTGTTGAAGCTCACACCAAACATGTGAATATTTTCTGGGTAATCCAGGAAAACTTTGAGCGTATCAATCGGCGCGGGCTCCTTGCCCAAGCCGGTGACATTCACAGCGCCATTAAAGCCAAGGCAATCCACCGCTGAAGATGCCGCTGTCGAATTACGCGCGCAAGACTCGTCGGTTGAAATCACGCTCGCGTAGGGGAAACGGCTGTGATAGTTGAGGTAGTAAAAGCCAAGATCGGTGCCGCCATTGAGCCAATTTGCGTTGTAGCCAAGCTTGATACCGTACTGGCCACTGTTCTTTGGTTCGCCCTGAGAGTCCGGCAGGATGCGCGTCGAAAACGACGTCGAAGAAATCAAACCCAGCACTGATGAACTGAAAGGATCGAGCGCATTGAGCGAAGCAGCGGGCTTCAATTTCTGGAACGGATCTTCTGGGAACTGACCCAAGCCGATCACCGCATATTCACCACCACCAGCGATATCACTGGTCGAGAAGAAGCTGCCTGCTGCGTCGGGCTGCACTGGTTTCCAGCGCAATTGATAGACCAGATCGGCGCTAACGCCGTCCATCACGTCAAAAGACAACAGCGCCATCGGAACTGGTTGGAACACTGAGCGAATCTGTCCGCCAGGCACATGCAGCAGCTGCGAGTTGGGTGGATTGATTTCGTTCAGGCTGTTGATCGCCAGCAAGGTGCTCTCACCCCAGCGGATGTTCTGCTGACCAAGAGAAAGAGTGCCGTTGTGTCCGTCCAGCTCAAAGGTGTATTGCAAATATGCATCTTGCAGCAGGACGTTGCGTGCATAGATGTTGGTGGTACGTGCGTTACGATCAGTCCGTGCCGGTTGAAGCTCGACGCCGCGATAGACCGTTGAGTTGTGTCGATCACGCCGACGAATATTTGCCGGGTCGTAGAAACTCAGTGCGCGGACACGCAGCAAAAAGTCACCGTAGGATGCCTTGAAATCGGAATCCAGCAGCATCGTCGCAGCGACGATGTCGTATCTCTTGTAATTGAGATTGCCGTTGTCGCTGTTGGTGCCGGAGAAAGCACCCTTGGCGTCAACCAAGCGCTGGTTCGGCGCTGGGTTATTCAGAAACGAAATGCAATCGTCCGCTTCGCATAAATCTTGTTGCCCAGGCACATTGATCTTGCCAAGCAAGTCGTAGCTGGGTGCCTGCATGCGCATCGTCGCGCCTGCCGATACACGGTTAGCAAGCGAGAACGTGAAATCATCCCACTGATATTCAAGCGCCTGTGCACTGCCGCTCAGCAGTAATAGACCGCTGGCAAACAAACCGATTCTCCGCATGCGACTCTCCTTAAGTTCTTTTACTCGGCATTGATACCGACCCCGGTTCAAACGCACGCAATATTAATAATCTTTACCGTTGCTGCGCATCGACTTCATCGCTACTTTTCCATCAACAAAAGTGATGGTGATGAGATCTTGATCTTTTCCGTTCCAAGTTTCGATGGTGGTCGTGGCATCAGCATCTGTTTCACGGCCTTTAGTTTCGCTCGGCTGACCCAAAACGCCATAAACCTGCTCACGTGTCATCGTCCAATCCAGCTTTTGGTAGTTCTCAACGGTCGCTTTGCTCGGCGAACAAGCCGCCAATAGCAAAGCCACGGTGATAGGCACCAACCATTTTGTACGCAGCATCGAATTCTCCTCATCCCTTAGGCAACCGTTCTGCGGGTGGCCTTTCAGCCCTGATAGCTTCCCGTAGAATCCAGCCACGGCTCTTTGGCCGCTATGCGTACTGATCTACAACTGCGGTGGCGGGCTTTCAATCTGCCCTTTAAAACCGCATTTCTTATATGGTGCAGCTACTATATAGTCCGATTGAATAACCGTAACAGTGCACGATGGCAAGGGCAATGACAAAATCGGCACTGCATCCTGTCACTCCGGCAAATCAAGCGTCTACATAAACTAATAAATACATGCGCGATTCAGGACAAATGTTACAGGTCACTCACGAAGCCATGGTTAAGGCTGGCGTTGATGTGACGGCGATTTACACCAAGCTCGGCTACGACGCCGAAAAGTTGTCTCTGCGTGACCTGCGTACCCCTCACCAGCAACAAGCTTTTTTCTGGACGACGGTTGAAGCCGTCACCGGCGACGCCGATATCGGCCTGCACCTGTGTCC
>JAZKEM010000133.1:0-2510 GCA_040387055.1 Pseudomonadota bacterium | reverse complement strand
GGTGATTGCCCGGTTGATTTTGATCTGGGCGATGACGCGCGTTCGATCACCACTGAGATCAATGCCTTCTTCGAGAAGAACGTCACGCCGGAGATGCGCGAGAAATTCCACTACAGCTGGGAAGGCTATAACCCGGAGATTCATCGCAAGTTGGCGGAAGCTGATTTGCTGTTCCCCGGTCTGCCGAAGGATATGGGCGGTCGTGGTTTGAAGACCTACGCCAAGATCGCAGCGATGGATGCTTTTGAGCATCAGGGTTACAACACGCCTGCAGCCAACGTCGCGCAGATGGTCTCGCTGATCATCTATCGCTTTGGTACGGACGAGCTGAAAAAAGAAGTGCTGAGCAAGCTCATGAAGGGCGAGGCGATTGCTAGCCTTGGTTATTCCGAGCCCGGTTCCGGTTCCGATGTTTTCGCCGCGCAGTGCAAAGCCACGCGTGAAGCCGATGGTTCCTGGCGTATCGACGGCACCAAAATGTTCACCAGCGGCGCTAATCTCGCCAGCTACGTGCTGATGCTGTGCCGTACCAATCCGGATGTGCCTAAGCATGCGGGCCTGACGATGTTCATCGTGCCGCTCAAAGCGCCTGGCGTGACTGTGCAACCGGTCTACACATTTCAGGACGAGCGCACCAACATCACTTTCTACGATGGCGTCCGTATTCCAGACAGCTGGCGTTTAGGTGAAGTCGACGGTGGCGTCAAAACGATGGCCGCCAGCCTTGAACTCGAACACGGTGGCGGTTTCTCCAAGGTTCAGCGCGCAATGCTCAAGGCGGCAGAGCAGATGTGTCGCGAGATTAATTTCGAAGGCCGTCCATTAATCGAAGACCGCACAGCGCAGTCGCGCCTCGCGCGATCAACGGCCAACCTCTGGGTCTCGGACATGCTGACGTTCCGCGCACAGTGGACCATCGCTGAGAAGAAACCAAACCTTGGCTACGGGCCAATGGCGAAGATGTTCTCCTCCGAGAAATTCCTCACCGATTCGCGCGACTTGCTGGATCTGACTGCGCCATACTCGCTGTCGAAACGCGCTGGTCCCGCAGGATTTTTGAATCAGTGCTACCGCCATGCGCAGGGCACTACGATTTACGGCGGCACCAGCGAAGTCCATCGCAGCATGATTGCCGAGCGCGGTCTCGGAATGCCGCGTACTCGCGCCTAGAGGTCATATATGTCTGATGCTCCACATCTATTAGTCGAAGAGCAGGGCGCAATTCTTATTGCGACCTTGAACCGTCCTGAAAAACTCAACGCGCTGAGCGGTGAGTTGATGGGCCTGTTTGAAAAAGCGCTACATCATTTCCGCGACACGCCTGAGCTCAAGGTGATGTTGATTCGCGCCAATGGCCGCTTCTTCTGCACCGGCGCTGATTTGCGTGGTGGCGATTCGCGACCTCAGACAACGCCGACCGCATCCAGCATCCGCGAGAATCATCGTCTGCGTCTGCACGGCATGCATCGCATTTACGATGAGATGGAGTCGATCGAGAAACCGATCGTCGTTGCACACCATGCAACCTGCATGGGTGGTGGTCTTGAGCTCTCGCTGTCCTGCGATTTCCGCCTCGCCGCCAAGAGCGCGCGTTACGCATTTCCTGAAGGAAAGTTTGGCGTGATCCCTGCGTCGAACGGCGTCAGCCGTCTGTCTCGCATGATCGGCACGCATTGGACGCGCTATCTGATCATGGCCAATCTGCCGGTCGATGCAGACCGTGCATTGATCATGGGTCTGGTCCACGAAGTGTATCCAGACGAAACCTTCGCAGAAGATGCAATGAAATTTTGTGAACACCTCGCTCAGCAGAATGGTGAACAGATGGGCGCAGCCAAGCTCGCTATCGAACTCGCACATGACGTTGGCCTTGCGCAGGCGCGCAACGTCGAGCGCCTGACCAATAGCGCATTGATGCTCAACCCCGCATATCAAGAAGGAATTCGGAAATATGTCGAAGGGATTGGCGGTAAAAAAGACAAGTAGTCGCTGATTAGATTCTGGAGCATTCATGACGCAAGTAGAGCTGACACCCGCAGTCCCCAAACCAGATCATGTCCTCGATTCTGTGGTTTATGACTTCGACATGTTTGGTGATCCGGGCCTGTTGGCTGATCCGCACGCACGCATTCTGGATCTGGTTAAGAACGCGCCGCCGGTATTCTGGACGCCACGCAACGGTGGCCACTGGATGCTGACCAGCCACGCTGCGAACTTTGATGCTTCGCGTGATACCGAATCATTCTCCAGCGAATTCATCCCGCCAGAGAAGCTCGCAATGCTGAAGGCGATGATGCCTCCCGGGTCACCACACATTCCGCTCGCAGTGCCGATCAATCTTGATCCGCCAGATCACGGCAAATACCGCATGCCGCTGCAGCGCGTGTTTTCGCCCAAGGCGATTGAGGCACTCAGAGAAGATATTCGCGTACTCGCGCGCGGGCTGATCAGCGACATGAAAGACAAGGGTGGTTGCGAGTTTGTTGCTGCCGTTGCGCAGCCATTGCCTG
>JAZKEM010000132.1:0-4791 GCA_040387055.1 Pseudomonadota bacterium | reverse complement strand
GCTCCAGAACGTTCTCAGATTTGTAATCGATCGCGTGGTCATAGCCGTATTGCTCGGTGAGCAATTTGCACTTGTCGCGACCACCCGCCACACCAATCGTGCGACAGCCGTGAATTTTGGCGAGTTGACCTGCGACCATGCCCACAGCGCCCGCAGCGGCGGTAACCACAACGGTATCGCCCGGTTTGATGCGACCAATGTCATGCAGACCGATGTAAGCCGTAGGCCCAGCAATCGCGAGAACACCAAAGGCGTCAGCCAGATTCAATCCCGGGAGTGGTGCCATCGGCGTCAGGCCGGTGCCGTCAGTCACCACGTAATCTGACCAGGTATCCAAGCCTGAGGCCAGACAACCTGCGGGAAAATCCTTGTGGCGCGACTTAATCACTTCGCCGACAACAACGCCACGCATCGCAGCGCCCAGTTTGACTGGCGGCAGATAAGAGTCTTGATCGCTCATCCAAATGCGGTTGCTGGCGTCTAGCGACAGCAAAATGGTGCGCATCAGAAATTCGCCTTCTTTAAGCTCTGGCAGCGTGTGCTCACGTAGCTCCAGAGTGTCGTTTTCAATATTGACGATTGGGCGTTTTTGCAGAAACCAGCTACGTGCGGATGTCATGAAGAGTCCTCGAAATAATGTCGAAGAAGCCTGCGCGAGTTCGCTTTGCCAGCCCCCACCTTAAGGGGTAGTTCAGCGTCTTGCGTATGAACCACGGATTGAGTCGTTATAATCTGCCCTTAGAAACTTCGTTTTGAGTCTGTTACCGACCTATGGCTACCAAGAAATCTTCCAGCAAATCTCCCGCAAAAAAAGCAGTTGCTAAAAAAGCTGCTGCCAAGCCAAAGGTCGTTAAAAAGCCTGTAGCAACGGTTAAGCCCAAGGCCAAGACCAAAGTTGTCGCTAAAAAAGCAGTCGCCAAAAAGAAGGCTGCTGCAAAGGCTGCTGCAAAGCCTGCTGCCAAAGCGAAGAAGGTCGTTAAAGCTGCGCCGAAGAAAGCAGTGGCTAAAGCGCCTGCGAAGAAGCTGCCTGCTAAAAAGGCTGTGGCGAAAAAAGTAGCAGTCAAAAAAGTTGCTACCAAGCAAGTAACGAAGGCACCGGCGAAGAAAGTTGCCAAGCCTGCCGCTAAAAAACCAGCCGCCAAAAAAGTTGTTAAGACAGTTGCTAAGAAAGCAGTGCCTGCGCCGAGTAAGACGGTCAGCAAGGTCGTCGCCAAGAAAGCTTCGGTTTGGAAAATCCCAGCGAAGAAGCCGGAACTGATTATTCCGCCGGTTATTGCGCAGAAGATTGCTGCGGCCAAGCCTGTTGCTGCTCCGCTCAAAAAGAAGCCGAAGAAAAAAGCACCGCGTCCACGCGTGCTAAAGACTACGCCGAAAGCCGAAGCGCCTAAGCGTAAACCCAGAAAGGCTTCAGGCCTGAAGCGTTACGCAGAAGTGATCAAGAAAGCACTCGCTAACAAGCAGCCGTCTGGCCCACAGCTTGAGATGCTGCTGCGTCCGGAATACAGCGAAAGCGGCCGTGTGTCGCAGGACGCTGAGCGTTTGATGGGTGTTTCGCGCAAGGTTCACTAAGCTCTTATGCGTGGGCGTGGCCGCACAATGATCGCAAAGACATTGTGCGTCCCGTCCACAGCTTTTCGTGAAAGTGAAACGCCACGGTATTGCAGCAAGGCTCAATGAGTGCGATCACACCGCCCGTCAGCAAGTCACCTGTCATCAGGTAAACGACGCTAAAAGCGACGGTGAAGTGAACAGCGGCAAAGCTCAGGGTCTTGGTCATGGCGGTGTCCTCGGCAGTGCTGAGAATTATTCTCAACAATGAATCTGGCCGCCAATCGTATGTTTTCATGCTTGCGATAAAGCTTGCCTATAGATGGGCGCAGAGCATTGAAAATGCTGGCGCGTCGGTTTGTTGATGATCGCCGTATTACTGCCATCGTGAACAGGAGTACGAGCATGCGTCGGGCCTTGATGGTAGTGATCGTTTTGTTGCTCACTGCGTGTAGCAACCGCCATTTGGGCAAACCGGTCGCGGCTGCGCCTGTGTCGGTTCTCTCCAGCTATGAGATCACGCGCGATGTGGTCGTCACGCCGCCGGACTGGCCGCAAAAGTTATTGGCGGATGTTTATCGCCCCGCGGGCGCCGGTCCTTTTCCTAGTGTCTTGCTGATTCATGGCGGCGCATGGAAGCGCGGAGATCGAGCCCAAGTTAAAAGTCTTGCTGAGCGTATTGCTGCGCGTGGCTATCTTGTTGTGAACACCACGTATCGTCTTGTGCCCCAATACGTCTGGCCTGCGCAGTTGCACGACGTGCAGCAAGCGGTGCGCTGGATGCGTTCGGAAGAGGGCGTGCGTTTGGGGATTGATGGCAATCGCATCGGTACTTTTGGCTATTCCGCAGGCGGACATCTGGCCGCACTTCTTGGCGCGTTGTCAGATGAGCCGAAGTGGGGTGATGCACAAACGCGCATCAAAGCCGTCGTCGCCGGTGGTGACCCTGCCGATCTGCCTGCCTTTAAAGACGGTCGCCTCGTGCCCGCTTTTATCGGCGCTAGCTGGGAAGAAAATCCACAGGCCTATCGCGACGCCTCGCCGATCTATCACATCAGCGCGGGCGATCCGCCGGTGTTTGCGTATCACGCGCGCTACGACATGCTGGTGCCGTTTGATCAGGCCACGCGTTACAAAGAGGCGCTGGATAAGGCGGGCATTACCAACGAGCTATTCGTGATTGGTGGTCACGGGCATATCAGCGGTTTCTTTGCTGATGGTGACGCCGTTGAAGCATCGCTCACGTTTCTGGATCGCTACTTGCGCTGAGGTAATTTCAGCCAGTCTTCTGGCAAAGGAATGAACTCTGTCTCGCCTGGCACCTTGTCAAAACGCTGGGCCAGCCAGCGTTCCTGCGCATCACGAATGCGTTCAGGTGTGCTGGCGACAAAATTCCACCAAAGCAATCTTTCGCCACCGAGCGGCGGACCGCCGAGCAGCATCAGCAGGGTCTGACCTTTTGCTTTTAGTTTGGGTTGACCGCCAGCGCTCAGCACGGCGAGTTGGCCTGCAGCTAGTGCTTGGCCGTCGATTTCGACCGCGCCATTGATGACGTAGATCGCGCGTTCGGCGTGCTCGTCACTCAATGTCAGTTCAGCGCCATCTGCCATCTGTGCTTCGGCATAAAACAGCGGCGATGCGACGCGCACCGGCGATTGATGGCCATAGAGCGTGCCTGCAATTAAACGAATTTGTGCTTGATCCTGTGAGAACACGGGCAAGGTGGCAGCGGGGCAATGCTGGAAATCTGGTGCGCAGTCTTCCTTGTCCAACGGTAGTGCGACCCACATCTGCAAGCCATGCAGCGCCGAACCTGAGGCGCGCAAATCCGGCGGCGTGCGCTCGGAGTGGGCAATGCCAGTGCCTGCGATCATCCAGTTCACATCGCCGGGACGGATGACCAGCTCGGTGCCAAGACTGTCGCGGTGCGTGATCGCGCCTTCGTAGAGATAGGTGACGGTGGCCAGCCCGATATGCGGATGCGGGCGTACATCGATGCCATGGCCAGGGGCGAACTGCGCCGGGCCCATATGATCGAGGAACACAAACGGGCCCACATGACGACGTTTTACGTAGGGCAGCAAGCGGCGCACGGTAAAGCCACCGAGGTCCTGCGTGCGTGGCTCGATTAGGAGTTCGATGGGGCGGGTGCTCATGGCGGGTCCTGAAATTCGCGAAAGTGAAAGCTAGCACAGGGCAAGTCGCTATATAATCGCGCCGCTTCACACTTCCCCCATTCTCAAACGTACGAACTCCCATGAGCAAAGTCCGCAAAGTTGCGTTGGCCTATTCCGGCGGTCTCGACACCTCCGTCATCCTCAAGTGGCTGCAGGACACCTACCAGTGTGAGGTGGTGACCTTCACCGCCGACATCGGTCAGGGCGAGGAGCTGGACCATGTCCGCCCTAAAGCCAAGCAGCTTGGCGTCAAGGAAATCTTCATTGATGACTTGCGCGAAGAGTTCGTGCGCGATTTCGTATTCCCGATGTTCCGCGCCAACGCGATTTACGAAGGCGAGTATCTGCTCGGCACGTCGATTGCGCGCCCGCTGATTGCCAAGCGCCTGATGGAAATTGCTGAGCAGACTGGCTGCGACGCCATCGCTCACGGCGCCACCGGCAAGGGCAACGACCAGGTTCGTTTCGAACTCGGCGCTTACCATTTCAACCCGGCGATCAAAGTGATCGCACCGTGGCGCGAGTGGGATCTGACCAGCCGCGAAACGCTGCTGGCCTACGCTGCCAAGCACAAGATTCCAATCACCAAGAAGAAGGGCGGCGGTTCGCCTTATTCGATGGACGCCAACGCGCTGCACATCTCGTATGAAGGCGGCGGTCTTGAAGATCCATGGTGGGTGCCGGATGACAGCATCTGGCGCTGGACCAAGAATCCGGAGCAGGCACCAGCCAAGCCCGAATACATCACGCTGAAGTTCAAGCAGGGTGACGTCGTCGCTGTGAACGGCAAGAAGCTGTCGCCGTACAAGGTGCTGGCGCTGCTCAACGAGCTGGGCGGCAAGCACGGCATCGGTCGTCTCGACATCGTCGAAAACCGCTACGTCGGCATGAAATCACGCGGCTGCTACGAAACCCCGGGCGGCACGATTCTGATGAAGGCTCACCGCGCGATTGAAAGCATCACGCTGGATCGCGAGCAGGCCCATCTGAAAGACGAAATCATGCCGCGCTACGCCAAGCTGATTTACAACGGCTACTGGTTCTCGCCCGAGCGCAACGCGCTGCA
>JAZKEM010000131.1:0-39719 GCA_040387055.1 Pseudomonadota bacterium | reverse complement strand
ACTCCATCACCGTTCAAGCAGCGCTTTCAATCTTCTGGGGTTTGCTCGGCTTCATCGCCATGATCTGGTCTGCACGCCGCAGTCAGCGCGAGGTCTGGATGGTTGGCGCGGCACTGATGGCGGTCGTCGTGATCAAGCTGTTTGTAGTCGACACCTCAGGCAGCGGCACACTTGCGCGTATTGTTGCGTTCTTGAGTGTTGGTGCGTTGCTGTTGCTCACAGGCTATCTGTCGCCGCTACCGCCGCGTCGTGCTGAGGAAGAATTACCGGAGCAATAAATTTTCGTGGGTAGGGTGCGCTGTGCGCACCATCAATCTCGCCGGCAAAGCGTAATGGTGCGCACGGCGCACCCTACTTAAGCTGCGACAGGGCCTTCTCTGTCGCAGCCAGCAATGCTTCAGGCCCTACAGGCGCACCGGTCGCTGCAATCATCCATTGATCTGGCGTAACACGACCAATCTTGGCAACGCGTTCAAACTCGCCGCCGAAATCTCCCGACCTATCCATCTGCGCTTCAATCTGAAATGCAATCATGTGACCCAGCGGATAATTTGGCAGATATAAAAAGCTGTTGATCATGTGCGAATAGATGCCGAGTAGTACGACATCCTTCTGAGCAAAGATCGGTGCGTAATACTGGTTCCAAATGTCCTTGCTGATTTTTAACACCGCCTCACGCAACTGCGCAGGCGTGGCCTGTGGATGTGCGTACATCCAGCGCCAGACATTCATATCGACTAGCGCTACGCCAGCAATTTCATATGTCGCCCAAAAATCGTTCAGCGTCTTGAGTGATGCACTTTGCGCGTCTAGCTTGGTCAGACCCAGCAATTCCAGATCGCGATTCTGAAACGTAAAAGCCAAAGCTTCCGTAAACGCAGTATTGGGAACGCCCTGCAACAGGGTGTGATCGATATCGTTTAGCGAGAACGTTTGCTCAACGTTGTGGCCCATCTCATGCACGGCAATGTTGTAGCCCTTGTAATTCATGCCATCGGCTTCAACACGCGTACGAAGATGTGCCTGCGCACCGCGCATCTCGGCGCCCATGGCATGACCTGACCCACGTGCAGCATCAACTGCAATATTGCTCGCCAGATACTTTGCACGCTCCGCAGAGAATCCCAGCTTTCGAAGGATATTGGGCATGTCCTGCTTGTAGGCATCAGCCGTTGAGTAATGTTTGGCAACGATGGCATCAAGCTCTGCTTCGGCATATGCGCCACGCGGACGAAAGCCGTTGTACCAAATGTCGAAAGGCTCCAGCGGTCGGCCCAGACGCGATTCAATCAGCTTGGCGGTTTGCGCCACTAATGGCGATGACAGAACTTGTTCCAGCATCTCTTGAACGCGTGCTTCTGGAATCTGCATGTCTTCATCAAACACGCGCTGGATATAAGTCGGCGCAGTTGGCGAATATGGATCGGCCTGACGCATGGCTTTGTAGTCTGCCAATAACACGGCGTAGCGCGTATCAGGCTCACGAGCGTTACTGCTAGAGGCTTTGGCTCGCGGTTCGCCATCGCGAGCAGGACTTGGAAAAACGGCATTATTAACTGGATTCCAATCCACGCCCGGATTGTCGATCACAGACGCCGGAATCACCTGCGTCACGATGCGCTCCATCACCTTCTGAATCGTGCGCTGTTTGGCCAAGCCATTTTCGGAATCGGAATAATCCGCCTTGATTTGATCACGCAGATTCCAGTGCGATAACAAACGCAGCTTGGGCGCAAACAAACGCTTGCCCTGTGCATCAAGCAAGTGATGCATCCAGATATTGTATTCAGAGATATAACGATCAGCATCTGAAGCAGCGTTGGCTATCGCCTGATTCACTGCCGCCGGAATTCGTTTGGAATAACGCTCAGCCAAACGTGCCTCTGCCCACTGGCGGCGCGTCCAATGTTGTCCATCGCCGAGACGCTGTTGCAGCGTCGTCAGAGGGAAATTCAGCAGCGCTATCTGCGCCAATTTGTTGGCGAAGAAATCATCCAGCACATGCGCTGAAGGATCGTAGGCACTAAAGGTGTCGTCATAGCCTGCAATCGGTCCAACATCCAGATCAGATGGCGTACGCAACTCACGGTTAATCTCGTGCAGATGCCCATCCAACTTTTCAAGGTTGTATTCGTAGCGATTGAATAGGGCATCAACAGCAGTCTGCGTGCCAGAAAAGTTGTCGCGTACAAACGTGCCGAAGGCCAGCGCATCACCATCTTGCGCACGCCACACATTCGCGACCTGATTGATACCGCGACGTGCGCGCTCACGCTGCGCCTCGCCGTATTTACTGACCAAATCCTGCTCAAGTTGAGCAGATAGTTTCGCGTTGACTACTGGTTTGCTACTGGCCTGTGTTGGCAATGCACAGATAAGGCACAGCAACGCAGCAATAAGGCCGACTCTGATCGTCATCAATCTCTCCGACAAATACCGCAGCACTTATTCGGCGTTCTGCAGAGCTTGATCAGTTTTTGCTTTCTGATTGTCGTTGGCGTTCAAAGCGCCATCGACCTTGTCTGCAATGGCACTGCCGGCATAACCAATCGCATCGGCGTTACGAATGCCTTGGGTTTCTTCGCGGCCTTGTCGCTCTTGCGCGATGGGCGTGACAGGAGGTGAGCGATCGCAAGCGCTGAACAACAAGCTGCTGACGATAATGATGGGCGTAACAATGTGGCGCATGACATCACCTCTCGGGTAAAAATCCTGCGCCAAACATACACCCAGTTGAGGAAAAAGCGCAGGGAGAGTTCCCTGCGCTTACAACATTAGCGCTTACTTATTGGTCAGCATCTTCAATTCAACATCGCCACGATTGACCGACTCCAGCTTGATCACCTGAAAATCGCGTGACGGTGCCACCCAGCTATGCGTGCTGCGGGTCTTGCTGTCGATGCGATCAATGCGAATCGCATCGATTGTGCCGACCGAGGTCTCTACTTTCTCGTGACCGAGAATCGCGAAGCGATAGATATTGATGTCCTTGCCGTCTACCGAAACAAACTCCGCCTCGGTACGTTTAGTCGTGTCAGGCACCGACATCACCCACAAGCGAATCGCTTGCTGCATGCCGAAACGGTCATAGGCCACATCGGGCAAGTCACGAACGGTGGTCTTGCCGCCTTTCACGGTGGTGACCTTTTTAGCCGCCCAATCAAAACTCAAAGTGAATTCATCTTTGGGACGCTTATCAATGCTGTACTCGTAGCGACTCGGACGAATCACACCATCCTTCACACAGAATTCACTCACTTCTTTTGGTGCACCGTAGAGCCAGCGCACGGCACCAACAGGACGCGTTTGTGATTCGTAGCGATAGCAGCCTTTGCCCTGAGGAATCAGATTGATGAGGGCATCGCCAAGCGGAATGCCATTCCAATCCACATCAAAACTCAGATTGGCAGACTTCAGCATGTTGATCACAGCATCGTTCGACTGTGGTGCAGGCGTAGGCGCAACAGCATCGGCAGCACTGGCTGCACCAGCAACGAATAGCGAGATCCAAAGCAACTTACGCATTAGCAAACTCCACGTCGAGATCATTCAAGTTCAAAGGCGCTGTACGCCGCTGACCACGAAACCAGACCTGCTCGTTCTCTAATTTCAACTCGCCTCGCGCCATCCAAGCCACGGCCTGCGGGTAGATTCTGAGTTCGATGTCGCGCATCACGCGCTCACCCAAGGTCTGCGCTGTATCTTGCGCTTCTACGCTTAACCGGCCCTGAATCACCGGCGCGCCGCCGTCCAATTCTTCGGTGACAAAGTGCACCGTCGCGCCGTGCTCGGCATCGCCTGCTTCCAGCGCACGCTGATGCGTCTTGAGGCCGGGGTATTTGGGCAGCAACGAAGGATGAATGTTGAGCATGCGGCCACGGAACTGGCGCGTGAACTCGTCGCCAACCACGCGCATAAAGCCTGCCATCACAACGATGTCGGGATGATGACGCTCAATCGTCGCAGCCAAGGCAGCGTCAAACACGCTGCGCTCTGCGTAATCAATATGCGGAACCACTTCGGTGAGGATGCCGGCTTCGCGCGCACGCGCCAAGCCACCGGCATCTGCCTTATTGGACACCACGGCCGCAATACGGCCGTGGAGATGCCCTGCCTGCTGCGCTTCGATCAGCGCCTGCAGATTGCGTCCCTGACCCGAGATAAGGACGACGATGTTTTTCATTGAGGCGACTACTTATGCGTAGCGAACGTCCTGCTTGCCCTTGACCACCTGGCCGAGAATCCAAGGCTTGAGCTTGGCCTTCTTCAGTTCAGCAATGGCCTTATCGGCCTGCAGACGCGGCACCACCATCACAAAGCCGACGCCGCAGTTGAACACACGCAGCATTTCGTCTTCTTCAACGCCGCCTTGTTTCTGCAACCAGCTGAATACTTCTGGACGCGTCCAGCTCTGCATGTCGACTACCGCTGCCGTGCCCTTTGGGAAGCAACGCGTGAGGTTGCCGGTGATGCCGCCGCCGGTGATGTGGGCCATGCCCTTCACGGTGATGCCGCTCTCAATCAGTTTGAGCACAGGCTTGACGTAAATCGTGGTCGGCGCGAGCAAAGCGTCAGCCAGTTCGCTCTTCGGAGCGAGCTTGTAATGATTGACCGCGAGAATCTTGCGAATCAGTGAGTAGCCATTCGAGTGCGGGCCCGATGAAGGCAGCGCCACCATCACGTCACCCGGTTTGATCTTGGTGCCGTCGATCAGTTTGCTCTGCTCGGCAACTGCCACGCAGAAACCGGCGAGATCAAAATCACCATCGTGGTACATGCCCGGCATTTCGGCGGTCTCGCCGCCAACCAGTGCGCAACCCGCCTGCTTACAGCCGTTGGCGATGCCCTTGATGACTTGGGCTGCTACTTTTTTGTCCAGCTTGCCGGTGGCGTAGTAATCGAGGAAGAACAGCGGCTCGGCGCCGTTGACCAGCACATCGTTAACGCACATGGCGACGAGGTCGATGCCCAGACCTTCAACGCGACCGGTGTCGATGCCCAAGCGCAGCTTGGTGCCGACGCCGTCAGTGCCTGAAACCAGAACAGGTTTCTTATATTTCTTCGGCAAATTGACCAAGGCACCGAAGCCGCCCACACCCGCCAACACTTCTGGGCGGCGGGTCGATTTGACGATCTTCTTAATATCGTCGACCAGTGCGTCACCCGCATCGATATCAACGCCGGCTGCGGCATAAGTCAGGGATTTTTTGGTGGCCATGTCTGTATAGAGTCTGCGGTGGGGAGGCAATCTGCGCGCGGTCGCGCTGGCGGGTCGCATTTTACAGGGGAGCGGCCGATAATTCGCCCATGCACGCAAAATCATTGGCATTACTGGCCGCAATTCTTCTTGGCAGCGCCACTTTTGGCGCTCAGGCACAGACGGCTGACGACTATATTTCCAGCGCAGTCGTGACCGATCAAAGCCCTGCATCCCGCGACAAAGGCCTGCGTGACTCCCTCGGCGTCGTGTTGATCCGTGTCGGCGGCGCAAAGGCCACGGGGGCCAAAGTCTCGCTGCTATTGGCCAAAGCAGACGCCTTCGTCCAGCAGTTCGACTACAGCAATAACGACAAAGGCGAGCTGTTGATCATCGCCAACTTTGATCAGTCGGCCGTCGATGCCGCGCTCAAATCACTGGGCTTTGCCGTTTGGGGCATCAACACGAGTCCAGTGGATGATGTCGCACTGAGCATTAGCGGCATCACCAACCCTCGGGCCTACGCTCGCGCTTTGAACTATCTGCGTGCACTGCCGGGCATGAAGAATGTGTCCGTCCTCGTACTGGCTGGCGACACTCTGCATCTGCGCCTCCGTAGCGAAGGCGGTGCAGCTCGTCTCAGCGGCGCCCTAAGCGTTGGCGGCGTGTTGAAGCGCTTGGATAAGGACGAAACACAAGGATTGGCCTACGCTTTGCTGCGTTAAGCTTCGAAACACGTAGCATCGCGTCATCATCGGGCCGCTCAGACATTGTTATTAAATATATACTAATATTTAATAAACAAATTAAATTAAACAGCCTTCCCTACGCGGCAAGCTATTGCGAGTGAGTGGAACAAAATGAACTTTAAAGAACATATGCCCTGGTGGATTTTCGGCGCACTTGCGCTGGGCCTGCTGTGGCTGCTGTCGCCAATCTTGATGCCGTTTGTGGTCGGCATCGGTGTGGCCTACATCGGCAACCCGGTGATCAACAATCTCCAGCGCCGCGGCATGTCGCGTGGGCTCGGGGTCAGCGTGTTGTTTATCGTCATCACACTTTTGACTGCGCTTTTCTTTGTGCTGGTGATTCCGCCACTCGAAGAACAGCTCTACACGCTAATCACCAACATCCCTGATGCGCTGCACTGGATACAAGACACCGCTCTACCCGCGCTCGGCATTCGCTTGCCACGCGGCGTGCAGTTGGATGCCGATGGCGTGCGCAAACTCATCGCCGCCAACTGGGGCACCGCCAGCGATATGGCGATGCAGGTCTGGCACAAGGTTTCTACCTCCGGCATGGCAGCGTTCACACTCATCGCAAATTTGACGCTAATTCCTGTCGTCGGCTTCTACATGATGCGTGACTGGAATCTCTTTGTCGGCGCGATCAACGATCTGATTCCGCCACGCCTGCACACACGCGTGAATGGCTTTATGAATGAAGCCGACGCTGTGCTCGCCGCATTCTTTCGCGGCCAGCTGATGGTCATGGCTTCGCTCGCAGCGATCTACAGCATTGGTCTTTCGATTGTTGGCCTTAAACTCGCCTTGGTCATTGGCATCGGCGCAGGCCTTGTCAGCTTTGTGCCGTACTTGGGCGCCATCAGCGGTTTTGTCGCAGCAGTCGTCGCCATCCTCGTACAGACCGGCGATCCATGGCAGTGCGGTTGGGTTGCGCTGGTATTTTTTATTGGCCAGATGGCAGAAGGTAGTTTCCTCACGCCGAATCTCGTCGGCGATCGCATCGGTCTGCATCCTGTCACGGTGATTTTTGCAGTGATGGCAGGCGGCGTACTGTTTGGTTTCGTCGGCGTGTTGCTGGCGCTACCCGCAGCAGCCGTGCTCGCAGTCGCCGCGCGCCATTTGCTTGAGCAATGGCGCAAGAGTCCGCTGTATCTAGGCAGCCCCGCTTTACCTGCACCAGAAAAAACACCGGAATAGCATGAAGGGCCAGCAACTCCCACTCTCCGTACAACTACGAGAGTCGGCCAGCTTCGATACTTTTTACGTAGGGCCGAATGCGCTGGCATTCAATGCACTGCGCGAACTCAGCGGTGCCGTACTGATTTATGGCGCCCTCGCCAGTGGCCGCACACATCTGCTGCAAGCCGTTGCACGTGAGCGTCGCTGCCCGTATTTGCCACTGCAAGATTTACGCGAGATGGGACCTGATGCTTTAGAAGGTCTCGATCAATCCGCCGTACTTTGCCTTGATGATCTCGATGCTGTCAGCGATGACCGAGATTGGTCCATGGCGCTGCTGCGTTTGCTCGATGCGCGTCGCAGTGCCAACAAAGTAACGGTGTTATCAGCCAATGCCGCGCCCGATCGCGCCATCATCGCCCTGCCCGATCTCCGTACGCGCTTAACGCTCTGCGCAGTGTTTGGCCTCAAGCCATTGGATGACAACGATCGCGAAACACTTCTACGTGAACGTGCGCGAGCACGTGGGCTGGAGATGCCGGTAGAAGTTTCCGCATGGTTGATGAAACACCTGCCGCGCGATGCGGGCAGTTTGCTCAGCGCACTCGATCAGCTTGATCGCGCCGCGTTGAGCGCCAAGCGCCGTCTTACGGTGCCTTTTGTGCAGACTGTTCTCGGTCGGACAGAGCTTTGAAATAAGCACGTTCTTTCGAACGTGCTTTGACGTAAACACTCAAGCTCACAAATTCCAAAGCTGCAATCGCGGCAATGCCAAAGCAGATCCACTTCTCAGCTGGATTCGCTTGGCCTGCGGCCAGATAACCACCGACATAAAACACTAACAGCATCGTCGACCATGCAAAGGTGTAATCGCGTCCACGCAGCAATCCCGGCAGAGGCAGCAACAGCGGCACCACTAGCAACCACATCGGCACGCCATAACCGTTACGCGCAACAATCGCTGCAATCAAAAGAAAGTGACTCAGCAAGGTGACGCGACGCGCCCAGAGACTCAGCTGCATTATTTTTTTGCCTTCAGCGCTTCAAGATCTGCCAACACTTCTGCCGCATTCGCTTTCGGATCAACGCCGGCGTAATGCTTGGCAATGATGCCTTTAGGGTCAATCAAAAAAGTATCGCGCTTAGCGTATTGAAACCCGATGATCGAATTCAGAACGCCATAAGCCTTCGATGCTTGCTTGTCGACATCTGCCAGCAATGGAAACGGCAGCTTGTACTTCTCGGCAAACTCCGCGTGTGACTTCACATCATCAAGGCTCACACCGATGACATCAGCGCCTGCATCGCGCAGCTTGAATACGTGATCACGGAAAGTGCAGGCCTGCGTGGTGCAGCCCGGCGTTTGATCTTTTGGATAGAAATACAACACCACCCACTTGCCCTTGTGATCAGCCAAGGTATGCCACTGGCCTTTTTGATCTTGCAACTTGAACTCAGGCGCAGCGGTGCCATTGGCAGGCACAGCCGCAAATGCAGGTAGAGCAAACGACAAAGACAGTAATAAAAGAATTCGAATCAGTTTCATGTCATCACCTGAAAACCGGAGGGCGGATTAGCAAAGCCAACTCTAGATACGTTACATCAACGCTTTAGGATGCTGCGTTCAACTTCAGTGCAATCTCAGCCACTCGCTTACCCAAAGCCAAAGCCAGTGCTTCTTCATCTTTGCTCAAGGGCTGCGCGGCTTTACCAGCACCCGCAACATGCGAGGCCCCATAAGGTGTGCCGCCACGCTCCGTGCTGCTCAATGCTGGCTCGGTGTACGGCAAACCTACCAACACCATGCCGTGATGAAACAGCGGCGTCATCATCGAAAGCAGCGTCGATTCTTGACCGCCATGCATAGTGCTGGTGGAAGTGAATACGGCGGCGGGTTTGCCAGAGAGCGTGCCGGAGAGCCAAAGCCCGGAAGTGCCATCCAGAAAATACTTCATCGGCGCAGCCATATTGCCGAAGCGCGTGGGGCTACCCATGATCAAGCCAGCGCACTCTTTAAGATCTTTGTGCTGCACGTAGACCGCGCCCTCTTCCGGCACGCTAGGTGCGACTTGTTCGGTTTCTGCCGATACTGGTGGCACGGTACGCAAACGCGCACGCACCCCTTCCACTGATTCAACGCCACGCGCAATCTGCCGCGCGAGTTTGGCGGTGGAGCCGTGGCGGGAATAGAACAGCACAAGGATTTCGGTCATGGCTTGGATCGGTCGAACGGGAAAAATTCCCAATTACATGCCTGTATTCTAGTCTGTGTGCAGTTCTGATTTGGTTTGCTCATGCCCCGTAACGCCCAACTGATGATTTTTCTGCCGCTCACAGCCCTGCTGCTGAGCGCCTGTAACCCTGCCATGCGCATCACCCCGCGTAGCCCGGTTGCGAATAATACGTCCGCGCCCCTGCCACGCATGGCGATAAAACCGTCGGCCTTAACACTGAGCGCTGAAGCCCGCGCCGCGCTGAAGTTGGCAACGGCCCGCGTGGCCGACGCCAAGAAAGGACAGCCCAAATTCGCCGATGCCGATAGCCTGCTGGCACAAGCCCGCGCCGCCGCCGAGCAAGGCAATAGCGCGAATGTCATTAGCCTCTCCAAACAAGCCTTGGCGCGTGCGGATCTGGTGATGCTGGGTCAGTACCAAGGTCGCGCCAAAGCACTGGTGCAAGAGCTCAACGGCACCACGGGCCTTTCTGATACCCAGCTCGCACGCGTCAAAACAGCTGAGACAGCGCTATCCAACAATCAACCGCGCGAGGCTTACGAGATCGCCAGCCGTTTGAGCGATGAGCTGAAGAACAAAGTGAAGAGCCACAAAGTGAACAGTGGCGAATCGCTGTGGACGATCTCCGCACGTGATGACATCTACGCCAACCCATGGCTGTGGCCACTGATCTGGCAGGCCAATCGCGAATCACTGAAAAACCCTGGCAGCGTACGCGCCGGACAAACGCTGAAGATTCGCGCCAATCCCACGGTGGATGAAGTCGTCAACGCCGTGAACTACGCACACCAAAACAGCGGCACCCGCATCAGCATTGGTGAGGTTAAAGAAGTAGCCCCAGAGTAAGGCCAGCTCGCATCAGCCAGCTGTGCCAACATAGAGCAAGGGACATATCGCTTTAGGAGCGGCACATGCATGCCAACGAAGAACTGATTGCACGCTTTTACACCGCCTTCCAGAAGCGCGATGGAAAAGGCATGGCGGCCTGCTATCACCCGCAGGTGGAGTTTTACGATCCAGTCTTTCAAGACCTCCAAGGCGACCGCGCCAAAGCCATGTGGATTATGCTGTGCGAGCGCGCAAAAGATCTAAGCATTGAGTTCAGCAAGGTTCACGCCGACAACACCGTCGGCCAAGCCCATTGGGATGCCTGGTATTTATTCAGCGCCACCGGCCGCACCGTGCACAACATCATCGACGCACGCTTCGAGTTTGAAGACGGTCTGATCCGCAAACACATCGACACCTTCGACTTTCACCGCTGGGCCGGACAAGCACTGGGCCTTAGCGGCAAGCTCCTTGGCGGCACTTCGTTTATGCAAAATAAAATTCGCAAGACCGCGCTCAGCGGGCTTGATGCGTATGTGAAGAAGGCTGGCGGCTGAGATTGGCCGTTATACATCTCACTCGAAATGAATATTCCTACCCATATTGGGAAAAGCGCCAGTGAAATTTTAGAGACCCCTTTTTTTGATTCGGCTAGCTATTTATTTCGAGGCATGGCTTGGCTCGATTATCACAAGAGAAAAAACCAGTTTTCCGCAATTATCTATGCTTGTGCCGAAGGTCGGCATGGAATTGAGTATTTGTTGTTTGAGGAATTGGTGATTAGTACTGGCGCCAATTTATCGATTGAGGATTACAAGAAGTGTGTTAACGAAAGAAATCGCTTTAAGAAAGCTATCGCGCAACTCAGCCCTGACTATGAACGCCTACAGGATTTCACAAAAATTCTTGCGTCGTTGGAGACCTCAATTCCACAACTTATTTATTGGGATCACTCAGCACTCATGAAGGCGTGGGGCACCCTATCGCATTATCTCCATTGGTTTGGCGCACGGAATCTAACGTCAGAGAGCGCTATCTGGGTGGAGTCTGCGCAGACTGAAATATCCCAAACTCTCGAGCCAATTTGGATGAAAATCACTTCAGGTCGAAGTGGGCTAATGCATCCGACAAACATGAATCCTGTAGTTCGAAAAATATGGGAACGTTTCAGATCGGGGGAAATTGACAATGCCGCTGCAAAATTTCAACTGGAATACCTAAAGCCACTGGCGATCTAAAATGGACACCCTTACAGCCAACCTAGCCCACCTTCCACAGGCTATTTATCCTATCGTTACACGGTTATTCAAATGGCCGGACTTCGCTGATCCTGACGGCCATACTTGGGGAGCTCAGTGGATGGATATGTCTGCGATGCCATCTGGATAAACAATTCATTAAGGCGTGATGCACATAAATGATCGAAGCAATCTTCGTCGCCAGTGAAAAAGCTTCGCCTCAGATTGAGGTGCTTGAAATTGCGGTGGTTGCAGGCAAAGGAATTGTGGGGGATCGCAATTTCAATCGCTCTAAATGGCCGGGACAGAACATCACGTTCATAGAGGCTGAGGAAATCGAGGCCTTCAACACCAGATACAAGCGCTCACTAAGCGTCGGCGAAACACGCCGCAACATCATCACTCGCTCAGTCAGACTTAATGATCTGGTTGGCAAGTCGTTCAAAATCGGCGAAGTTCAGTTCTACGGCGTCGAGCTATGTGAGCCTTGCAAAAAACTTGGCGATCTCCTCGCCACGCGCGAGATGCAATCGCACGCGGTGGTCAATGCATGGATTCGCAAGGCTGGTCTTCGAGCTACTATCATAACCAACGGCATTCTTCGCGTTGGCATGAACTTCAATGACTGACTGATTGCATAATCTTCACGATCATTTTGATCGTGCCCCAGCCGGTATCGGCTAATGTAAGCGACGGGAAAAGCGCTGCATCTGGCAGAACTGGTTCGCTTCACAAGGAGATGAACGATGCACACGACTCGCAGTGGAGACCTAACAATTTGCTACGAGGACTCGGGTGCTGGCGATACCGCATTTCTTTTTTTGCCGGGTTGGTGCTCCAGCCGTGCGATCTTTGGCGAACTAGCTTCGCGCCTCGCGCCGCATCATCGTGTGCTGGCGATGGACTGGCGAGGCCATGGCAGCTCCAGTTCGAGTGAATCTGATTTCGGCGCCGCAGAACTCCTTGCTGATGCGTTGGCGGTGATAGCCGCCAGCGGCGCGAAGCAAATCATTTCCGTCGCGATATCGCATGCAGGATGGGTCGCCATCGAGTTGCGTCGCAGACTGGGCGATCGCATTCCAAAACTTATTCTGGTCGACTGGATCGTGACGGACCCGCCGCCACCGTTCCTCGGCGCGCTGGCAGCGATGCAGGATCCCGCGCAAGCGCTGCAAGTGCGTGACGGACTGTTCGGTATGTGGACAGAAGGCGTCGAGCACAAAGAAGTGCTGCGCTTCGTGCGCGAGGATATGGGCTCATACGCCGCCACCATGTGGTCGCGCGCTGGTCGCGAGATCGCTGGCGCTTATGCGCGTGAGGGCAACCCGCTGAAAGCACTGTCAGCATTCGTAACGCCTCCACCAACACTGCATCTCTACGCTCAGCCCACCGACCCAGGGTATCTCGCCGCGCAGGAATCTTTCGCCGCCGAACATCCTTGGTTCACCGTCCGTAGACTCAATGCACGTTCGCATTTCCCAGCCATTGAAGTTGCAGAGCAAGTGCAAAAATCAATCGAAGACTTTGTCGCAGCGTAGAGCGCGATTCATCCATTCAGCGCTAAGTGCCAATCAGCAATTCAGCGTTATTAGTCGTTCTATGTTTATCGAAAGCAGGAAAAGACAATGTTCAAATTTGTTCTAAGCGCACTGGGTGTACTCGCAGTGGTACTTCCGGTTGCGGCACAGGTACATCCCTTTCCGTCCTCGTTCAAAACACAAGAAATCAAGACCGACAGCGCAACAATTCATGTTCGTGTTGGAGGCAAAGGACCGACTGTTGTACTTCTGCATGGCTTCGGCGATACAGGTGATATGTGGGCACCACTCGCTGCTGACCTCGCGAAAGATCACACTGTGGTTGTGCCGGATCTTCGCGGCATGGGACTTTCATCGCAGCCAGTCAGCGGGTATGACAAGCGGTCACAAGCTGGCGATGTCAGAGCCGTTTTGACCAAGCTCGGCCTTGATAACGCAGTGATCGTCGGTCACGACATTGGCACCATGGTCGCCTACGCTTATGCCGCGCGCTATCGCGATAAGACCACGAAACTCATCGTGATGGATGCGCCTGTTCCTGGCGTTCCACCATGGGATTCGATCGTGCGTCTACCACCGCTGTGGCATTTTGATTTTGGCGGCCCTGACGCAGAACGATTGGTTGCAGGGCGCGAGCGTATTTATCTTGACCGCTTCTGGAATGAGTTTGCAGGCGACCGCACAAAAATTGATGAGGCGACCCGCAAGCACTATGCGAGGCTCTACGCTCGTCCCGGTGCGATGCATGCAGCCTTCGCTCAATTCAATGCCATTCGACAGGATGCCGAAGACAACAAACTTTCACTAGAACCCAAGCTTGCAATGCCCGTTCTCGCCATTGGAGGCGAGAAATCATTCGGCGCTAATGAAGCGATCGTGATGCGAAACGCTGCAACTAACGTCACCGAACTTGTTGTTCCAAATGCTGGCCACTGGTTGATGGAAGAAGCACCCGTAGCAACGATCACGGCCGTTAGAGCCTTTGTGTCAAAACAATGATGATTTTCCGCTAATCTGCATTACTAGTTTTTAAAGGTTAAGAGCTCACATGACCATTGAATCCGAAGACGATATCGCTGCACTCAAACGCATCGGCAAGATCGTTTCATATGTGCTTCAGAAAATGCTCGATGCTGCAGAGCCCGGCATGACGACGCGCGAGCTGGATTTAATTGGAGCGCAGTTGCTTGAAAAAAATGGCGCGCGGTCCGCGCCCATTCTCACTTACAACTTTCCTGGCTCAACCTGCATCAGCATCAATGAAGAAGCGGCACACGGCATTCCGGGTGATCGAATCATTCGAGCTGGCGACGTATTGAATGTTGATGTTTCCGCTGAGCTAGACGGCTATTTTGCCGATACCGGCGGCACGATCGTTGTGCCTCCCACCACACCAGAAAAGACACGCTTGTGTCATGCCACCCGCACAGCACTTGATGAAGCCATGAAGCACGCCCGCGCTGGCCAACCGATGAATGGCATTGGCGCCGCAATTGAGCGCACTGCGAAGACATACGGTTTTAAGACTCTCGAAAACCTTGGCAGCCATGGCGTTGGCCGGGCACTGCATGAAGCGCCCGAGTACATTGCCGGCTACTTCGATCCGAAGGACAAACGCATTTTGAAAGAAGGCATGGTCATCACCATCGAACCCTTCCTCTCGACAAAGAGCCGCGTGGTGACCGACGCGCCAGATGGCTGGACCTTGCTTGGAACGCGTGGAAGCTTGTTCGCGCAATACGAGCACACAATGATCATTACCAAGAGCGACCCCATCGTCGTCACTCGGCACTGAGCAGACAAAAGGCGAGTTAGATTTATTTAAGATCGAGCACGTCCTCGATACGTCGGAGAAATGATGATGTCCAAACATCGCATTTTCACTACAGCCTTTTCTGCGGTGTATCCGCTCTATGTCCAAAAAGTGGAACGTAAAAATCGTGCGAAAGAAGAAGTCGACCAAATCATTTGCTGGTTAACTGGCTACAGCAAGCCGGGCCTAGAGAAGCAGATCAAGCAACAAATCGACTTTGAAACCTTCTTTGCCCAAGCTCCCGCTATCCATCCAAACAGCTCGCTGATCAAAGGCGTAGTGTGCGGTGTTCGGGTGGAAGAAGTGGAAGATCCACTAATGCAAAAAATACGATACCTAGACAAGCTGATTGATGAGCTTGCGAAAGGAAAAGCCATCGAGAAGATTCTGCGGTAATAACTCGTTTACGCACTTGGTACGTTCTAGCGTTGGCCCACCCTAAAGCCATCTCTATACTCGGTACTCCTGCTCCACTACAGACAAGGAATGTCAGTCATGAATACATTGTCACCGGCTCGCATCATGGAAGTTGGCATGGCTTTTTGGCCTGCCAAGGTTTTGCTCTCTGCAGTAGAAGTGGGACTTTTCACCGAGCTTGGCGACAATGCCAAAACTGGTGATGAGTTACAGAGCGCTCTAGGCTTGCATCAGCGAGCCAATCCCGATTTCTTTGACACCTTGGTGGCGCTGAAATTTTTAGAACGTGATGGCGACGGCGCTCAAGCTCGATACCGCAACACAGCAGAAACGGCTTTATTTCTTGATCGACGCAATCCGCAGTTCTTAGGCGGCTTCTTGGAAATGGCCAACGCTCGCCTCTATCCATTTTGGGGCGATCTGACGGATGCACTGCGGACCGGCCGTCCACAGAACGAAATTAAATCCACTGGCACTTCGATGTTTGCTGAGCTTTACAGCAAACCAGAGCGGCTCGAACAGTTTATGGACGCGATGAGCGGAATTTCTGCGGGCAATTTTCACGCCTTCGCAGACAAGTTCGATTTCTCTCGCTATCAAACCGTCTGTGACGTTGGAGGAGCGACGGGTCAGTTGTCGATGATTGTCGCCAGCAAACATCCGCATCTTAAATTCACCTCTGCCGATCTTCCGGGTGCGACGCACATCGCAGAGAAAAAGATCGCAGCGGCTGGGCTTTCAAATCGCATCACCGCCAAGCCACTAGATTTCTTTGCAGAGCCAATACCCAAAGCTGATGTGATCACGATGGGCCTGATTCTTCATGACTGGAATCTGGAAAGGAAAATGCACCTCATCCGTGCAGCCTACGAGGCCCTGCCCAAGGGTGGCGCGTTCGTCGTCATTGAAAACCTGATTGATGATGAAAGACGCGAAAATGCTTTCGGCTTGATGATGTCGCTCAATATGTTGATCGAGTTTGGCGACGCTTTCGATTACACCGGTGCTGATTTCTCTCGCTGGTGTCGTGAGGCGGGCTTTAGCAAAACAGAGATCATTCCTTTGGGCGGCCCAGCAAGCATTGGTGTGGCTTACAAGTAGCATGCCGCAACGGCACTACTGCCTGTGCCGTTGCTAATACTTTGGGCATCAAATATCTGTCAGGCACCGTGGCTTAACTCTGACCTTCGATCGAGAAAAAATATGCTGATTCGCCTCATGGCCTGCTCATTGCTTTTGCTATGGGGCGCATCTGCAATGGCGCAAACTCAATCGCAACTGAATAGAGACGCCTGTGCTGAGTATCAAAAAGCAGATCAGGAACTTAACGCCACGTATCAAAAGATACTTCAGCAGCACAAAGACGATGCTGTCTTTATTCGCAAGATGAAAAAAGCTCAGCGGGCTTGGCTCGCTTTCAGAGATGCTGAACTTGCGGCTATCTATCCAGCGGCTAACAAGCAGATTGAATACGGCTCCATCTATCCAATGTGCCATTGCACAGAACAAACCGCTTTAGTGAATCAACGCATCAAACAATTGAGTGCTTGGCTGACCGCCGAAGAAGGCGATACATGTAGAGGCAGCAGGTGATTTAAATTTACTAAGGCTTCATTCGCTTGTCTTACAAGCAGTGAAGTGTTTTATCTACAGCTTAGAGAATCACTTAGCTCACTGCCGCCACTAGACTCAGGTCTTCTCGATTTTCATTGGTGAGCAAGACATGTCCGCAACTACAATTTTTCGCCTAGGCTGCTTACGCCTTTTACCTTTGGCCGTACTGAGCATGGCTGCTGCTTGCAGCAGCAATCCGCCCACCTTGGGTGAACAAGCACTGGCGCAGGGCGCAGAGACCGCTGAGCTTGGAAAGAAATGGAATCTCGGCACCGAGATGGTTGAGGATGGCCAAAAAAAGATAAAAAAAGGTAAAGAGCAGATTGAAGACGGCAATGACCATATTGATGAAGGCAAACAGCTCATCAGTAAAGGCAACAAAATAATCGCTGAAGCGGAGGCTGCAATTAAAGCCCGAAAGTTTGCAGCACCTGTAAACCAGTAAACAACGAGAAACCCTCGGAGATTAGTTCGCTGGAGATAGGCTTGGGCTAAGGCGATAATCCCGCCATGAAGCCCATCGCCTATCTGCTGCAAATCCTACGCTACACATGGGCCGCGCCTTGCTCTGCGGTGGGACTCGCGCTGGCGGCGCTGCTACTGATCTTTGGTGGCTCCATGCGCGTCAGCGATGGCGTATTGGAAGTTGCATTACGGCGAGGCACGCGTCAGCTTCGTTTCCCGATCAACGCGATAACGTTCGGCCATGTCGTATTGGGCCTCAATGAGCAAGTCCTCACGCATCTGCGGCCTCATGAGTTTGTGCACGTGAGACAGTACGAGCTATGGGGCCTGTTGTTCTTTGTGGCTTATCCAGCGTCCAGTCTTTGGCAATGGTTTGTAGGTAAAAGCCCATATTGGGATAACCATTTCGAGGTCGAGGCTCGCAGGCTTAGCACGGCCCCTCGCAGGACTCGCCCCGTTTAAGCATCCATTGCGGATTGGCCCACCTATCCAGGGTGGGGATAGCGACCCGATGGGACGCTAAACTAGCGCCTGAAAGCCCCATAACCGCACGCGCTTGAATTCTGAGACTGCTCCAACTTTCTTCACCACACTGCATCGTGTTGATGCAGATCGGCGGCTGAATGCGATTGGAGCGACGGTTACAGTGTTGCTGCATGTTTCCTTGTTGGCGTTGATGTTGAGCACTGCGATGGAGAGCCGTAGTCGCGCACATGCATCATCACAAGCGCAGGCCATACAGGTGAGCTTGATCACTGAGCAGCAAGCAACAGAGATCACTCCGCCACAGCCTGTTGAACCGCCTAGAGAGCTAAACCCTTTGGCCACGACGCCAACTCCTTTGCCGGTTCCCAAGCTCGCCAGCAAATCTGCGCCGACAAAATCTGCTGCGCAGTCTGCAACCAGCAGCACTGCCGCGCCCACAAACAAAACCAGCAATGACAGCGAAGAAATCGAAGATGTGATTGGCCGCATCCGCGACAACTGGCTGGAGCCGCCGGGCATTAGCAAAACTTTTCGTTGCCGCCTGCGCATTGATTACATGCTTGGCGGCAAGATTACGGCAGTACATTTTCTGCAAGGATGCGGTGGATTGGCGCTGGATGATTCTGTGAAGCGCGCAATCTGGAAAACTCAATCACTACCCTTGCTAGGCGCCAAGCGCGAAGCCGGTAGTTTGGAAATAGATTTCACTCCATGAATATTCGCAGTCTGTTTTTTCTTTTGGCATTCACCACGCTTGCGAATACAGCGACTGCTGCAGAGAAGTCTGCGTCCTGCGTGAGTGAACCCAAGCGCCTGCCCTCTGGCCTTAGCGTTTTTCGCGACTGTAGTGACGCGCCAGAAATGATCATGCTCAGTGGCGGCCGTTATCGCATGGGCGATCTCGTAGGTGATGGTCAGCCTTATGAGCGCCCCGCACACGATGTACAGATTGCACCACTTGCAGTGGGTCGCTTTGAAGTCACCAATGCCGAGTGGCTTGCCTGCGTAAAAAGCGGCGCTTGCACACCATCACGCACAGCAAGCAAAGAACAATTTGCGCGTTATCCGGTTACCGGCATCACATGGACACAAGCCAAGGCGTATACAAACTGGCTTGCAACACGCAGCGGAAAACCTTATCGACTCTTGAGCGAAGCCGAGTGGGAATACGCCGCTCGCGGCGGCAATGAAGGTCGTTATTACTGGGGCAGTTTTGATCCCAGCCCTTGCAGCTACACCAATCTGATGGACGCTAGTGGCAAACGCGCAGCACCAGAGCGTTACTGGGCCGAGAAGTGCGATGACCGTTTTGCAGAAGCAGCACCGGTTGGCAGTTTCCCCCCAAACACTTGGGGCTTTTACGACATGCTCGGCAATGTTTGGGAGTGGGTCGGTGATTGCTGGCATTCCGATTACAGCAATGCGCCCAGCGATGGCAGCGTCTGGCTCGCAGACTCTTGTCGCAAGCGTGTGAACCGTGGCGGGGGCTGGGGCAACAACGCCAATGCGCTGCGGCTTTCCAGTCGTGATGCTGACCCCAGCGATACAACGAGCGATGGCCTTGGCTTTCGCGTCGCACGCGCCTTAAGCAATAACGAAGTAGCGCAAAGCGCGAATACCACGCCAGACAAGCGTGTAGAAACCGTCGGCCCTACCCTGCTCACCAAGGCGCAACGCAAACAACAAGAAGCTGCAGCTGCGAGATCGCCCTCACCTGCAACCTCATCTTTAGCAGCAGCCACATCCCTAGCTCTGGAACGCCAACTCGATGTGCGCATCAGTGTTAAAGGTGATCAGGCTTGGAAAAATGTTTTGCAGCATACGCAAGGCAGCACTCAGCAAGACTATGCACTGAGCACACGTCTGCGTTCTGATGGCGTGCTTTACGGCGACAACTTGCTAGACCCCAACACATCGAAGCGTTTATCGATCAAGCAGCAGTACCTTGCACGTCATGGCTTGATACGTCTCAAAGCACAGAATGGCGGAAGACTACCGCGCACGGCTCAAGAGTTAGCAGCGCTAGAAGCCAAAACAAAAAACTGCGGCCTAGATGATCGTTGTATCGGCGAATCCGTAGAGCGCATGGCCGCTATCACAGCGCTACAGAACAACCCGGTTGAAGACCTTGAAGCGCTGATCATTGCACCCGCCACCGGCGATGCCGCGCGCTGGTTGTATTTCTTTGGCTACGCAGGCTGCCCCAATCGCATACGCATCACTAACGAAACGCATATCACCGGCGAGCGCGCTTACAACAGCGGAAAAACCAAACTGGTGCCATGGTCACTAGATCGCAGTGCTGCGAGTGATGGCAGCGATGAAGATCGCGCGCGACTTTGTCAGCGCTACACCGTGACGATTGATATCCGTACTGGCGACATCTACGTCGAGAATCTTTTCATCCCATCACCGATGGGCACTAGCGTTATGCGACGTAACAAGACAACTGAGCGTAGCGACATCGAGTTACCCGTCGCTGCAGAAATGCTGATCTGGTCCGCTGAGCGCGTGCGCCGCACCAAAGAAAGCGCCAGCTTTTCCGACACACTGCCCGCCAACTCCCCGTTTGATGGTGACTCCACAGTGCTGGGCAATTTCACCGGCAAATTGGATGTAAAAATGGATTGGTCATTCAAGCCAGTGGAAGGCGCCAGACAGACCAGCATTCCGCCTTAGTGTCTCTGGCACATCGCTCGTTGCTATTCAGCAGACAACTTCTTAAGTGCCTGACTGATCCTTCTGAAAACCAGCGTCGCCTTAAGAATGAATATTCATTCTGATGTGTGTCTGCTCGCATTCTTCCGTTGACACCGTGGGAACCTGCGAATCGCCCATCATTGATCGAACTCGTCTTAGCGCTGAATCAGAGCATTCAGTTGGCGTGATTTCCCAAACTCGTTTCGTGCTATCGACGGTGATGTCCACCTTGCACAGCTCAAGCGGCCTTGCACCGCGCGGGCCATTGTCCGCTTCGTAGGCTTTTCTACGTTCGGAGATCACTTTCAGAAATTCTTTTACATCTACTTTGCATTCCGCCGCAATCGCAACGTTCGATAGCAGTGTGATCGCTGCCATCAGCCCAATGATTAATTTAGTTTTCATAGCTAAGTCTCGCCTCAATAGCTGAGTTGCCATCATAAAACATCGTGAAGATGTCACATGGGACTATTGAACGTTAGCTTTGGGCGAGCCTAGTCGGCAAGTTAGTGCCAATAGCGGACATACACGTTTATCTCGCTGTTCCAGCAGATCCTGTCGAAGATTTGCATTCGCAATTTGGAGAAGCGCCATCATCAATGAAAAAACTTCCCCCAGGATCACAATTTCCCTTGCAGGCACCATATAGAAAAGTGGTCCCTTCATGACTGAAGGCAATGTAGTGGGAACCGTCGTGGTAATTAGGACGAATTGGCATAGTGCTTATGCAAGCCAAGCCCAAGCTCCCCTCTGAGTGGCAACGGTAGGTTTGAATCCTGAACGGGCAAGCATTCTCAATCGTCAGGCTTCTCCCATTTGGCGCATCATGGAATCTCATACAGTGATTAGCATTTCCGGGAGCCTGCCCCGCGGCGTTGCCGCTCGAGTAGTTGCTGCCTGCAGTCTGCTTTTGTTGGTAGGCATTGCCGACAGCGACGATCCCGGCTCCCAATGCATCCAGAGTTTTCTTGGTATCAGACTGTGCATAAGCAGCGCTCTCTTGCGCCTCTTGCTGGCGAACTTTGGTGTCGATGTCTGCGTAAAACTTTGCGTTTTCTTCACAGGCCTTTTGCCGCTCGTTCTTATCGGCGATGAAGTCGTAGTCCATCATGCAATAGGTCATGGAATCGACGCCAAGCACGATGCCGACCATGGTCGTGCAACCCTGAAGCAGCAGTAGCGCCACTAAGCAAACGAAAAGCTTCTTGAACATTTTTCCCCCTGACGTTTGGTAGGAGCCGCGCCATTGCGGGAAATAGCCCAATGGATACTTGCTCTTAATGCGCAGACAAAAGGTCTCTGCAATTTTCTATTTATTATTTTTTTCATACTAACTGGCTAGGTTATTTGTAACAAGCGTCATGGCTTGCCAAGCAATGACTGCTTTGGGCTGGTAGTGGCCCACGATCTCTTGGCGCAGCAAACTGCCAGATCAGGACTTATACCAACGCCGATCCATCGCTCTGATGATGAGCGCAGGATATTCAACGCGCCCTAGGCTGCCGTTGTAGCGGGCAAGTCCGCGCACGAGATCGCCGCGTTCCATGTCGAGGTAATGTTTGAGAATGGTGCAGCCCATACGCAGATTAGTTTGCGGATCGAACAAGCTGTCGCCCGGCTTGCCGATTTCTTTGAGCCAGAACGGCATGATCTGCATATAGCCGAGTGCGCCTGCGCTGGAAACGGCGAAGCGATTGAAGCGGCTTTCCACTTCAATCACTGACAACACAAATTCCGGCGAGAGCTTGGCGCGCATGGCTTCTCGGTGAAGCATGCGTAAAAACTTAATGCGATCTTGCTCGCTGGCCATCATTGGTTTGAGTCGCGCAGACATATCGACCAACCAAATCTCAGCATCGAAACGATCCGCGAAACTATCCGGCTCGTTCATTGCCTGCCGCATTAAATCGCGCAGTTCGTCATCGGGCTCGCCTGTCGGGCCCGCCCACGCCAACGGCGCGGCTAGCAAGAGGACGAGGATGGCGAACGCGCGACGCATCAGACGCGAAGTTTTTCGAGAACGGCCTCAAGGCTGGCCGAAATCATTTCAGCCTTCTCCGCCTTGCGGCTCTTATATTCGAACTGTGCGGTGGCGAGGCTCTTATCGCCAATCACCACGCGGTGCGGAATACCGATGAGGTCTGCATCTGCAAACATTGAACCCGGGCGCGCGCCGCGATCATCTATCGCGGTTTCAATGCCGGCGGCGTTGAGGTCTGCGTAGAGTTTTTCAGCAGCCGCTTTCACGGCTTCTGATTTATCCATGCCGATTGGGCAAACGATGACGCGGAACGGCGCGATGGCATCTGGCCAGATCATGCCGTTGGCGTCGTTGCTTTGTTCAAGCACGGCAGCAACAAGACGCGACACGCCAATACCGTAGCAACCCATTTCTGGAGTCACGGCTTGGCCTTTCTCGTCGAGCACAGTGAGGTTCATTGCCTTGCTGTATTTCTTGCCGAGCTGGAAGACGTGACCGCCTTCAATGCCGCGGTAGAACTTGATCACGCCAACGCCATCTGGCGAAGCATCGCCTTCGACAATTGCGCGCAGGTCAGACGTTTCTGGCTCTTCTGCATCGCGGCCCCAGTTGGCGCCTTTGAGGTGATGATCGTTTTCGTTGGCACCGCAAACAAAGTCTGCAACTTCTGCCGCAGCGTAATCAGCAATCACTGGGATCGGGCATTTGATCGGACCGAGGTAGCCGGTCTCGCAGCCAAACGCGGCCTGCACTTCTTCCGGCGTCGCCATCTTGAACGGCGATTTAACTTTCGGATGCTTGCTGGCTTTGACTTCGTTGAGCTGATGATCGCCACGCAGCGCAATGCCGATGAGATTGTGTGGCTGGCCTTCTGCAGCGTGCACAACGAGCAACTTCACTTTGCCGGTGAGCGGCACGTTCAGGAATTTGCTGACTTGATCGCAAGTCTTCTGGCCCGGCGTGGAAACTTTCTCCAGCGTTGCGCTTGCTGCTGCGCGCACACCGGTGGCTTTGCACTCTGCAGCTTCGACGTTGGCGGCGTAAGTGCCGCCTTCTGCGACTGCCAGCAAGTCTTCGCCAGAGTTGGCGAGGATGTGGAATTCTTCTGACAACGCACCACCAATGTTGCCGCTATCTGCCTGCACCGCACGGAACGCAGCGCCCACACGCGTGAACACGCGGATGTAGGCCTCACGCATGTTGTAGTACTCACGCGACAAATCTTCTGCATCCATGTGGAAGGAGTAGGCATCCTTCATCAAGAACTCACGGCCACGCATCAGGCCGAAGCGTGGACGACGCTCGTCACGGAATTTGGTTTGAATCTGGTAGTAATTAATCGGCAGCTGGCGATAGCTGCGGATGTCTTGGCGAACATGGAAGGTGATGACTTCTTCAGCGGTCGGTGCATAGCAGAAATCATTTTTGTGACGATCTTTGAAGCGCAGCATTTCGTAGCCCATCACATCCCAGCGGCCGGATTCTTTCCAGAGTTCGCCCGGCTGAACCGTCGGCATCAACACTTCCAGCGCACCGGCGCGATCCATTTCTTCGCGCACGATGTTCTCGACTTTCTTCAGCACGCGCAGACCAATTGGCAGCCAGGTGTAGAGGCCAGCGCCCAATTTGCGGATGAAGCCCGCACGCAGCATCAGCTGGTGCGAAATGATCTCGGCGTCAGAAGGAGTTTCTTTAGTAGTAGCGAGCGGAAAGCGGGACAGGCGCATAGCGAATCAGTAAGTCGAATTTGAATGTCGCCCATTGTAACGGGTCAAGCCACGGCACCGTCAGTCAGCTTCATCGTGGCGTCATCAAGGGGCATTAGATTGGCCGACATCCTGCACTTTTTGCCCTCCCATGAAACGCCGTATTGCCACCCTTTCGATCCTTTGCCTGCCCTTATTACTGAGCGCCTGCGACTCCAGCATCCACCCCGCGAGCCCTACTGATGGCCCGGGAGAATTGCCACCCCAGCACTATAAGTTGACGCTAACGCCAGGCGGCGCTGGCTCCGGCCGGGTGGTTTCGAATCCGGCTGGCATTGATTGTGGCAGCCAGTGCAGTGGGGATTTCGTAGCCAACACAACCGTCAGACTCGGCGCCGTTGCCACCAGTGGCTCGCGCTTTGATGGCTGGGGCGGCGATTGCAGCGGAACCAGCGACTGCAACGTCAGCATGAACACGGCACGCAGGGTCAGCGCCCAATTCAGCGCGGTGCCCATTGCGCGCTTCACGCTGAGCGTGAGTAGCAGCGGTGATGGCGCGGGCCGAGTGACGTCGATACCCGCAGGCATCGACTGCGGCAGTCAGTGCAGCAACGACTTTGCACAAGGCACGGCGGTGGTCTTGCACGCTAGCGCTGGCGATGGTTCAAACTTCAGCGGCTGGAGTGGTGATTGCAGTGGCACCAGCGACTGCAGCTTGACCATGGATCAGGCGCATAACGCTGTCGCAACATTCAATCTGCCCGTCACACCACCGGTCACAGCCAAAGCCTGCACGGCCTACACCGGCACAGCGCTGGCGTCCTTGAACCACTACGAAGGGCTGACGCACGAACACTCGGCGTACTCGGATGGTGATCCGCGTTTCATCCCCGCGGACTACTACCGGATCGGGCGCGAGAAGGGCTACAGCTTTGTTGCTGGATCAGAACATTCAGACAGCCTCGACAACGGTAATTTCATTAGCTTGCATGCCAGTTGCGATCCCACTTCGGGCCACTTTGATCCTACTCAGCTGGAGTACTGCTTCCTCAACCCTACTGGCGACAAATTGCAGAAGTGGAAGTCGACACTGGATCAGGCGCAGGCAGCGAGTAGCACAAATTTTCTGGCCATCCGTGGATTTGAATGGACCAGCGATGTGTTTGGACACATCAACGTTTTCTTCTCGAAAAATTTCACCAACGCCAAAACCGATGGCGGCTACCTGACGATGGACACATTCTGGAATTGGTTCACGCGTGATCCGGATCAGATCGGCCTCACGGGTTCGCCATCGTCGCCCGTGCCTTTCGGTGGTGGCGGCGATGGCTTGGCGAGCTTCAATCATCCACACGACAAATGTCTGCTCAACGATCTGCCACTGCCGATCACCCAAGGTCTTTGCGATTGGAACGACTACACGCTGGTGCCAGAAGCCGTGGAGCGAATGTTTGGTATTGAGGCTTACAACGACAGCAATCGCGATGACCGCTACCAAACCTACATCACGAGAGCTTTGGACAAAGGCTGGCGCCTGTCTTTTCTTGGCTCTGAAGATGAGCACTTTGCGCAATACGCTGTTGAAGAACGTCCGAAAACCGTGACGCTGGCCAAGAGCCTGAGCACTGCCGATTTCAAGCAGGCTTGGCTGGCGCGCCGCACTTATGCGCTAACACCGGGCCAGCACGTGCGTATCGACTTCGACGCCGATGGTCATCCGATGGGCGACAAAATGGCTTGCGACACAGGCGCCAAAATTCCGCTAACAGTTAAAACGCGCAATCCCGACGGCACTGACTTCAAAGGCTCGTTGCAGTTGTTCAGCAATGGCGGCGAGCTCATCGCCAAACTCGATCAAGCCAGCGGCGTGTTTCAAGTACCCGTAAAAACTGGCGAACGCTGGTACTTCGTGCGCGTGCACGGCGTCGACGGAAAATCCGTGGCCTACGTCGCTCCGGTTTGGATCAAGGGAAAGTAAACATGAAATTCTCAACGACGAGCGCACTCGCGCTCGGCATCGTGTCGTTGTTGGCTGCCTGCGATTCCGGCATTAACAAGAACGGCACAGACACACCAACATCACCCCCCGCCACGGTTTTCTATCAACTCACAGTCACACTCGATGGCAGTGGCAGCGTGGCGTCGAGTCCAGCAGGGATCAACTGTGGCATCCAGTGCAGTAAATCTTATGCAGCTGGCACCATCGTCGATCTCGCACCCAATGCGAACGCTGGCTCGCACTTTGAATCTTGGGGCGGTGACTGCGGCTCTAGCGGCGGCTGCCGACTAGTGATGAGTCAAAATCACAACGTCCGCGCTCATTTCGCTGTTAGTCCCATATCGCGGTACACGCTCACCGTCAGTAGCACTGGCGATGGTGAAGGCACGGTGGTGTCGTCACCGCATGGCATCGACTGTGGCGCGCAATGCTCTGCAGATTACGATCAAAACACATTGGTCACGCTCAATGCCGCAGCAGATGCAGCATCACGTTTCGACGGCTGGAACGGTGATTGCAGCGGCACGAGTGCTTGCACGCTGACGATGGATAGAGCGCACAGCGCGAGTGCGCGCTTCACCGCGCTACCGCCATTGCCACCAACCGCTGTTCAACGCCAATGGTTATTTGGCGACACGCATGTGCATGACGATCATTCTTCCGATGGAAGTTTCCCACGCCAAGTACTCGGGCAAGAACAAGCCGGCAATATGCCGGTCAGCGATCAAATTAATTTCGCAGCTGATTCTGGTTTGGATTTTCTGCCGCTCACGGATCACCGCACTTACGACCAGCACTACGATCCACTTTGGGAATCCAGTCGCCTGTTGCTGATGCCAGGCGAAGAAGCCAATGGCGGCCCGCATGCCATCGTGCATGGTGCGATTGACACCATCGTGCAAGGCGCTAATCCGCCTGGGCGTCCGGATTTCGTCAACCTTCAACAGTCGATATGGGATGCGCACGCACAGGCCGCCAACTGGAGCACTGCACATCCAGATGATGGAGAAACTGACGATGACGGCAAGCCCAATTCTAGAGCCAGCGCTCAAGGCGTCGACACCGTCGAGGTTTGGAACAAGGCCAGTAATCCTGACAAGGAAATTAACTACGCCGAAAATCGTTGGAACGCTGGGTTTCGCTTCGGTGTCGTCGGCGCTTGCGACGATCACTTCAAAGAACTCTGGATACTCGGTGGCCCCGGCATGCCCAGCACTGGCGTATTCGCACCACGACGCAGCGTGCGCGGCATTGTGCAGAGCTTGCAGGCGGGCAATACGATCGTGCGTCGCAACAGCGGGCTCCTGCCCGTGATGCGCGTCATGCTGGAAGCCGACATGAATGGTGCTGGCACTTTCGCTGCAGTTGGCGGTGATGAGATCACTGCAGCTGCTGGTACGCGCGGCAAGCTGCGCATCACGGTTTACAACGGCTTCGGCACCATCGTTTCGCTTTATCGTTCACCAGGCCGTGCTGCTGGCGCAATCAAAACTTTTCTGCCTACTTCAATCGCAACCAACGAAACCTATTTGGTCGATATCACCGCCAGTGATCAACCCACTTGGTATCGAGTCGAAGCACGCGGCCCCGGTTTGCCCGCAGCAATCGACACCGCTGCGCTGAGCGATCCACTCAACAACGTACCGAGCACAGTGCCACTGCTGAATGAACTGCAAGCCGTGACCTCACCTGTGTTCATCGCGCCACGTGCGATAGAAGCAACGCCTGAAGTTGCACTCCCAGCTGACATCGGCATCGACGATGGTGCTTCGTTGGCGCTCGGCAGTGCTGGCAGCTTCGCCGGATTTCCTGCGCTCGCAGTTGATAGCGGCATCTCACACCTCGTTGCAGAAGCACATGCCAGCGGAAGCACAGCGATCCTCTACCGTCGCCGCAACGCTGACGGCAGTTGGTCAGCAGCAGTCAATCTGACGTCGAACACCTTGCAAGCGCGCTTTCCAAAAATTGCGGCACGCGGCAACAGTGTTTGGGTCGCGTGGCAAGACGGGCGCGGTGGTGAACAGCCGCATCGTCCAGCGATCTATCTGCGTCACTCCGCGGATGGCGGCAAACATTGGGAACCCGAGATCGCGTTGCGTGTGGTTAAAGGTCGCGCCGAACATCCCGATCTCGCTTTGCAGGCAAACGGCGCACCGATTGTGGTGTGGCAAGAAATCAGCGCGGGCAATCCATTCGACGTGATGATGCAGCGTGTCGGCGGCGATGCGCAGCCACTCAATCTCAGCCGCGACGGCAAGTCATTTCATGCCGCCAACGCGTTCGATTCGCGCTCGGCTTTATACCCAGCCTCTGTGTGGCCTGTGGTCAGCGTTTCATCTGATGGCCGCGCTGCTGTCGCGTGGCAAGACAACCGCACCGACAGGGATCCACTGTGGACTGGCGGTGCGGGTTATGGCGAAGGCACTGATCCCGATAACTGGCAAATCATGCTGCGCACGTTAGCGCCGAGTGCGACGACTTGGTCAACACCAACGAGCCTTGGTGCCAATGATCGCGCTGACCGTCATCCAGCACTGACCTTCACTACCGATGGCCGCTTAGTCGCAGCATGGGACAGCAAAACCATGTCCTCTTCTGGCGTCAATCTGTCGATACAGTCGGCGCAGTCGCTGGACAATGGCAGCACTTGGTCGACACCTGCAGCCGTCGCTGAGAATGCCGCTGCAATGAGTCAATGGCCGAAACTGGGCCTCGCAAGCAATGGCCGCGCACAACTGGTTTGGTACGACTCACGCGCCGCAGACTGGCGCTGGCGTGTGATGACCACAGCGATGGGTAATGACGGCGCTTGGAGCGCTGGGGAGTTGATTCCAAGCCGTGGCATCAATACTTGGCCTGCCATCAGCAATGGCGCTATCGCTTTTGCCAGCACCCGCAACGCTCTGCGCCTTCAGCGTGACCGCACGCAGCAGGTTTTCCTGTTGCCGAGCGCCCTGTCGCCTTAACGTCGTGCCCTATCCGTTTGATGTTGATACAAACGTTTAGGAATAACGGGCCGCTTGCAACTGATCTTTGAGCCATTAAGATGATCGAAATGAAAGGGATGGATGGCTTCATCCCTTTCAACTTATCTTTGTGAATCAGCGCTCTAGGAAGGAGGCGACGCGATATGACCGGTTTTTACAGTCCTAATTTGGTCGCCCTTTCTCTGGTCGTCGCAATTTTTGCGTCCTATACCGCGCTTGAGCTGGCCGGTCGCGTCAGCCAAAACCGAGGAAAAAGTTCGCGCATCTGGCTGGTTGGCGGCGCGATTTCGATGGGCACTGGCGTCTGGTCCATGCATTTTGTTGGCATGCTGGCTTTTCACTTGCCGATTGCATTGGCATACGACGTAACGCTGACAACGCTATCGATGTTGATTGCAATCGCTGCATCGGGTGCGGCGCTCTATGTCGTCAGCCGTTCTGTAGTGACGCTTCGCAATCTTGCAGGCGGCGCCACGCTGATGGGCATTGGCATCGCCGCCATGCATTACCTCGGCATGCATGCGATTCGAATGTCGCCTCCGATTGAGTACAAAGCCGATCTTTTCATCATGTCTATTGCGATCGCGATTGGCGCTTCGTTTGCTGCGCTGTGGATTTCTTTTCAACTACGCGATCAATCTTTTGGCGGCGCTATTTTTCGCAAACTTGGCAGCGCGGTTCTGATGGGGCTTGCGATTACCGGCATGCATTACACCGGTATGGCGGCGGCACAATTTGCACCCGATAGTATTTGCAGTGTTGGGCCATCAAGCAGCATGACTAGCTCAGAGCTGGCGATGCTGATTGGCATCACGACCATCGTCATTCTGACCATCACCTTAGGCGTATCTGCACTCGACGCTCACTTCGCAGAAAAACTGACGCAGTCACTAAAAACAACCAATGCGCAGTTGAGCGAACTGGCGCTCTACGACAGCCTCACCGGGTTGCCCAACCGAATGCTGCTGGACGATCGCATGGGACAAGCAGCCTCCAGTGCTGAACGTAACGGCCGTTCCTTTGCATTGTTGTTTATCGATCTGGATCGATTTAAACCAGTCAATGATTCCTACGGACATGACGTTGGAGACGCTCTTCTAAAGGCAGCAGCTCAACGACTGATTAGCTGCGTCAGAGCCGTGGACACCGTCGCTCGCATTGGCGGCGATGAATTCGTGATTGTGCTCAGCGGCATTGGCGATCCGAAAGATGCCGCGATGGTCAGCGGCAAAATTCTTGACGAGCTATCCAGGCCATTCTTCGTTGGCGGTTATGAGTTGGATATTTCGGGCAGCATTGGCATCAGTGTCTATCCACAAGACGCTAAAGATGTGAAAACGCTCAAAGCGAAAGCCGACTTGGCGATGTATCACGCCAAACAAAATGGGCGAAATAACTACCGCTTCTTTGCGCCGGGAATGTCGATCTCTAATCTCGCGTGAGCTAGAAGAACAGTTTCTTGTAAAAATGCCCCGATCCCCGGGGCGTTCGTTTTTAGGTGGCACTTGATTTACGGTCAAGGCATCCCATGTTCTTTGGATGACTAAGAAAGCCGTCCCGACGCTGCTGCTCATCAGCGCCTTGCTCCATCTCTATATCGGCCTGCGTTTGCAGCCGGATCTCGCCTTTAACCCGCTGGCGCAATGGAGCCTGACGGCGTGGCTTGTGATTTCGGCACTGCTGATACCTGCGCCTTTGCTGGTTCGGCTTTCTCCAATAGGCCGAGCCGGTGATGCGATTGGTTGGATCGGATATCTGGCAATGGGTGTGTTCTCCTCGCTGTTCGTTCTGACTTTTCTGCGTGATCTGATGCTGGGTGCTAGTGCCCTACTGAACTTCATCAATGCAGACACGATCGCGATACCTGCACTTCGTGAAAATTCAGCCGTTGCTGTCATTGCCCTGACTGCATTTGCTTCGCTGATTGGTGTGTTCAATGCCCGTCGACTCGCCAAGGTTGTCGAGGTGAATGTTCCGATCGCGAATCTGCCGAAGGCGCTGCAAGGTTTCAGCATCGTGCAGATCAGTGACATTCATGTTGGCCCCACGATCAAGCACGGTTACATCCGCGCAATTGTCGAGGCGGTAAACAAGCTCAAGCCCGATGTGGTCGCAGTGACTGGCGATATTGTTGATGGCTCGGTCGCGCATTTGCGTAAGCACGTTGCACCGCTAGGCGAGTTATCTGCGCGGCACGGTGTTTATGCGGTGACGGGCAATCACGAGTACTACTCCGGCGCTGATGCTTGGGTTGCCGAACTGCGCCGTCTTGGCCTGCACGTGCTGATGAACCAGAACCAAGTGCTCGATCACGATGGCACGAATGTGCTGATTGGCGGCGTCACCGATTACACCGCACACAAGTTTGATCCTAGCCATAAGAGTGACCCGTTGGCTGCACTCATAGGCGCGCCGCAGGCTGTCGCCATCAAAGTTCTCCTTGCGCATCAACCTCGCACGGCACCTGAAGCAGAAGCGGCAGGCTTTGACCTGCAATTGTCCGGCCACACGCACGGCGGCCAGTTTCTGCCTTGGAAGTGGTTTGTGCCGCTACAACAACCGTTTACCGCTGGATTGCATCGCCTGCGCAAGCTCTGGGTCTATACCAGTCGCGGCACTGGCTACTGGGGGCCACCGATCCGTTTTGGTGCGCCCTCTGAAATCACACATCTGAGGCTGGTCGCGCAATAGATCGGCGTAGGTAAATCGTCATCATTCAATCGCAGACATGGAGTACCATGGCGGCGACATCGACAGGCAGCAGGACGCTCCTTCGGAGCCGACAACATTGGGTAGCGCCGAACTGGGCTGCCAATGTCCATTTCGCTAAATCTGCAGCCACTTCACATGCCTACCTCAACGCGCACGGACGCCATTCCTTCACGGTTCCGTGTCAGCTTTTTTCACCCACGTCACTGGCTTACTTGGCTGGGCATTGGTCTGCTTTGGCTGATATGCCTACTACCGATCACGCTTGTGCTCGGTTTTGGTCGCAAACTCGGTTGGCTTGTTGGGCGCATTCTCAAACGTCGCCGCCACATCACACGCGTCAATTTGCAGCTTTGCTATCCAGAGCTGACTGAAGCCGCACGTGAACGACTCGTTGACGATCACTTTGAAGCACTCGGTGCTGGCGTCTTCGAAACCGGCTACGCCGCCTTTGCTTCCGACGCTCGTTTACGCAAGCGTGGCGAACTCATTGGCGTTGAACATCTAGATGAGGCAATGAAGGGCGGCCACGGTGTGTTGCTACTGACCGGCCACTTCACCACGTTGGAAATGGGCGCGCGCTATTTGTGCATCAACAACCGCCCCTTCCACGCAATGTATCGTCCGCTCAATGATGAAGTGCTTGATTACTTCATGCGCAAATGGCGCGAAGGCCGTTCACTACTGCCTGCGCTGCCGAAATCAGATTTGAAAAAGTTGGTGCGCACACTGCGCGAAGGCCGCTGCATTTGGTACGGACCGGATCAGTCGCTGGATAAAGAAGGCGCTGCACATGTGCCATTCTTCGGCGTGCCTGCATTAACGCTGACTGCAACATCACGACTGGCACACATGGGTCGCGCCAAAGTTGTGCCTTACTTCCCAGCCTTTGTCGATGGACGCTACCGCGTCACGTTCTTGCCAGCGCTGGAAAATTTCCCTGGCGCCTGCGAAATCGCAGACACCACCTTGATCAACAAAATGTTGGAAGCTGGTGTGCGCTTATCACCCGCACAGTATTTTTGGTCACACCGCCGCTTCAAACATCCGCCAGCGGGAATGCCTGACCCTTATAAGCGTTAAGGGCGAATCTTTACTCGTCGATTTTGAGAACTTGCTCGCTCGGCGCACCGGCCTCTAGCTGCCAAGCGCGCATTTCCAACACGCCTTTGATGTTGAGCGAGATCACCAAGTGCAAACCACCTGCTGACAACTGCGAGGCCTCAGGCACCGCAGGCGAAAGCGGATTCGACCACAGGCGAGCCCACAGCTCTGCACCTGCTGGCGGCTCGCCCGCGTGATACGACTGTGGTTGCGTAGTGCCACGCACCCAACCCTTGATCGACTCAGGCTGTGCAATCTGCGCCTCGTGCAGAATTCTGATTGCGAGGCGACGCGGCATTACGAGATCTTGCTTAGACATCAGTCATTCCCTACTAATTATTTTTTACTGCTGCAGACTGCGCACTGCGAGTCTGCAGATATTTTAAGTCGGCGCCAACGCATCGATAGCGCATCCCAAGTCATCAGATGACCAGCATCGTCACCCAGACCTAATAACAACTTCAATGCTGCGAGTGCTTGCAGACTGCCAATGGTGCCTACGACAGGACCGAGCACACCCGCTTCTTCGCAAGTCTCCTGCGCTTCACCTGCATCGGGATACAAACAAGCGTAGCAAGGACCGCCACGGCGCAAATCAAACACTGCGAGCTGACCTTCAAAACGTATCGCAGCGCCTGACACCAGCGGCTTGCGCGCAGCAACACATGCGGCATTCACAGCGAAGCGTGTTGGAAAATTATCGCTGCAATCAAGCACAACATCAGCTTGGGCAATTGCATCAGACCAATTCGTATCGTCACGCAGCTCTACTTCAACCTGCGGATTAAGTGCTGCGAGTTGTTCGCGTGCAGCTTCAGTTTTGTTGCGACCCAGATCATTCTGGCGATACAGAATCTGGCGTTGCAGATTGCTCATCTCAACGCGATCACGATCCGCGAGGATTAAACGACCAATGCCCGCACCGGCAAGATACAGCGATGCAATAGTACCGAGACCGCCCACGCCAATAACAAGTGCAGTGGAATCACGCAGCAACTGCTGGCCGTTAACGCCCACCTCGCGCAAAACGACCTGACGGCCGTATCTAGAAAACGAAGGTGAATTTTGCAGGGACACGTTGGCTGAGGATTGAGGAATTCCTGCGAATTGTGACATGCACCCTGATCCGCGGGTAGCAACAGGCATGAAAAATCCCTCCCTGCGTCGCAGGGAGGGATGATTTAAGCGACCGCGTGCCAATGCGACTTAGAAAGCCATCGCCGCTTCAATGTCCAACACCTTACGGCGCGCCAATGCGAGGTTGGATTTGGTCTTGTCCAGCACGACATAGAGAAACAGGCCCTGCTTCTTAGCCAGTGGACGGATGATGTGGTACTGCTTGCCCAGCGTGATGAGGATGTCTTCGATGCTATCGCTGAGCTTCAGCAAAGACATGGTCTTCATCTTGGCGCGCACCACTTCTGTGTTACCTGCGGCAGCCACGTCGAGATCGACGCCGGAACCTGCACTACCAAGCATCATGCCGCTATTGGCGTCGACCAGCGCGCTACACATTGCACCGTCAACCGTCATGACTTCAGCAAGCGATTCCTGGATATTCGACATTTTTCTTCTCCTTGATTGAACTTTTGAACGCGGGGGACCGGAAAGGGAAACTGCAACCACGGCCGGTGCCGATGGCTACAGGATTAAAAATTTCAGGAGCTGCGCGACTCCAACGTGCTAGCGCATTGCTTAGCTGCCCACAGCACCTTGCCGGTCATCGCCATCTCATCAGCGACCACACACAACACGACGGGCAGATGTTCGCGCCGCACGTCGACCAACATGATCTTGCCCATGGCGTTTTCGATCAGCACTGAACCACTGCCAGTCATAGAAAGCTCACGCAGTGCCGCCTGGCCCAGTGCCAACAGAGAACTGGCGAGCGCAGACAAACGCGTCGCCGACATGCGGCCCTCCGCTTGCACCGACGCCACTTCGAAACCATCAGCAGTCGCCACCACTGCAGCGGTGATGCTCGGCACATCATTCATCAGTGTGCGCAGCGCTGCTTCGCAGGTCGCAACGTAGTCGCTCCCAAGCATGTTTAATACGGAACTGGATTTCATCGACTAGATCGTCTCGTAGGCTTCAATTTGCTGAAGCAAAGCTTCAAGCAACAGTAGAACGTCATCGCGCTTGCGCACGTCGACAGCGAATACCGGTAGGCATAGACCACGGGCCTGCAGCTTTTGGGTGTAGTCGTGAATACGCGTAGAACCTTCAGCGCTGCGGCCAACGCCAATCACCATCGACGAACTGCGCGCCAGTTCTTCAAACGCATCGAGGTAAATTTCCATCTGCGCTACGGGGTCGTCGCGACTGTTGTCGAGCAGAAGGATCATGCCGAGCGCGCCCTTCATCACGATCTTCCACATGAACTCGAAACGGGTCTGGCCCGGCAAGCCATAGAGTCGCAGCCGCTCACCACCTTCAAGCAAGGTTTCACCGTAATCGAGACCGACCGTGGTCTCAGCCTTGCCGTGCTGCGCCTTGTCTATGTTTGCTGCTTCAGTACTTACCGGCGCGATGTCGCTGATCGTGCGAATTGCCGTCGTCTTTCCAGCGCCCATTGGTCCTGCAAAAAGTAATTTCAGCTCCTGCGCTGGCATCCTTAGTTGGCTCCGAGAGCCAAAGCCTTGCGAATTCTCTGCAACATGCCACCAGCAATTGATGTCTCTGAATTCATGTGGTTGTTTGCCAGATTAGTGCGCGACATCGGCTGCGCTTCTTCCAGAAAACCACACAAGGCACAGGCGTTGAGAAAGCCGCTAATGCGAGCCTCTGAGAAACCTGTCGCAGCCGCCAACTCCGGTGGCGTCAAACTCTTGTGCGTCAACAGAGCGGTGCACTTGATATCGGAACTACGCCGACCAATCGGGCCAAAATCCGGCCAGCGCTTGAGCTTGTAGGACTTGCGCAAATCCAGTCTCGGCAGCAGACGCGCTTGTGAAGTGCTGACACCAATTGCCCACATCACTGCGTCCCAGGGCATGCGTTCATGCATTTCCTGCTCCATATGACGCAGCTTTTCGAGATCAGCTGCGAACAATGGTTGCAGCGTGACGTCTTCCATAATCAATTGCGCAATGCCATCGGCTTCTAGCGAGCGAGGCCAGTGAATCATCTGTCGCGTTGGATTGATCAATCCGGTTTTATTGCCAACAGTGATCGACACTGCAATGACATCGCGTGTCTGCATCAGCGCATCAAGACGTTCACATAAGCTTGCATGCTTGCTGACGCCAATCGTGGTCATCGCTGCGCTGAGTTGTACGGTCGCAACCTGAAGACAATGCAACAAGCGATCCGCACGCAATGGCAGTGTCAAACCGTCTGCGCCAGGATCTTCGGACGAGCAAGGAATGAAGATGTGCGCAGCACGTCCACTAGCCTTCGGCTTGGACTCGCGGCGCAACATCGCCAGTGCTAGTGGACTCGCCGGGTTATAAACAATGACATCGGAGTTGATATCTTCAGAATGCTGCCAAGACCCTGAAGTCTTGTTTCTGAGAATGCCCAGTAGCGACTTTAGCGATGCCTCAACATGACCTTCCAATCCTAGACAGGCCAGCGAGTAAGTCGTGCCTTCCTTCGGCGAGCTGTTGAACATATGCGAATCTCCTTATTCTTTTGCACTGTGCTGTCGTGTATTGGCAGCAAGTGCGATGGAGGCATTGTTCAGCACATCAATCAGGTCATACGCGAATCACCGATAGCCGGTAGGAAATTTCCGAATAGCGCGGCGGCGCGCTCGAGAAGCAGGAATAAATGTAAGGATTAACCGGACAAACGTAGGGGCGCAAAAAGATCAGGCGATACGACCGCCACTACAACGCTCGTGACCACCGAGATCGATGCGTGATGCAATCTGTGTAAATCCGGCCTGCGCCAATAATTCGCGCACGGCTGGAGCTTGATCGTAACCATGCTCCAGCAACAGCCAACCACCGGGCAGTAAATGCGATGGCGCGCCAGCAATGATTTCGCGAATGGCGTTGAGTCCATCACCACCATCGGTCAATGCCATCAGCGGCTCATGACGTAGGGCTTGCAGATGTGTATCGCCCAGCATGATGTAAGGCGGGTTGGACACAATCAGGTTGCACTGTTCGCCTTCCAAGGCCTGCAGCCAGCAACCATTTTGCAGACTCACACGCTGCAACCCCAGCTGGCGCGCATTGTCGCGGGCGATGGCGAGCGCAGCATCAGAAAAATCAGTGGCGATAACTTTTGCATCGGCACGCTCAGTCGCAATCGCTAAAGCAATCGCACCACTGCCCGTACCCAGATCAGCGATACGGGGCTCGCTTTGATCACGCACCACTTCCAATGCCCACTCCACCAGCAACTCAGTCTCAGGCCGCGGCACTAAAACGCCGGGACCGACTTTGAGCGTCAACGTCCAAAAACCTTTTTCACCGGTGAGATAAGCCACCGGCTCCTGCTTGGCACGACGCGCAACCAATTTATCGAAGCTTGCTTTGGTCGCCGCATCAATCGGCTCATTCATACGCATGAAAATCTGCGCGCGATTAAATCCTGTGACATGGCCAAGCAGTAGCTCAGCATCAAGACGCGCGCTATCGCTGATCGGTTCGATCAAGGCCTGCGCTGCCATCAATGCTTGGCCAATATTCATCGCGAATCTTACTCGCCGATTTCGGCCAACAGCTCAGCTTGGTGTTCAGCCAACAGTGGCTTGATTACCGGATCCAGATCACCCATCACGATGCGCTCCAACTGATACAGCGTCAGATTGATGCGGTGATCAGTGACACGACCTTGCGGATAGTTATAGGTGCGGATGCGTTCGGAACGATCACCGCTACCCACAAGCTTCTTACGCGTGGCCGCCATTTCACTTTCTTGCTTGCTGCGCTTGGCGTCGAGCAAACGTGAACCGAGCAAGGCCATCGCCTTAGCGCGATTTTTGTGCTGGCTGCGTTCTTCCTGACACTCGACAACCACGCCCGTTGGAACGTGCGTGATACGGATTGCCGATTCAGTTTTATTAACGTGCTGACCACCGGCGCCAGACGCGCGATAGGTATCAACCTTTAAATCTGCAGGATTGATATCAATCTGTGCTTCTTCAATTTCTGGCAGCACAGCGACGGTTGCAGCAGAGGTATGAATGCGTCCTTGTGTTTCTGTCTCAGGCACGCGCTGTACGCGATGTGCACCCGATTCAAACTTGAGCACCGAGTACGCACCGAAACCTTCAATGCGCGAGATCACTTCGCGGAAGCCGCCGTGCTCACCTTCGTTCATCGACAGAACTTCAATCTTCCAACCCAAGAACTCTGCGTACTTGGAATACATGCGGAACAGATCGCCGGCGAAGATCGCCGCTTCGTCACCACCTGTTCCTGCGCGAATTTCGAGGAAGACGTTATTGCCATCGAGTGGATCTTTCGGAACCAGATGGCCCTGCAAATCTCTTTCGAGCTCCGCCTGTCGCTCACGCGCTACTGGCAGTTCAGCATCAGCCATGTCGCGCAGTTCGCGATCTGGATCAGACTGCATCTGCTCCAGGCTTTTGATCTCTTCGACAATCGACAAAAAAGCCTGGAAGGTTTCAGACAAAGGGCCGAGTTGCGCATATTCCTGCGACATGCGGCGAAACTTATCGTTGTTATTGATGACTTCCGGCGTCGACATTTCGCCCGCGATTTCTTCGCGGCGGTCGGCCAGTTGCTGGAGCTTGGTGAGAAAACTTTCTTTCATATCGTTCCTGCCTTCATCACATCAGGAGACGAGAACAGAATGAAAGATGAAGACGGAATATCGCCCACTTTCAATTGCTCCCTCTCCCGCTTGGGAGAGGGATTTGTCTAATTTTCGGAGTCTGGGAGACCGTACAGCTTGCGCGCAGCATTGAGCAGCAGCGCTTGTTCGACCGCACCGGCGTGACGCAGTGCCTGACTCGGCGCGTGCATCAGTTTGTTGCTGAGCGTATCGGCGAGGAAATTCATCACGTCTTCCGGTGCTTCACCGGCAGCAAGACGGCGACGTGCTTTCTCCAGCACATCATCGCGCTGGGTGCGCGCGTGTGCACGCAGTTGCGAAATCGTGGCGGCGGCATCGCGGCCTTCCAGCCAATGACTGAATTCCTGTGCGTATTCACGCACCAATACTTCAGCCTGCTGCGCAGAAGCTTCGCGCAGTTTCATGTTTTCTTCGATGACGGAACGCAGATCGTCAACGGTGTAGAGATAAACATCTTCCATCTTGCCGATGCGTGGATCGATATCGCGTGGCACAGCGAGATCAATCATGAACACTGGCTTGCGACGACGGCGCTTGCCCGCAGCAAGCTCCATCACCGAATGTTCCAGCACATAACCGCTGGCGGCGGTGCTGGAAATGATCAGATCAGCATTGCCGATATGACCCGATAAATCATTGAGGCTGATGGCGTAGCCACGCACTTCACGTGCGAGTTTTTCTGCACGTTCCAGGCTGCGGTTGGCGACGACGATGTGGCCAATGCCATGCTGATTGAGATAACGCGCAATCAGCTGAATCATTTCGCCCGCGCCAATCAGCAGCGCGGTCTGCTCATGCAAATCAGCAAAGATGCGCTTGGACATCTGCACCGCGGCATAAGCCATTGACACCGGATGCGCGCCAACCTGGGTTTCGTTGCGTACTAATTTGGCGACCGCGAAGGAGTGCTGGAATAAGCGCGACAACACAGGACCCAACGAGCGAGTTTCGTTGGCCACGGCAAACGACTGCTTCATCTGTCCCAGAATCTGCGGCTCGC
>JAZKEM010000130.1:0-5687 GCA_040387055.1 Pseudomonadota bacterium | reverse complement strand
TATGCGCGCAGCGCTTCAGCCAGAATTAATTTGCAGTCGAGCGCTGATAGCGTTGACGTGCTTTTCGTCTGCGCCGCAAAGCCCGAGAGCGTGGTGATGTTCGGCCCCAGCAGTGCTCCGCAACGTTGTGTGAGCTGACGACGCAATCGCGGAATTTGCGCAGCCGCAGGCAGCAGCAGCGTGAGCGAGCTGAGATCAGGAAGTTGTGAGCGGTAGGCTTGCGCCAGTGTCTCTGCGGCCCAAGCCAGCGGATCGGCGTGGGCGGGAATCAGCGCCAGTTTAGGCGCGAGCGGAGGAGAGACGGAGCCGTTCATGAGCGCGCAAGCTGATCATGAACGGCTCGCAAACTGCAACGTTTAACGTTCGAGCTGCGCCAACTTGCCCGGCTTGCCGTCCCAAGAGGTGGCATCGGCAGGCTGTTCTTTCTTTTCGGTGATCACTGGCCAAATTTTGGTCAGTTCCGCGTTCAGGCCTTTGAAATTGGCTTGATCGGCAGGCAAATCGTCTTCGGCAAAAATCGCCTTGGCCGGGCACTCAGGCTCGCAGAGAGTGCAGTCGATGCACTCTTCAGGGTCGATCACGAGGAAGTTCGGACCTTCGTGAAAGCAATCCACGGGGCAAACTTCGACGCAGTCGGTGTATTTGCACTTGATGCAGTTTTCGGTGACGACAAACGTCATGGTGTTCCTCTAGGCATGCTGATTATTTATTTCTCACTGGCAGTGCTAACGGGAACGTTAGCTGTCTGGGCGAGAATCCCGCTCCTGCGCATCCTGCGCCCGCGGGATACAGGACATCCTGTCCATAAATCCGGCGCGAATTGTAATGGTTTAGCGCGCTTCCGTCAGTTCGCTTTGAATACTGACCCAAAGGGCCTAGTGGGGCCTACTCCGGTCGTAGCAGGCGTTTGGTGATATCCAGCTCGTGAAAGCCCTGTACGCCTTGGGCACGGTCAGCAAAAAAGAACTTGAGGCCGTGGAAAATCGTGGGGAAAGCGATCTCATCCCAAGGGATTTCATCCTCGCGCATCAGCCGCACTTCTGAGCTTTCGCTGGTCGGCCCAAATTCAGGGCGTAGCAGCTTGGCGCGGTGAATCACATAAACCTGGCTGACATAGGGCACGTTAATGACGGAAAGCAGGCCGGTAATCTCGACTTCCGCCTGCGATTCCTCTTTGGCCTCGCGTGCGGCGCCCTGACCACTGGTCTCATTCAGCTCCAGAAAACCAGCGGGGAAAGTCCATTTACCCAAGCGCGGTTCGATATTGCGCTTGCACATCAGAATTCGGCCGTCTTCCCACTCGGGAATACAGCCCGCAATCACTTTCGGGTTGAAATAGTGAATCTCGCCGCATTGCGCACAGACATGCCGGGGCAGGTGATCGCCGGGCGGGATCTTCAGTTCCACTCCTTGTCCACAGGCGCTACAGAATTTCATCGGTGTTGGTCAATCCGGGTTTGAGCGCGCATTGTGCGTGGAAACATCGCAGACAGCGAGCGCGCACTGCGCGCTACGGTGTCTGGATTTAGAGTGGAAAATCGGTGAATATTCAGCAGCCTTTGCATTCGCACTAAATAATATAGACGGGGAGAGATATGAAAAAGCTGGGCACACTACTCTTAAGTATGTTTGCTGTATTGCCGGTCTATGCGCAGGATGAAGCTGCTGCAGACACCGCTGCCCCGGCTGCTGAAGAAGCCGCACCTGCTGACGCTGCCCCAGCGGACGCAGCTCCAGCTGACACCGCAGCTGCACCAGCCGAAGAAGCCCCTGCAGAAGCCGCGGCAACTGACGCCGCTCCGGCTGCTGATGAAACCGCCGCTACTGAAGCTGCTCCTGCTGCCGCCGAAGCTGCCCCAGCTGATGCCAGTGCAGAAGCCGCTCCTGCTGATGCTGCCGCAACCGATGCCGCAGCAGCGGAAAGCGCCCCGGCTGACTCAACGGGTACCGATGCTGCCGCTCTGACCGATGGCAGCGCCCCTGCAGAAGTAGCGCCAGCCGACGCTTCTGCCGAAGCTGCAACCGATGGTTCGACTGAAGCCGCTGCTTCTGAAACTCCAACAGAAGAACCCGCCGCAGAAGAGCGTAAGCCTTGGCAGCTTTATGCCGGTTACAACTACGTGCTGGCTAACTTCCTCGCTTCCAGCCCAAGCTCGCCGCCGACGCCGAATCCAGCTAACCAGTTCAGCACCGACAACCTGCATGGCAAGTTCCACGACGTTCGCTTTGGCGCACGCTTCTTTGATGTCGTAGGTCTTGAAGCGCATTACGGCTTTAAGGCTGGCAGCGATGACAAGCCAGACAGCATGGGCGTTAAGAACAATATGGCGCTGTACATCGTCCCAACCGGCACGCTGTTCGATGTGGTCGAAATCGCTGCGCTGGTCGGCTATGCCCGTACCAAGCTTGAGCATGACGGCAAGGAGCTCAGCCTCAATGGCGCGTCCTATGGCGCGAACATGGAAGTGCCGCTGCGCCCACTGCTCGGTGACTGGATGCCTGATCTCCGCCTCGGTGGCGGTTTCATGGTCTACCACCAAGACAGCAAATCACGCGTTTATGGCTCACACGTTGGTGTGCGCTACGACTTTAAGATCTAAGCCTCACGCATATGCAAAAAGGGCGACCCTCGGGTCGCCCTTTTTGTTTTTGTCCGCTCAGTTTGTGTCGGTAAAGCACTCGCCGCAGAAGATATTTAAACGTCAGAAACAAATAAGCCCCGGGGTTACCGGGGCTCATCTATTACAATTGGTGCCTGAGGGGAGACTCGAACTCCCACGGGGGGTTGCCCCGGCGGATTTTGAATCCGCTGCGTCTACCGATTCCGCCACTTAGGCTGAAAATGCGCGTCGTCTCAACAACTACACGACTCCAGCGGGCGCGATTATAACGATCCTATGACCACACACCAACGTCGTTCTGACTTTTTTTACGATTTACCGCCTGATTTAATCGCGCAGCACCCGGTTGAGCCACGGAGTGCGAGTCGTTTATTGCATTTGGGCACGTCGGGCGTGGCTGATCGTGCGATTGCGGACCTGCCGGATTTGCTGCGGCCGGACGATTTATTGGTGTTTAATGACACCCGCGTGATCCCCGCGCGCCTGTTCGGCCAAAAGCCCACGGGTGGCCGGGTCGAAATCTTGGTCGAACGTGTAGTGGGTGATCGAGAAATCATTGCGCAGGTCGGTGCCAGCAAAACCCCGAAGCCGGGCGGCGAGATTTTGGTGGCTGATGCCACTTTCCGCATGATTGACCGCGCTGACGATATGTTCCGTCTGAGTTATGAGGGCGAGGGCGATGTGCTGTCGTTTCTGGAGCGCGTCGGCCAAATGCCGCTACCGCCTTACATTCATCACGATCCAGATCAGACCGACAGCGAGCGCTACCAAACCGTTTTTGCGCGTGAACCCGGCGCGGTGGCGGCGCCAACAGCGGGGCTGCATTTTGATGAAAGCTTGCTGGCTCGCATCCGCGAGCGTGGCATTCGCACTGCAACGTTAACGCTGCATGTCGGCGCAGGCACCTTCCAGCCGATGCGCGTGGAGTTGCTCAGTGAGCACAAAATGCACGCCGAACGTTTTGAAGTTTCTGCCGACTTGGTGAATGCCATTGCGCAAACGCGCGAGCGCGGTGGACGCGTGGTGGCTGTGGGCACAACGGTGACACGTGCGCTGGAGTCCGCTGCTGCGCAGGGCGCGTTGCAGGCCGGCAAAGGTGAGACGCAGATTTTCATCACGCCTGGCTACACCTTTAAGGTTGTGGACCTGCTGCTCACCAACTTTCACCTACCGGAAAGCACGCTGATGATGCTGGTCAGCGCTTTTGGCGGCTATGAGCGTTTGATGTCGGCTTATCGCCACGCTGTAGAGGCGCGTTATCGTTTCTTCAGCTACGGTGATGCGATGTTGATCGAGCCCATCAAGGAATAAGCCAAAGGCGACTGCGAAACGTGCTTATGCCGCTTTGTCATCAGCGGCTTTTTTACTGGCTTTTTTACGCGCCTGACCTGCAAGCGTGAGATAGCGTTTGCGAATCTTATTCAGCTCTTCTTCTTCCAGCTCTTCAAGATTCAGCAATACATTGTCCGCGCCTTCAATCGCTCGAATGATTTCATCCAGCTTGATCTGCAGCGCCTCAGAGTCGCGGTTTTGCGTGTTCTGAATCAAGAACACCATCAGGAAGGTGATGATCGTCGTGCTGGTGTTGATCACCAGCTGCCAAGTGTCGCTGAAGTGGAAGATGGGTCCGACCGCGGCCCAAACGATGACTGTCAGCGTCGCGATTGCAAAAGTTCTGGGACGGCCTGCCTGAGAGGCCGTCAATTTTGCAAAATGCGTAAACCAGGAAGCTTTCTTTTTCGCCATAACGATCACCCCATGCTTGGAACAGGCAAGGTATCAGGTATCCGCGTGTGGCTTGGTGCGCCTTCGAACAGACGCCAGCACGCCTCAATACGGAAAAGCTGGATTCCAGCGGGCGTGGGAATGACAATGCGCGCATGAAATTTGAACTGATCAAGCAGGACGGCCATGCCCGTCGCGGCCGCCTCGTGTTTGAGCGCGGCACGGTAGAGACGCCCGCCTTCATGCCGGTGGGCACTTACGGCACCGTCAAGGCGATGAAGCCGGAAGAAGTCCGCGATACCGGCGCACATATTCTGCTCGGCAACACTTTCCATCTGATGATGCGCCCCGGCGAAGAGACCATCCGCAATCTCGGTGGCCTGCATCGCTTCATGAACTGGAAAGGACCAATCCTCACCGACTCTGGTGGCTTCCAAGTCTGGAGTTTGTCCGGTTTACGCAAGATCACTGAAGAAGGCGTGAAGTTTGCCTCGCCGGTGAATGGCGATCGCATCATGCTCACGCCCGAGCGCTCGATTGAAGTTCAGCACGCGCTGGGCTCCGACATCATCATGCAGTTCGATGAATGCACGCCGTATCCGGCCACAGACAAGCAAGCGCGCAAGAGCATGGAAATGTCCGCGCGTTGGGCTGCACGTTGTAAAACAGCACACGCCGCGCTGCCACAGGAAACGCGTGGCGGTGGTGGTGCAGAACGCAGTGCGCTGTTCGGTATTGTTCAAGGCGGCATGTACGAAGATCTGCGTCGTGAATCGCTGCAGCGTTTGGTTGAAGTTGGTTTTGACGGCTACGCGCTCGGCGGTTTGTCGGTTGGCGAAACTGAAGAAGAACGCCTGCATGTGCTCGACGCCATCGGCCACACACTGCCTGCAGATCGTCCGCACTATCTGATGGGCGTGGGCACGCCACGTGATTTGGTGCAGGCGGTTGGTCGTGGCATCGACATGTTCGATTGCGTGATGCCGACGCGTAACGCTCGCAACGGTCATCTGTTCACGCACGAAGGCGTGGTTAAGCTTCGCAATAGCGCCAACAAAACCGATGGCCGTCCACTGGATGAAAAGTGTGACTGCTACACCTGCAAAAATTATTCGCGCGCTTATCTGCATCATCTCGACAAGTGCAATGAGATCCTCGGTTCGCAGCTCAACACGCTGCACAATCTGCATCACTATCAAAACGTGATGCAGCGCATCCGCGCTGCGATTGAAGCAAATGACTTTGAACGCTTCTCCGCAGACTTCCTCGCGGGCGAGGGCGCACAGCGTGGTGCGCACAAGATTGCGAAAGCGGTAGCGCCAACAGAGAATTTAGAAGCAG
>JAZKEM010000129.1:0-12654 GCA_040387055.1 Pseudomonadota bacterium | reverse complement strand
GAAGACATTAAAAAACCCTAAAATCTCGACAAGAGTTCAAGAGGGGGAATAGGCAATGTTGAGTTTTTTGCCAGGACCGTTGCACGGTGCGGTCATCATGTTGTTTCTCATCGTCAACACAGTGTTTTGGGCGATTCCACTGTATCTAATGGTCTTGTTCAAAGTGCTGATACCTCACGGCGGGTTGCGTGATCGGTTTTCAGTTGCCGCAGCTTGGCTTGCGCAGCACTGGGCAGTGACCAATAGCATCATGGTTCAGCTGTTAATGCGCATTGAGTGGGATCTGCGCATGAATATGAACGTGTCTCCGCAGGGCCAGTATCTGGTTTGCGCCAATCATCAGACTTGGAATGACATCTTCGTGTTGATGCGCGCTTTCGGAAAACGCGCGCCGTTTTTTAAATTCTTTCTCAAGCAAGAATTGATCTGGGTGCCAATACTTGGGCTCGCATGGTGGGGGCTCGATTACCCTTTCATGAAACGCTACAGCAAAGAACAGGTCGCTAAAAATCCGGCGCTCAAGGGCAAGGATCTTGAAACCACGCGTAAGGCTTGTGAGGCATTCAAGAATCAGCCAGCGCTAGTGCTGAATTTTCTCGAAGGCACGCGTTTTACTCCAGCTAAACATGATCAGCAAAAATCTCCGTACCGACATTTGCTGAAACCCAAGTCGGGAGGTTTTGCGTTTACTGTTTCTGCTTTGGGTGAGCGACTCAACTCGCTGTTAGATGTCACCATCGTTTACCCAGATGGCGCTAAAGGCTTCTGGGATTTCTGTGCAGGACGAGTACGCAAAGTCATTGTAGAAGTGCGCCAACTCGAAGTGCCGCATGAATTCTACGAAGGTGATTACGAGAATGATCCCGTGTACCGCGAACGTTTTCAGCAATGGATTGGTACTTTGTGGGCGGACAAGGATCAACGTATTGAGCAGTTGTTGAATGGGCAATGACCGTAGGAGCGCCTCGGCAACTGCTCCATGCGTTGCGCTACCTCGGGCATCCATGCCCTCGTCTTAGACGCGATAGCTCCATCGTACAGCGCGCCAATCGCGACTAAGAGGCGCTCCTACAAGCAATAAAAAACCCGCCGAAGCGGGTTTTTTATTTGCTGCGATCTAAATTAAATCTTGATGCTTACGCGGAAGAACAAACGTGCGTCAGATGCATCTTTGACTGCGTCGGTGATGTTCTTATCGTTAAAGCTCTTGGCGTACGACACCGAAGCGTCGATCAGCTGTGTGAACTTAACGCCGAGTTCCAAACCTGCGTCGGTGAGCGTTTGTGCGCCATCAACCTGCTGAGAAGCCGTGTTCGGGTTGGAGTAGGTTGCAGAGCCGCGTTCAACAAAGATTTTCGGACGCAGTTCCAAGCCGTCGGTGATTGGCAGCATCACTTCGGTGAACACGCGTGCCAAGTAACCCTTGTCGCCAACGATCACGCCAGGCAGCGCGCTGGTGAGGTTGCCCATGCCGCCGAGCACCCACTGCTGCTGTTCTGGAACGGAGTCGCTGCTGTACTGGCCGCTAGCTTCAATGCCGGTCGAAATGCTGTTGTTCCAGAAGAACTTGAGCGTTGCAGCAGGACGGAACAACAGGTAGCTCTGATCGCCATGGATTGGCGGAGTGGTCAGATCAACATTGGTATCGCCGTCGCCGAAGCCTTTACGTGCGGTAACGCCGCCAGTGAAGTTCCAAGTGTGGCCGATGAAAACAAAGTTGCTGCCATACGACGTTGATGCTTCAGCACTGGTGTACAGCTCGCGTTGGTAGACGGCGCTTGGCGTGGTGCCGGTTGCGTCGATCTTGCCTTCTTTGCTGGTGCGATCAACTTTGAGCTGAACATTCCAACGGCTGTTGAAGTCGGAATAGATCGGGTAGAGCCACAGCGCTTCACCAACCCAGATGCGACCGAGCAAGTCGGTGCTGAATGGGCCAGAAGTTGTGGTGCCAGATGCGGTGTAGTTATAGGTGATGTTGCGGCCGTTGATGCCGAACACGCCCCAAGGCGTTACGCGGTTCCAACCCACATTCTGCTCGTGGTAGTCGCCGGGCTTGCCGTTAGCGTCGAGATTCTGAATGCCTTCGCGTGCGAACACGCGGAACTCATCACCCCAAACCGAAGCCGTTTTGATTTCCAGATCGCCGAAGTAGCGGCTGGCAAAGCGGTTGCCCGGGTTGCCGAACTCAACGCGAATGGTTGTTGGATCGCTGGCTTGATTGTTCTTTTCAAAATCCAGAACCTGACCGCCATTGCCATCGGGTTCAAACACTGGGAAAACGTTAATGCCTGCACGATCAGCCGCCATGCTGGCGAGCGTACGTTTGCCTTCCAGATCGCTATCGCGCATCGGGTCAGCGGTTTCAAGGCCATTGAGATAAGGCTTCAATGCTTCGCTGGCACGGATGCCAGAAATCTTGCCTGGCACGACCAGCACATACAGGTCCTGACCGGAAAGTGCGTAAGTCACCTGCGAAGCTGGATAGCCTTCAAGGTAAGCCGCTGCGCCAATGTTGCGCACGGCGTTGGAAAGATTGTCGGCAAGACTAACTGCATTCTTGACGGTTTCTTCGTTAAGAATATCGCCGGCGCTAACGTGCAACTGGTAGTTCTGAAAGGGAACAGTGATTCCGCTACCAGCTTGCGTTTGCAGCTGTTCGACGGTGCCCTGTTGCGGGGTGGCGGGTGGTGGTAGTTCGACGCTCATGACAATCCCTGTTGCTTGTTCTTTGAGATGGCGGTACGAGTGAGTCACTCGTCCGTCCGCTTATGCCCTAAGTGATTTACAGCTCCGACGTGTGGTCTGTGCCACTTCCGGCGCCTCTAAGTAACTAGAGGCGCCGGAGTTCATCGGCAAATTAATTCTTTGCAGCAGCAACCTTAACTTTTGGCACGCAAGTTTCTTTCGACTTCTTGCCGTGGTTCTTCTTCTGGTCGCTGGACAAGCACTGGCTGTCTTCGTCGCTCTGGTTGCCGGTGCCGTTGTTGCCCGGGTTGCCATTGTTGGGAGTAGGAGCCTGACCGCCGCCGACGTTGCCGCCGATGACGCCACCGTTACCGGAGCCGGGGCCATTGAGCACGCCGCCGCCGATGACGCCGCCGTTGCCGGAGTTAGCGCCATTCAACACGCCAGCGCCTAGAGTGTCGCCATTGCCTGAGCCGGCTCCGTTGAGTACGCCAGCGCCAGCAATCGAGCCGTTGCCCGATTTGTCACCGTTGAGCACGCCTGCGCCAACGCCGGTTAAGCCGTTGCCCGAATTGGCACCGTTCAACACGCCGCCACCGATGACGCCGCCGTTGCCGGAGTTCGCGCCGTTGAGGATGCCTGCGCCCAACACGCCGCCGTTACCAGAGTTATCGCCGGTGCCGGTTGACTGACCATTGAGGATGCCAGCGCCGATAACGCCGCCGTTGCCCGAGTTAGCCGTGTTGAGAATGCCAGCGCCAATGGTGCCGCCGTTGCCGGAGTTGTCGCCGCTGAGTACACCAGCGCCAACAAACGTGCCGTTGCCGGAGTTAGCGCCATTCAATGCGCCCACTGTGAGAGGACCGCTAGCGCTGTTGCTGCCGTTGAGCACGCCAACGCCCAGTCCCGAAGACTGTGCGGTGTTGTTGCCGGACAGCAGTGCTACGCCGAGGGCGCCGCCGCTGCCTGCGTTATCACCAGCCAACACGCCGACGTTGAGCAGTGGGTTGGATGTGGTGACTTTGCTGCCGCCGATCTGGATGCCAGGGAGAATCGTCGTGACCGGGATTGCAGCCTGTGCTTGGGTGGCGAGCGTGTTAAGGCCAACCGTGTTGCCATTGACAGAGATCGACAGCGGATCGCCTGCATTCAGAAGGCTAATGCCGAGCCCTTGTGAAGCTTGGCCGCTGTTGCTGCCAGACAGTGCAGCCAGTGCCAGCACTTGGCCATTGCCTGAATTAGAGCCGTTGAGAATGCCCAAGCCAATCGTACCGTTGCCGGCATTGTTGCCGCTTAGTGCAGCGACGCCAGCGCCAGCTGAATTGCCGGAGTTGTTGCCGTTGAGGATGCCCAAGCCGAGCAGGCCTGCGCCGTTGCCCGAGTTGTTGCCATTGAGGATGCCCAAGCCGAGCAAGCCACCGTTACCAGCGTTGTTGCCCGAAAGTGCGGCGACGCCAGCGGTGGTGCTATTGCCAGTGTTGTTGCCGTTCTTGATGCCAAGTGCGGCCAGACCGCCGTTGGCGTTGTCGTTGCCGGAGAGTGCAGCCACTGCGGCTAAACCGTTGGCGGCAGCGTTGGTGGTGTTGTTGCCGTTGGCAGCGCCGACAGCAAGGATGCCGCCGTTGCCATCAAGACCTAGAAGCGGGGTCACGAGGCGGTTGTTGAGCTGTTGACCAATAACGTTAGGGGTCTTGCCGCCACCGAGGCCGAGGCCAAGAACCTGACCGATGCCGGAGCCGTCTGAGCCGTTGATCAGTGCGGTAACGCCGAGAGGACCTGCACCTGATGTTGTTGGCAGAACGCTAAGTGCATTAGCAACGCCCGTCAATAAAGGGCCAACAATAGGCAGAGTTGCAGCGGTTTGTGCCATCGCAGCGCCGCTGACAAGGGATAGGGTTAAAACAGCAGTTTTCTTGAACATCATCATCACTCCAGCAGCGGGCAGGTTCACTAGATCGGTAATGTACAGAGTTACCAACAGGTAGATGATGAATTATTTACTATACAAGAGCAAAAAAGTAGGAATAGACGTACAGGGTGGCCGCTGCTTTACACCGTTGGTCGGATGGTTAAAGGATCCCAATCTGCATGTTGAGTAAGGGATCCCCTTACAAAAAAACCCGCCGTAGCGGGTTTTTTTGCAAATGACAGCTAAAAACTAGATTTTGATACTGACGCGGAAGTACAGCTGAGCATCTGAAGTTGCTTTGACCGCCTCGCTGATGTTCTCGTCCTGAATGCTCTTGGCATAGCCCAGAGTGGCGTCGACGAACTGACCAAACTTCAGCCCCATTTCCAGACCGGCATCGGTCAGCGTTTGGTTGCCGTCTTGCGCGGCACTCGAGGGATGGGCGTAGCTCGCTGCGCCGCGTTCGATAAATGCTTTCGGAACAATCTTCAGACTGTCGGTGATCGGTAGCGAGAGCTCAGTGTAGAAACGACCGAGGTAACCCTTGTCGCCGACGACGACGCCAGGCAGCGAACTGGTCAGATTGCCGAGGCCACCCAGCACCCACTGTTGTTGCTCTGGAACGGAGTCGCTGCTGAACTGGCCGCTGGCTTCGATCCCGCTGACGAGCTTGTCGGTCCAGAACAACTTCAGCGTCGCCGAGGGGCGGTACAGCAGATAGCCTTCATTGCCATGGATCGGCGCAGTCGCGATGCTGACGTCGTCATCACCAAAGCCTTTACGCACGACAGCGCCGCCGGTGAAGTTCCAGTTGAAGCCGAGATTGAAGTTGCGTGAGTAGATGGTCGAGACTTCGGCGCTGGTATACAACTCGCGCTGATAGGTCGCAGCTGCGATACCTACGTCAGGATTGGGCTCAATTTTGCCTTCCTTGCTGGTGCGATCTACTTTGGCTTGTACTGTCCAACGGCTGTTGAAGCTGGAGTACAGCGGATACAACCACAGCGCTTCGCCAATCCAGATGCGGCCATTTATATCGAGCGTAGCTGGAGTGCACGAGGCGACAGCACAAGGAGCAGTGTAGTTGTAATTGATATTGCGACCGTTGACGCCGAACACGCCCCAAGGTGTAACGCGATTCCAGCCGACATTTTGTTCGTGGTAATCGCCAGGTTTGTCTTGGGCATCCAGATGCTGAAAGCCCTCGCGTGCAAACACGCGGAATTCATCGCCCCAGACCGAAGCAGTTTTAATTTCCAGATCACCAAAATAGCGGCTGGTATAACGGCTACCCGGGTTGCCGAATTCGACGCGAATGGTGGTCGGATCGCTGCGCTGATTATTTTTTTCGAAGTCCAGCACCTGACCGCCGTTGCCGTCCGGTTCAAACACTGGGAACACGGTCACGCCAGCGCGGTCAGCCGCCATGCTGGCGAGTGTGCGTTTGCCTTCAAGATCGCTGTCACGCATCGGGTCGGCGCCTTCGAGGCCGTTGAGATAAGGCTTCAACGCTTCGCTAGCGCGGATGCCAGAGATCTTGCCCGGCACCACCAGCACATAAAGATCGGGGCCGGAAAGTGCGTAGGTGACCTGCGACGCCGGATAGCCTGCGAGGTAAGCCGCCGCGCCGATATTACGCACGGCGTTGGAGAGATTGTCTGCTGCAGCAACGGCCTTTTGCACCGCAGCCTCATCCAGAATGTTATTGGCGGCTACGTGCAACTGATAGTTTTGAAACGCAACCGTGATGCCGCTGCTCGCCTGCGATTGCAGTTGCTCGACAGTGCCCTGTTGCGGTGTGGCGGGGGGTGGTAGTTCTACGCTCATGATTATCCCTGTGTTTGTTCTTTGGATAACGATCCGGGCTTTTGCCCTATCGACGCTAATGCCCTAAGTGATTTGTAGCTCTGGCGTCCATGCCAACTTCCGGCGCCTCTTTCTGAGAGGCGCCGGGAGTCGTTGTAAATTAATTTTTCTGTGCGACCTTGACCTTCGGTACGCAGGTTTCTTTCAACTTGCTGCTGCGATTTTTCTTCTGGTCGCTGGCGGGGCAGAGCTTGTCGCCCTCTTCGTCGCTCTGGTTGCCGGTGCCGTTGTTGCCCGGTGAATTGCTGCCATCGCCGCCGCCATTCCCGCCGCTGGTGTTAGCCCCATTGGCTACGCCGACGCCAACCGTGCCGCCGTTGCCGGAGCCAGGGCCGTTGAGCACGCCGCCACCGACAACGCCGCCATTGCCGGAGTTGCCTTCGTTGAGCACGCCAGCGCCGAGGGTGCCGCCGTTACCAGAGCCGCTGCCGTTGAGTACGCCGCCGCCGATGACACCGCCGTTGCCGGAATCGTTGCCGTTGAGCACGCCAGCGCCAAGGGTATTGCCGTTGCCAGAATTGCTGCCATTGAGTACGCCGGCCGCAATTTCACCGCTGCCGCTATTGCTGCCGTTGAGGACGCCAACGCCCAAGCCCGAGCTTTGCGCAGTGTTGTCGCCAGAGAGAACGGCTACGCCGATGGCGCCGCCATTACCAGCGTTGTTACCGGCCAGCACGCCAGCATTCAGCGCCGGATTGGAAGTGGTGACTTCACTACCGCCAACTTGGATGCCCGGCAGCAGCGGGGTTGCTGGAATCGACGACTGTGCTTGGCTGGTGATCGTGTTGAGACCTGCGGACTGGCCGCCAGCGGTGATTGACAGCGGATCACCTGTGTTGAGCACGCCAACGCCGAGGCCTTCGCTGGCTGTGCCGCTGCCGCTGCCGGATAGGACGCCAAGACCGATCAGGTTGCCGTTGCCGGTATTGTTGCCATTGATGATGCCGGCCGAGATCGCGCCGCCATTGGCATTGTCATTACCTGAAAGCGCGGCGACAGCCGCGAGGCCGCCAGGGCCAGCGTTGGTGGTGTTGTTGCCGTTAACGGCGCCAACAGCGAGGGCGCCGTTATTGCCATCTAAGCCCACAAGAGGAGTGACCAGACGGTTGTTAAGTTGTTGACCAATGATGTCGGGAGTCTGGCCGCCGCCAAGACCGAGGCCGAGCGTCTGGCCGACGCCAGAGCCGTCAGCACCATTGGTGAGAGCGGTGATGCCCAGAGCGCCAGTGCCCGGCGTCGTTGGCAGCACGGTCAAACCGTTAGCGATGCCGGTGACCAGAGGGCCAACCACGGGGAGAGTTGCAGCCACCTGCGCAATCGCAGCCGAACTGATGAGGGAAAGGGTAAGAACAACTGTTTTTTTGAACATGGTGATCACTCCAGCAGAAATATCGGGTTACGCGATTGGTAACGGATTGAGTTACCAACCAAGGTATGCATTTGCTTCGAACTGTATTCACAATAAAAACGTGAACCCGACTAAATTCTTGCGACCTTTGCTGCAGAAACAGCCGTCAAGAAAAAAGCCTCAGTTGATGCAAAAGTTACCCCCGATACTGCTGATGCGAGCCAAGATGCTCTGTTTCGAGCTATCAAGGCGATGTCATTCATCTCACATCATTTTCCGATTCTCATGCGCGAAAACTCACATGGACGGATTGGTACACATCATATCAACGCCGAGATTCAGATAGCGTCCAGCGGTCAGGGCAATCGTACCGTCGATCGGCGCAATGCCATCAAATGACCTGCGGCACGGCTGTAACAGCCGGCGCAGTCAGTTCAAGGTTTTTGAGTCCTTGAGTCACCAGACAACGTAGCCAGTAAGAGCAGCAGTGGCGTGGTGCGGTTCTCGGCGCTTTCCAGATTGGCGTAGTAGTGCAGACGCTTTTGGCCTTCCAACTTGTAAGTCTTGGGCTGCGTTTGAATCAGTTTGATCAAACGCATGGTGTCGATCTTCGGCTGTTTGCCGAAATCGATGGTCGCGCTGCGTGAACCAACACGTAGCTTGGCGATGCCTAGTGGAGCAGCAAGCGTGCGTAGCAGCGCTGCGTCGAACAGGCGATCAACTTGCGGCGTTAACAAACCGAAGCGATCAATCATTTCAACTTTGAGTTCAGTCAGTTCTTTTTCAGTGCTGGCTTCGGCGATGCGTTTATACAGTGTCAGACGCGTGTGTACGTCTGGCACATAGCTTTCTGGAATCAGTGCGGAGACACCCAGATCCACTTCGCAATCACTTTGACCAAAAGGTTCGTCGTTGAGTCGACCCGATTTAATCGCCTTGACTGCACGCGCCAGCATATCGGCATACATCGTGAAGCCGACTTCCGAAATCTGACCGCTCTGTTCTTCGCCGAGTAATTCACCTGCGCCGCGGATTTCAAGATCGTGCGTTGCAAGTGCAAAGCCAGAACCGAGTTCACCCAGCGTTTCAATTGCATCAAGACGCTTCTGTGCATCTGCAGTGATGGAGCGTTTGCTCGGTACCATCAAGTAAGCATAAGCGCGGTGATGACTGCGACCCACGCGACCACGCAACTGGTGCAGCTGCGCGAGGCCCAGTGAATCAGCGCGATCAATCAAAATGGTATTGGCGCTTGGTACGTCAATGCCTGATTCGATAATCGTCGTGCACACCAGAATATTGAAGCGCTGGTGGTAGAAATCCAGCATTACCTGTTCCAACTCGCGCTCGCGCATTTGGCCATGTGCAAAACGCACACTGCCTTCGGGAACGAGTTCTTGAATCTTCTGCGCGAACACGCCGATGTCGGCGACTTCGTTATGCAAGATGTAAACCTGTCCGCCACGACGGAGTTCGCGTAAGCAGGCTTCTTGCACCAGCGTATTGCTCCACTCGGAGACGGTCGTTTTAATCGCGATGCGCGACGCTGGCGGTGTGGCGATGATCGACAAATCGCGAAGGCCTGACAGCGACATATTGAGTGTGCGCGGAATCGGTGTTGCAGTCAGCGTCAATAAATCCACTTCTGCGCGCAGATTTTTCAAACGCTCTTTATGGCGCACACCAAAGCGATGCTCTTCATCGACGACAATCAAGCCAAGATCTTTGAACTTGATGTCTTCTTGCAAGAGACGATGCGTGCCAATAACGATATCGAGTTTGCCTTCTTCCAATTCTTTGAGCATCGCCGTTTGCTCTTTGGCGGTACGCAGGCGTGAGAGTGCGCCGATGCGAACGGGAATATTGGAGAAGCGATCGCGGAAATTCTTTTCATGTTGCTGTACCAGCAGCGTGGTTGGCGCGAGCATACAAACTTGTCGGCCTGCACGTGCAACGGCGTAGCAGGCACGCAGCGCGACTTCGGTTTTACCAAAGCCAACGTCACCGCAAACCACGCGGTCCATTGATTTTTCGGCTTGCAAGTCGGCCAGTACAGATTCAATTGCGGTTTGCTGATCGGGTGTTGGTGTAAACGGAAAACCTTCGCAGAACGCGTTGTAGTCGCCCCAATCGATTTCCAAGCCCATGCCAGGACGTGCCATACGGCGTGCCTGGATTTGCAGAAGTTCCGCAGCAACGTCGTGTGCTTTTTCACGTGCCTTGGCTTGAACCTTGGACCAGCGTTCAGAGCCGAGACTGTGCAATGGCGCTTGCGCATCTTCAGCGCCGGTATAGCGATGAATCAGTGAGAGTGAACCGACAGGCACATAAAGTTTATCGCCGCCGGAATATTCAAGAACAAGATATTCAGACTCCGTGCCGCCTGCCTCAAGCAGTTGCAATCCAAGATAGCGACCGACGCCGTGTTGTGCGTGCACAACCGGTGAGCCAATCGATAGCGCTGAGAGATCGCGAAGGATTGTTTCGGGATCACGAACCTTCATGCGCTTGCGCGAGAGCGCTGGTGCGCGTTGGCCGAAGACCTGCGCCTCTGAAATTACGCTTAGATTTTCGTCAGCAATGCGGAAGCCATCTTGCAGCGGCCCAAGCGTAATGCCGTAGCGATTGCGATCGGTTTCAAAATCAGGCCAGCTTTCGTGCAAGCGCGGGAGCAGGCCCATTGGTTTGAGCCAATCCAAAAATGCTTCGCGACGTCCGGCAGACTCGGCAACGAACAACACGCGATCTTGTGACTCAGTCAAGTGCGTTTTGATATCTGCAGCGACAGTCGGCAAAGGTACGCAATGCAACTCTTCGCCTTCGTCATGGCGATAACGCACATGCGGATAATCTTGCAGACGTGCGAGTGTTGAAGCCGGGTCGCGGAATAAATCTGCGGGACGCATTAATGGGCGTTCGATGTCGCCGCGATAGCGTTCAAAGCGCTCTTCGATTTGACGCCAATCTTCAGTCAGCGCAGCAGAGAGATCGGCAAGTTCCAATATCAGTGTGTTCTGCGGCAGATAGTCGAACAGACAAGCTGTCTCTGCGTGGAACAAGGGTAGATAGGATTCAATGCCGCCGGGCATCAAGTTCTTGCTGACCTCGGCATAGATGCGACTGCGCGCTAAATCGCCAGTGAAATATTCGCGATAGCGACGACGGAAATTGTCGATGCCTTCTTTATCAGTAGGAAATTCGCGTGCGGGCAGCAAGCGAATCTCAGTGACTTTTTCTGATGAGAGCTGAGTTTCAGGATCAAACGTTCGTAGCGTTTCAATTTCGTCGTCGAACAAATCGAGTCGATAAGCGGCAGCCGAGCCCATCGGAAACAAATCGATGATGGCGCCACGCACAGCAAACTCGCCTTGCGTCTGTACTTCGCTAACGCTGCTGTATCCAGCCGCAACCAAGCGTGCGCGGAAACTCTGTGGATCGAGTTTGTCGCCGATCTTGAGCATGAAGCTGCGGCCTTCCAACCAGTTGCGCGGTGGCAGTGGTTGAACGAGAGCATCAGCGGTAAGCAGCAGCACGCCGCGTGGCATTTCCGGCAAGCGATACAGCGCCGCGAGACGGTCAGACAAAATTTCTTGATGAGGTGAAAACTGGTCGTAGGGTAGGGTTTCGTTGCTGGGGAAATGCAGCAGCGGCAGCGTACCGCCGAGGAAGAAGCGCAAATCTTCTTCCAATCGGTATGCATGTTGCTCGTCATCAACAATGACCGTGACCAATGCTGAATGCGCTTGAGCAGCACGCGCAGCAGTTAGCGCGGCAGTACTGCCGCGTGCACCGCGCCAGGTAATGGGCTGACCGGGGCTTGAGGGTATTTTTAGATTCACGGAGTTAAGACTTGAATTTTGTTGATGCTGAATGTGTGTAGATAACTATAAAAACAGCTAAATACTATAAAAAATAACAATAAAACGCGCCAAACCCGCATTGCGGGTGACGTTTGCTGCCTCATAAATCCAATTATGGCACGCGATTCGGGTATCGCAGCAGCACAAAAGCGAGCTTTTTATTGCGAAGTTCTTAGCTGCCAATCCAACGCTTCAGCCAAGCATTCACCGTCTCATGCCACTGAATACTGTTCTGCGGTTTGACTACCCAATGATTCTCGTCAGGGAACGTCAGGAACTCACTGGGAACACCGCGACGTTGTAAGGCAGTGAATGCGCCAATGCCCTGTTCCATCGGCACACGAAAATCTTGTGCGCTATGAATAACCAGCATCGGCGTTTTCCATTTGCTGATGTGGTTTATTGGATTGTGCTTTTCAAAATTCTCAGGCTTTTCATATTGCACGCCGCCCATCTCCCACTCGTCGAACCAAAGTTCTTCAGTGGAGTAGGTCATCATGCGGTTGTCGAAAACGCCGTTGTGATTGACCAGACATTTGAAAGCGTCCTGCCAATTGCCTTCGATCCAATTGATCATGTAACCGCCGTAAGACGCGCCGAGCGCGGCGGCTTTGCTGCCATCGAGAAAATCGTATTTCTCTAAGGCGTACTTCCAGCCCTTCTGCAGATCTTCGAGCGGCTTGCCGCCCCAATCACCAGAGATGGAATCAGTGAAGGCTTGGCCGTAACCCGTTGAGCCGTGAAAGTCGATAAAGACGACAGCGTAGCCTTGGCCTGCGTAAGTCTGCGGGTTCCAGCGATAGTGCCAGTCATTACCCATGCTGCCTTGCGGGCCGCCATGAATAACGAGGGCGACAGGATACTTTTTGCCCTTCTGATAATTCCACGGTTTGACGACATAACCGTAGACGGTTTCTTTGTTCCAGCCTTTAAAGTGAAATTGCTCTGCGTCGCCTAACTGAATGCTGTTGAGCTGTGCAGCGTTG
>JAZKEM010000128.1:0-3430 GCA_040387055.1 Pseudomonadota bacterium | reverse complement strand
ACGTCGCTGCGCGTACGGTCATCTTTTGAGAGAAGTGCGCACACCATAATCAAGACACAAAAAATTATGGGGAGGCAGCATGGATCTCAAGCTCAAGGGCCGACGCGCGATTGTGACTGGCAGCAGCAGTGGCATCGGCGAAGGTATTGCTCGCATGCTGGCTCAAGAAGGCTGCGCTGTGATTGTCCATGGCCGAAATCGCGAACGCGCTGAGAAGGTCGCCTCCGAGATTAATGCTGCAGGCGTTGCGATTGGCGATCTGTCGACGGACGAAGGTGCTGCCGCTGTCCACGCCGCAGCACTCGCTGCGCTTGGCGGCAATATCGAAATCCTCGTCAACAACGCGGGTGGCAGTTCCACCGGAAATTCTTCGAAGAAGCCCGCGGACATCAGCATCGAAGATTGGATATCCAACTACAACACCAATACGCTGGCAGCCGTTCGGCTATGCAGGCTTTCGGTGCCAGAGATGGTCGCGAACAAGTTTGGTCGCATCATCAATGTCTCCAGCGCCGTTGCCGTACAACCCAATAATCTCGGCGCAGATTATTCCGGTGCCAAAGCCGCGCTGAATAATTTCACTGTCAGCCTTGCAGGTTCACTCAACGGCGTCGGCGTCACTGCCAACACTGTTTCTCCAGGCGTGGTCATGGTCGACGGCCTGATTCGCTTCGGTCGCAAACGTTATGGCGATGACAATCTGACGATTGAAGAAATCACCACGCGCATGGCGGCAGACAAGATCTTTCAACTACCGCCTGCTGGCCGACTCGGCATTCCTGAAGACCTTGCGATTGTTACCTGCATGCTCGCCAGTCCGCTGTCCGGTTTCATCACCGGCGCCAACTATCGCGTCGATGGCGGCCAGATCCGCTCGCTCAATTAATCGGAAGCTCACACATGTCACAGAAAAAATATCGCGTGATCCAATGGGCCACCGGCACCGTCGGCAAGACTGCGCTCAAACATTTCATTGAGAACCCTGTCATTGAACTGGCCGGCGTCTACGTCACCAATCCAGAGAAAGTGGGCAAGGATGCGGGCGAACTGGTTGACCTACCCGCGACCGGCGTGATCGCGACCAACGATGTCGAAAAGATCATCGCGCTGAAAGCCGATTGCGTGCTGTTCTCGCCGCAGCGACAGGACGTCGACATGGTCTGCCGCCTGCTGCGCTCTGGTAAAAATGTTGTGTCACCCGCTGGACCATTCCTGCCCAACGAATGGTTTACGGAAGCTTTCGACAAGATTGATGCAGCCTGCCGAGACGGCGGCACCTCGTATCACGGCTGCGGCATTCATCCCGGTTTCTCCGGCGACATCCTGCCGCTGACCTTGACGCGCTTGATGAACCGGATTGATCGCATCGAAGTGATTGAAGTGATCGACAAGCTCAGAAACCCGATGATCTACGTCGAGGTGATGGGCTTCGGTCGTGATCCAGTCGATCTACTCGCAAAGCCAAGCCGCTCAGCCGAAGCGCCACGTCACTTCCAGCAATCGATGAACACGGTTGCAGAAGGATTGGGCAAGAAGATTGAGAAGGTTACGACACGACTCGAAGTTTCTGCAGCGACCGAAGACATTCCCTACCCAAACGGCGTCATCAAGAAAGGAACTGTCGCAGGTCAACACTACGAGTGGACCGGTTGGTGCGAAGGCGCGCCGCTAATCGTTTATCACTTCTACTGGACCATGGGCGACAACGTCGAACCGAAATGGGACAACGGCGACAGCTGCTATCGCGTCGTCATCCATGGAGATCCACCGCTTGAATTGCGATTGATGGGCGGCGTCGAGTCCGATGGACGCAGACCTTTCCACGGTTTGCCTTGGACAGCGCTGCTCGGCGCCACAGCGATCCCGGCGGTGTGTGACGCCAAGCCCGGCGTGATGACTCATCTCGATCTGGGCGCTGTACAACCACGCGGTCTGGTACGACCGGCGTAGGGTGCGCTGCGCGCACCATTCAACTCTACGGGCGAGGCTCTCCGGTGCGCACGGCGCACCCTACTCCTCGATGTCGGAGGCGCTTTCGGAAAATCCGACCATCGGAAATACACGCGTCTCGACGAGGCCGTCTGCCAATGCTTTTGCGACGGCCTCTCGACTACTTTCGACGCCGAGCTTTGCCGCAGCGCGACTCAGGTAGTAGCGGACAGTCTCCGGTTTTACGCCGAGCATGCCAGCGACTTGTTTCGCAGTCATCGCTGATGCGGTCATCTGCAGAGCCTGAAGCTCTGCAATGGTGAGTTTCGATTTTCCTGTTGATCCAGCAGACGTGCCTCGCTTGGCGATGCGAGTCAATGTGCGGTGTGCCAGTGATGCCAACATCACGGATGCAGAGGCCGTGTGATCCCAGTCCGCTGGCTCTGGCGCAATGGGCTTTTTGCCGCAGAAGCACAGCAGCAACTGCGATCCATCAGGACCCCGATCGCCACAGGAAAATCCAAATTCCATTCCGTTAGCAATGCACTCGCGTTGCAGCGCAAGTTCTTTTTCTGAGCGGTACTTACCATCCCAACGAAACGCGCCGGTGGTGGTCAGCGCATGCATCACGATCGGATCGAATTCAATCGCACGCTGCTGATCAAAATATTGTTGAAAGCGTTTGGGATAGTTGGTGATGACCAACTGCACAGGCGGCGAAATTGATTTGCCACTGCGAAAAACAACGAAAAAGAAAGATGCGCCAAAAACACTCGTAGCGTGCTTAAGCGCCACACGCACTTGCTCAATCGATTGCGCGTGATCGATTTCAAAACACAACTCTCCCGTCTTATGCAGGATCTTCGACATGAGTCACATTCCCTGTGTAAGCGCCAACACGATGATGGCGCATTTCAAGCTTTCTCGATTATGGCAACGCCGCAATCGCTTCATTAAAAACCAGCTTGCACAGTACTCGACTACTTCTGCTGATGCCATCTGAATTAAGGCAGCAATAAAAATGGCGGGCCGATTGGCCCGCCAGATCATCAAATTACACGGGCAGTGATGGATGCCCGCTCATGACGAGCATTTGTTCAAGACCACAGGTGTTTGGACCGACTCCAACGAGCCCCATGTGCCGGTCGAAGGCTGGTTCGATTTGTCTGCAGCCAACTGGTAGTACTTCTGCTGTGCCACGCAGAGGTTGAGGCTGGCAACCGAATCGAGTGACGTTTGCGTCAAGGGGATGCCATACATGAAGAAGATGTTACGCAGATCCTGTCCGATGATTTTGGAGCCCAGCACATACAACAGATCGCGGTTCTCGATCGTGTTGTTGGTATAGCTGCCCATACCGTAGTTCGCTCTCTCAGCATTCCACGTCGTTACCTGAGCAGCACTCCAATCCTTCGGAGCTTTGTCACGGCTGTAAGAAGCAACCTGACGACCGCCCTTGGACAGCAGGGTCATAAAATCAATCGTGCTGTTAGCGCTTGGC
>JAZKEM010000127.1:0-10865 GCA_040387055.1 Pseudomonadota bacterium | reverse complement strand
CTGAACCGCGGTAGTGGATCAGAACATTCCAGCCCTCGGCATGCAGCTCGCGCACAATCGCGGCACCGATACGACGCGCGGCGCCGGTCACTAATGCGACTTTTATAGGGTTCATCAAGTATCCTTCTTGCCAATATATTTCCACTGCCAGTCTAACGCCGGACTCCTGCCGTGACAGATCTTCTGCAAGTCATCCTCCTCGGAATCATCGAGGGCATCACTGAATTTTTGCCTATTTCCAGCACTGGTCATTTGCTGATCGCCGAGCAATGGCTGGGACATCGCTCAGAGCTGTTCAATGTCGCAATTCAGGCCGGCGCGATTCTCGCCGTAGTGTTCATCTATTGGCGCCGCCTGTGGGAAATGTGCATTCACTGCACGCAACCCACCAATCGCGATTACCTCTTGCGGCTGGCAGTCGCCTTTGTGATTACGGTAGTTGGCGGGCTTACCGCCAAATCCCTCGGGCTCGAATTGCCCGAAAGCATCGCCCCAGTGGCTTGGGCGCTCATCATCGGCGGCGTTGTCATTCTGTGGATCGAACGACGCGACTATCCGGTCAATGACGAGCCACTAACGTGGAAGGCCGCAATCTGGGCAGGTCTGGCGCAGGTGTTGGCCGCAATATTTCCGGGCACGTCACGTTCTGCTGCGACAATTTTCGCAGCAATGCTCGCGGGTCAGTCGCGCGTCGCAGCAGCTGACTTCTCCTTTCTCATTGGCATTCCCACCATGTTTGCCGCCACCGCTTACGCTGCGCTCAAACAGTATAAAAATGGCGGCTTTGCAGGAGAGGACTGGAACGATCTGGGCATCGCCTTTGTTGTTTCAACGATCACCGCTTTTGTCGTCGTGAAATGGCTGCTGCGCTATATCCAAACACATCGCTTCACGGTGTTCGCTTGGTATCGAATTGCGTTGGGTGCGGGCCTACTACTTTTTATTCACTGACCTATGTGCGCTAGGCCACATTAGGTGATTTATGTCCATTGTCAGACGCATTAAAGCCCCTTAACCTCCTGCGCAGATTTACGGTCGTCAATTCAGCTAGCGTTCAGGCTCGCAACCTACATTAGCCGGGCGTATATTCATTAATGGCTCATCGTCAAAAGGCCCCCAATACCTTTTGCGAATTTGCTGTCCGTCCTTTTTATCAGCAGGGAAAAAACACCATGAAAATTACCTCAGGGCACAAACTATTAGCCGCCGCGCTTCTTGCAGGCAGCGCAACTGTCGGCATCGCCGCCGAATCAAACAACACTCCTTACATGGGCATCATGGGAACCTATTTGTTCCCCGACCAAGACCGCGGCGTCGATGACGGCTTCGGCGGCACCTTGCTGTTCGGCTTCCCGGTTAACTCGTACTTTGTTCCTGAAATTAATCTGTACGGTCTGCGTGCTGATCGCAATTACGCGAATGGCTACGACAAAGCATTGGGCGGCGGCGTTAACTTCAACGTCTTCCCGTTCTCGCGCAATGTTGCAGTGGCTCCGTTCATCTCGATCGGCGGTGGCGCTGAAAATGACCGCACCGCAATTATTGGCAACAAGACCAGTGGCGTGGCTCACGCTGGCGGTGGTTTCCTGATCGCCCTCAACAACTCGCGCAGCGCAGCGTTGCGTGTTGAAGCCGGTCGTTACGCCATCTTCAACGATGACTACAATCCTGCTCGCAGCCACATTCTGGATACCCGCATCAGTGCCGGCGTGCAGTTCGCCTTGGGTGGTCGCGCGGCTCCGGTGCCAGTCCCAGTTGCAGCACCAGCGCCTGCTCCGGCGCCAGTTGCAGCACCGGCTCCAGCACCAGCGCCAGTTGTCGCTCCAGTCGGCCCGACGGATAACGACAATGACGGCGTGCTCAACGGCAACGACCAGTGCCCAGACACCCCACGCGGCATGAAGGTTGATGAGAAGGGCTGCGCGATCAAGGCTGCATCGATCGTTCTGCGCGACATCACCTTTGAAACCAACAAGGCTGTGTTGACCACCGAAGCTAAAGCATCACTCGACAAGATTGTTGCCGGCCTGAAGGGTCAGCCGTCGATGAATCTGCAGATTGATGGTCACACCGACTCCACCGCTTCGAATGCTTACAACCTGAAGCTCTCGAAAGAACGTGCTGCATCTGCCAAGAAGTACTTGGTTGATAGCGGCATCGACGGTTCACGTCTGCAGTCGCAAGGCTACGGCGAGACCAAACCAGTTGCTAGCAACAAGACCGCAGCTGGTCGCGCCGAAAACCGTCGCGTCGAGTTCAAGGTTCTGAAGTAAGTAGCCGTTAATACAAAAAGCCCCGATCACGAAAGTGATCGGGGCTTTTCTGTTTCTAAGGGTCAGCGCTGTAAAGTATTAGCGCAAGATTGTCTGTTGTGCCTTCCAGGCTTTGAGTACATCAACACGTCGCACCTTCAACTCTTCACCCACTTTCACACCGCTAAAGCCTGCAGCCATCACATCTTTGGCTTGCACGGCCCGCGCGACTTCCGCAGCGGCTTGCAGATAACGCACTTGCGGATATTCATCCTGCTCAAAATCCTTGCGGCCACGCGCATCGCTTAAACATGCTTGCAGTGCCTGCTCAAAAACTTCTGGCTTGCGCAGAGCCTGCATTCGTTCCAGCAACTCCAACAAGGTCTGCGGCCGTAGCTCTGCACAGCGATGCACATTGAGATGATCGCGCGTCACCAGCACAGCGAGATCGCGATAATCCGATGGCACGCGCAACCGTGCGCAGAACTTCTCCACCAGCGGCACGCCACGCGCCTCATGCATGCGGTGACTTGGCCACTCGGATTGCGGTGTAATGGCCTTGCCCAGATCGTGCAACAAAGCAGCTACGCGCACTTCCAGCGGAGCATTCAACTTTGCGGCGACATCAATGCACATCAGCGTATGCACGCCAGTGTCGATCTCAGGATGATAGTCCGCACGCTGTGGCACACCGAATAGCGCGTCGATCTCTGGCATTACACGCGCCAGCGCGCCGCACTCGCGCAAGGTATAAAAAAATGTGCTCGGTTGCTCATGCATCAGCGCACGTTCGCACTCGCGCCAAACGCGTTCAGGGACAAGCGCGTCAGCTTCGCCATCAGCAACCATCTGCCGCATCAGCGCGATGGTTTCTTCAGCCACACGAAAACCCAAAGGCGCAAAACGAGTCGCGAAGCGTGCCACGCGCAGAATGCGGACTGGGTCCTCTAAAAACGCAGGCGATACATGCCGCAAAACTTTCGCTTGCAGATCACGTTGCCCGCCATAAGGATCAATCAGCGTGCCATCAGCATCTTGTGCAATGGAATTGACAGTGAGATCGCGTCGAATCAAATCATCTTCAAGTGTTACTTCTGGGCCTGCATGAAATGCGAAACCGCGATACCCACGCGCGGTCTTGCGCTCAGTGCGGGCCAGCGCATATTCCTCTTTTGTTTGAGGATGTAGAAACACCGGAAAATCTTTGCCGACCGGACGATAACCCTGCTCTGCCATTTCCTCCGGCGTAGCACCCGTCACCACCCAGTCTTTCTCGCGCACGGGCAGGCCAAGCAAGGCATCGCGCACGGCACCGCCGATGAGATATTTCTTCATGGCACCGCTTTGCTGATCGGCGTCAGCACGCTTGAAAGATCCTGCGGCTTGCCGGTTTCTTTCCAACCGAACACGGCAATGTGCCAGATGATCCTCTGAATGTAGCTGCGCGTTTCGTTGTACGGAACGTTTTCCATCCAGATATCTGCATCCATTGTCTGCGGTGGCAACCAACGCGCCACGGCATTAGGACCTGCGTTGTAAGACCCCAGGGCCAACAAGAGACTGCCATCCCACTTATCACGCATCTCGCGCAGATAGGCCGCACCTAACTGCAAATTGGTTTCTGGATCAAACAAACTTTCTTGCGTAGGAACCACTTGATTCCAACGCTTGGCAACACCACGCGCAGTTGGCAACAGTAGTTGCATCAAACCATAGGCGTTTGCTGGAGAAACTGCCGTCGGATTGAACAGACTCTCTTGCCGCATCACGCCATTAATCCATGCAGCGGGCAAACCGCTCACTGTCTGCGCTTTCAGCGCCTGCGGCTCATAGACCAATGGATAGGTCAGCGCAAAATCATCGTAGGCAGAAGCCGCAGCCAAGGTAGTGATGGCCTGCGAATGCCAACCCCAATTTGATGCGAGGATGCCGGCCTGCACACGCACCGCGGGTGTCGCACCTTCCAATGCCTTGCGCCACTCGCCACTCGCCCAAGTATCGCGTCCCGCCATATGCAGTTCGTGCGCTCGGAACAGCGTCTCGTCGAGTTGCAATGTCACTTGCGCAGCAACGTCTAACACTTGCGGCTGTGGTGACGGCGTATGCGCACGACCTAAACGCCAAGACGACAGCACGGCGAAAATATTATTCTTCGCGGCCAAGCCTTGGTAAATCGTCAGTGCTTGCTCACGTGTCTCTTTGTTTTGTTCGAGTCCGCGTGCGCGCCAGTAAGTCCACCGATCTTGCATTGCGAACGTCTTCGGCAAGCGTGCAGTCCACTCGCGCACCAATTCCCACTCACCATTCCAAAGCGCAGCACGAACGCGCCACTCTTGAACGCGATCATCAGCAAAAGACTCCGGAATCCGTTTGAAATATTCCACCGCCTCAGGCAAACGAGACCATGCAAGACCTAGCGCCAATGCCACGGTGTATGGCACTGCCGCATCACCCTGCAACTGCTGCGAGCTCAATAAGGCAGGATAAATCTGCAAAGCATCTTCAGGATTTTTGCGCGCAAAGCGCGAGTACCCATCAAGCAGCGCGTCCGCCTCAACAGGTTCATTAGGATTAGCAATCAAGATCTTGAGTTCATCGCGTGGTGAGCGAATCAATCGGGCCCAACGCAACAAGGGTCGCGCGCGTTCAGACGGCACCATCTGTGTCATGTATTCCGCGAGTTCGACATTGCCCGCCACGAGCGCAAGGCGTGCGCGCTTTTCGGCAAGCACCGACGTGATCAAATTTTGCTGTCGCAACCAATCAAATGCTGGCGTACAAACCTGCGGCATTTTCTGGCCGGTCAACCAAATCTTGATCGCATCATCTCGCAGCGTTGCATCTTCACCGGTTTTGATGCGCGCCAATAATTGCTGGCAGCGCAAACTATCATCGGCGACGTCTGGGCTATAGGCGGCAATGAATGCAGGCCAGGCTTCACGCTGCGCCAAACTTTGTAACCATGCTCTACGGATATCGCGCGCGATGGGCCATGCTGAATAAGTCGTTACAAAATTTTGCGCGCGTGCATTGGTTTCATCTGTTGTCGCTTTTTTGAGATCCCGTTGCAGGCGCGCAGCAGCGATGTAGGGATACAACAGATAATCGCTCAGTGCTTTGGAATCTGCGCTATCTGCTTCGCCCGCTTCAATGCGAGTTAGCGTTGCCGCAAATTCGGCGCGCGTTGCTGCAGTGTCATTCTGCGCAATCGCCAATGCAGGCAGCCATAACAAGAGTGCAAGACCGCGGGTCAGTAGTTTCATGGCTCGCCTCCGGGTTCATGTACGATTCGCGTAATGAACGGATTGTAGGGCTTCAATGGAACAGCTTGTAATTTTTCTCGCTACCGGCGCGGTTGCAGGCGTCCTGGCCGGATTATTTGGGGTCGGCGGCGGCCTGATCATCGTGCCAGCGCTGGCTTGGCTGTTGCCGCGCCATGGCGTTGATGCCAGCGTTGTCATGCAGCTCGCCATTGGTACGTCACTCGCCGTCATCTCGGCAACCTCCATCTCTTCGACCTTCGCACACCACAAGCGTTCTGGCGTGTTGTGGCCCATCTTGCAGCGCCTTGCACCGGGCTTGGTGGCTGGCGCCATTATGGGTGGCTTTGTCGCCGATGCTTTGACGGGTAACGCACTGAAGAAAATTGTTGGCGTTGGCGCCCTGCTTGTAGCGCTGCAGATGTGGCTCGATCTCAAACCACAAACTCCTCGCATCCCACGACCACTCGGCAACATCGAACTACTGAGTGCTGGCGGCATTATCGGCATCCTCGCTGCGCTGATTGGCATTGGTGGCGGTTCACTGACGGTCCCATATCTATCACTGCGCGGCATCAGCATGCGTGAAGCAGTTGGCACTGCCGCCGCCGCGGGAATGCCCATCGCTTGGGCTGGCGCCGTTGGCTTCATGCTGGCAGGTCACGGACAAGCGCATTTGCCTACTTGGACCTTGGGCTATGTCAGCCTCGCTGGCTTCGTCGGCATTGCAAGTGCCAGCGTTCTGACCGCACCAATCGGCGCGCGTCTGGCACACACGCTTCCACCCAAAGCACTTAAGCGCGCTTTTGCGTTGATGCTGTTTTTGATTGGGCTCGGCATGCTGCTGGATTCAGGCATCGCCTGAGCCCTCTCAATAGAGATTGGTTTTGTAGTCCTGCTTCAAGCCTTTTTCCATCAAGCCTGGCACCAACAATACGGTGCGCACTAACGTCGCCTGAATACCGTTCGTTTTATTGGCCTTTACGTGCGCGACTAACATTGCCGCAGGATCAATGCCTTCAGCACGTGCCGTCACTGGCCACAGACGCGCACGCTGCAACGCTGCACTTTCGCGTATGACGAGCTGCGGCTTTTCAATATAGGTCGCGAGCAAAGGCGTTTTACCATCGACAGCAAAGCCCGCGCGCATCGCAGAATCAGTGGTGATCCGCGCAACACCAGACATCACCGCAATCTGCGTTGAGCCCGGAATCAACGCGGCGGCTGCGATGCGCGGCTGTACAAGAATATTGCGAAAACTATCGGCGCGACGATTGCCGGGACGATCCGCGTAACAAACTGCACCTTCATGCAAACGTAGCATCGTGCCAGCAGGATCGCCTTTGGGACTCAGATCTGCGCGTCCTTGCTGATCGATTGTTGCGAGCGCCATGAGTCGGCTCTGAGCAAGAAATTGTGCAGGATCATTTGAAATTTCTGAGTGTGGCAATGCTGACCAGAAATTCGAACGGATCAGCGCTTTCGCACAATGCACATAGCATTCTTCGACGGCGATCTCGATCTCAACTTCGCTGACCGCAAGAACACGACCATTAACGCGTAAGGTCTCACCGACAGCGGGCGTCAGAAACAAAGCGCCAAAACCTTGGCCCACTTTCGCCAGATGCGCATCGTCCAGCGATGCAACAGGCAATATCAGTCGCTTCGGATCAGTTGCACGAACGAAGCCGGGTTCATCGCCGCCAAGGGTAATGGCAATACCAGCGCCATCACCGAAAGCAACGAAGCACAATGATGAGGACGCGATCCAGTGCAGCGCACCGTGATCGAGATGATCGATTACTTTCAAATGCATCGGCCCCGGCGTCTTGCCGATGCAGGCTTCTAGCGCGTGAACATCATCAATCGTGTCGCTCATATTATTTCTCCAGCTTGCGCGCGGGCTTCTTGATTGAAGTCGTGCGCAATGCATAAGCCTGCCAAGCGCCGAAGATTAGCGGCAAGGTGGCCAACAAAAAGAAAATGACATCCCACAAGCCATCACTGAGCAGCATGCCGGCGATGCTGCCAGCACTCAACAAAGCCAACAGCACAACGAGACGCGTCGTGCGCTGACCTTTGCGAATAGTCTTTATTGCCGACGTATTGCTCATGCCTCAGCTCCAACAGATTTCGGCGCGCGACGACGGCGACGATCCCACCACAGCCACGCACCATTAGCGGTGATGAACAAGGTCAACCAAGTACAAATCGTCCACAGAATCTTCAGCGACAAACCGCCGTAATCACCAAAATGCAGTGGCTCTGATACGGCAATCGCCTTCAGATAAATGGGGACTTTAGGAACCAGCGCGACTTCGCCAGTCGCAGCGTCGATGATGACAACACCAAACATACGCTCATCAAGTCCTTCGCTGCCGCCCAGTAGCACCGTGTAGTGACGCGGCGTCGAGAAATCAGTGCCCGGAAAAATAACTGACTGCACATGCCAACCCGGCGCGGCTGCAGACTGTGCCGCTGCGAGTGCGCGATCAACATCGACAGGCGGCTGATTCGCATTGACCGGCTCCATGCGCTCGGCAAATTCACGCAGATGTCCCAGTTCCGTCATCTGCCAAATCCCGATGGCAACCGTACCAAAGCCCAACAGAAAACCGGTCAACGTCACTACAAGCGCCCAGCCGAGAACAACGGCGCCAATAAAATTATGCATGTCGAGTTGCAGCAAACGCGTGCCACGACCGCGGCGCAATACACCGAAGGCGATGCGCTTAACATAAGGCGCGTAAACAACAAGACCCGACAGCAGCGAGATCAGCACCAATAGCGCAATCAAGGCACCAATCAATTCACCAATCGGGCCAAGAAACCATTCCGCGTGCAGCTCCAACAAAAATCCAGTCAGCGTTTTCGCTGGATCCAATTCGCCCAGCAATTCACCCGTCGCAAGGTCGGCAAAGCGCAGCTGCGCATTATCGAAACTGGTATCGCCTTTGGGCGCAGTAACAATCAGTTGCACACCAGGATGATGATCAGGGTCAAGGCCGACGCTGAGCACCCGATCATTCGGAAACGCGGCCTGCGCTTTAGCCACACCGATTGCGAGCGCGTGGTGTTGCGAGTCAGCAGTGCCCTGAGAAACCGGCACAACGCCGAGCGCGTCATCAATCTCTTCATGAAATATCAGCACGGTGCCGGTGAGGCACAGCACCAAGAATGGCAGTGTTGCCACCAGACTAGTCCAGCGGTGCAGCCAGATGTTGAGGCGGAACCAGCGGCTACGCTGCGAGTTTGCTTGCATGGAGCGTTTCCATTTTTAAAATTCGTAATTCAAGTCAGGAGATTCAGTTCACGTACTGTGATGCTCATTTGAATTGAAATTCCAAGCCGCCCATCAAGCTGCGGCCGTAGCCGAGCGCAGCGACGTCACCGCCGCCGAGGCCGGGTGTAGCGGCATCCTGGCGATAGTTGCGATCAGTCAGGTTGCTGCCGTTGAAGAACAGGCCGACATTGCCTTCGTTCCAGCGCAGCGACAGATTGAGCAGTGTGTAGCCGGTAATCTGATGCCCGGGCTTATTGTCGGACTGCGCCGGACTTGATCCCGTGCGCTGCACTTCAGGACGGATCAAGATGTTTCTCAACGGGCTCCACTCCAGCGCAAGCGATCCTGAATACTTGGGCGCCTTCGGCAGAGGGTTGCCACTGAAATCGCCGGCGGTGCTGACAAAGTCGATGAAGCGACCACGAGTGATGCCGAGCCCGCCGACGATACGTAGTTGCTTGAAGGGCGAAGTGCTCACTTCCAGTTCGCCGCCGTTAATGCGGGAGTTGCCGGCGTTGGCGATATAGCTGTCGAGCAGACTGCCGACGGGAACCTGCATGTCGCTCCAATCGATGCGGAACAGATTCAAGGCGTACTGCGTCTTCCACGCTCGGAAACTACCTTTGAAAGATAGTTCGTAATTTTGCGTTCGCTCAGCATCGAAACTATAGCGACGCCCGGAGCCATAGTTATAGCCCTCACCACCGGGGCGATAACCCTCGGCGTAAGCGGCACCGATAAAACCGTTATGGAATAGCTCATAGCTGGCCGCGATCTTGGGCAGCAGCGCGGAAAAGCTGCGGCCGACATTGGTCTCGCCATTCGGGCCGAGCACTTTTAGAGTCTGTAGCAACAGCACGCCGGCCTGCGTAGCGGGATTGTCACCGCTGAAATAGCTAGCGACGCGTCGGCTGTTTTGTTCGTGATCCAGACGCAGGCCTGCAGTCAAGGTCAGCGCTTCAGTCGCGTGCCAATCCACTTCACCAAAGATGGCTTTGTTCTGAATGCGCGCAGGTGCATCGCCATCGACCAGTACGTTGCCGACAGGCAGATTGCAAAGCGCCTCAAGAGGACAGAGGCCGGTTGCGTTGAGCAGCGCAAGTAATGCGGTCTTGCCGGTTGAGGCTTCACCATCCAGTCCCTTGAAATAATAAAGACCGAAAGTGCCGCGCCAGTTGTCGTAATCGAAAGTGGCGCGGAGTTCTTGTGAGAACGCATTCGAGTTGGCGGTCTGTGCGATGAAGCCATCGGCATCAGCGCTGTAGTCAACATCGAGGTGCAATAGTGTGGTCGAGCGTGCATAGGCGCTGATCGAACGCAGGTGCCAGTCTTCGCCAAGCTTCAGGCGCTGGTCCAACGAATAAAGCCGTGACTTGCTGTCGACGTAACTCGGTTCGTCAGCCGTTGCTTCGCGCTTCGACTCGTTTGTTTGCTCAACGTAACGGTTGCCATTGCTTCGGCGTATATCGCCAATGCTGGCCAAGGCCTGATAAGCGCCGTCGATACCGAAGGGTGTGAAGTTGGCGCGCAGTCGGGTGCCATGGCTGGCATCGCCTGCCCAGTGCGGATCTTCGCGAGTGGTGTTGTGGATGTCGCTATTGTCGGCGCGATGATCGCTGACGATGCGCACAGCCAGTTTGTCAGGCCACAGCGTTACACCGACTACGGCGGCGCCTTGATAAGCCGCATGATTGCCTGCAGCGACGCGGCCACGGATTGCCGGGTAGAAACCATCTTCCACTTCCGGCTCAGCGGTGTTGAGAATGACAGCGCCAGCCATCGCGTTGCGACCTTGACTGGTGGATTGCGGGCCGCGAAAGATTTCGACCTGATCAAGATCAAACGCTGACAGATCAGAGAAACCCATCGCTGCGCGTGGCAGTGCGACGCCATCGAGCACGATAGCGGTGGCCGTGCCGTAAATCGTTCCACTACCCACTTGGCTTGCGCCATAGCTGCCGATGCCGCGCAGCGTAATGGTGCTGAGGCCGAGATCACTGTCGTGCCAGCTGGCATTGGGTGTAGAGCGAATCACGTCGTAAACATCGCGCGCGGTGCTGTTCTCAATCT
>JAZKEM010000126.1:0-2068 GCA_040387055.1 Pseudomonadota bacterium | reverse complement strand
AAATCTGTCAGCATGTATTCAATTCATTACTCGCCCCATGCCATGCAGGATCTGGATCTCTCATTTTTAATCGTCGCGCTGCTCAGCTTGGGCTTGGCGATTATTGTTTTTGTTACTGATCCACGCAGTCGCGCATCGCGTGCACTCGCGCTGGCGATGGGTGTTATTGCTCCAGATGTCTTGATCTCCGGTGTTGTGCGCAATGCTGGATTGTTGCCGCCGTTTTGGATCGAAACCCTGGGCGCAATTTTTGAAACCGTCGCCATCCTCGCCGGTATCGAATGGGGACGGCGTATTGGTGAAAGCTCAGTTGTCGGTGGCTGGCGCAAAGCGGTCAATGTGCTCTTCCGCATTTCGCAGGGCTTGATCGTTATCTTTGGTTTGATGCGACTGGGTTATTTGATGATTGCGCCAGACCTTGCGGTTGCCAATCACACAGGCTTTGTTCGCACTAGCGGATTGGAGTTTGCGCTGTTCATGCCGTTTCTCGGCGTCTCCATGCTGCTCTCCAGCATCGCCATCATCATCCTGTTCTTCGTGCAGTCCGATCGCGCCGAATCCGTTCGCTTGCGCGCTTTGCTCATCGCTGCGCCGTTTTTACTAGTGTCACTGATCCTCAACCAACACTGGCTCACGCTATCGCTCACCGTTGGCTTGTTGATCTTCCTCTATGGCTCCGTTCGCTATCTCATCATCCAGAGTGAACGCGGAAAATTCATGAGCCAGTTCATCTCTCCTGAAGTCGCACGAATGATGCGTGCCGAAGATCCGCGCGCGCTGTTACATCGCGAGCGTCGACGTATCTCTGTTGTGGTGTGCGATATCCGTGGCTTCACCGCCTATGCAAGAGATCGCGATTCATCACAGGTCGTCGATTTACTAGAAGCCTTCTACAAAGCAGTCGGCCAAGTTACCGACGCGCATCAAAGCACCGTCAAAGATCATGCAGGCGACGGCATCTTGATTCTGGTCGGCGCGCCCGTGCCATTAACAGACACAGCATCTGTAGCCATTGCGCTCGCGCAAGACATCATGCGATTGGCGCGTCCACTTCTGCGTGCGCAATCAGATGAACTGGGTTTAGGTGTCGGCGTAGCGACTGGTGCCACCACCATCGGCGCTATTCAAGGCGCGGGGCGTTTGGAATATGTAGCGGTTGGAAATTCCGTCAATCTGGCAGCGCGCCTGTGTCAGCGTGCAGAAGATGGTGAAGTGCTTCTGGATGAAGGCACACGCAGAGCATTGGTTGCTGAAAGTGATCTCGCTGTGCAAGATCGCGCACCAGAACCACTCAAAGGCTTTGCAGAGCCTGTGCCGGTGTATTCGCTGACGTAATCGCCGCTTGTTGGATGTGGGCTACCGCACGATGCAATCTATCCATATGAGCTACCCTAAGCCGCGACTATTCGCTCACGGAGATTACCGATGGATGCTTTCAAAACCAGCAAAGCAGTACTTATGACCGCACTATTGATTGGTGCCAGCGTCAGCATGGCAGCTTGCAGCAAGGAAGAAACGCCCGTTGAAAAGGTTGGAGACAAGGTGGGTGATGCTCTCAATATGCGTGATCACGAAAAGCTGAAAGATGCCGGCGAAGACGCCAAGGACGCTGCAGGCAACGCAGTAGAAGGCGTGAAAGAAGAAGCCAAGAAGGTAACAGAATAAGTAATGCTTTAAGAATTCAATTGCTTGCCAACAACAAAGCCCGCGAAAGCGGGCTTTGTTGTTAGAGGAAATCGAGTCAGACACATTGAGTTGGCAACATCGGCTGAAACTTTTTCCGCGTATGCCTATCGAACTGAATACCTACGTCGAATAGGAGAACGTCATGCGCCAGATCATCGGCAATACCGTCAAGACTGATTTCGGTGACTACCCCTGCGCCAACCGTGAAGAGGCTGAGGCTCTGTTGATGAGCCTGATACAGCGGGATAGGGCCAAGGAGTCACAGCAAGATCTAAACCTCACGGAAAAACTCGACATCCGACACGACGGTGTCATCCGAAAACACTGATGTAACGATGAACTAGTAGGGCGGGAGCATCCCGCCTTCCGCGAAATGCGATAA
>JAZKEM010000125.1:0-4745 GCA_040387055.1 Pseudomonadota bacterium | reverse complement strand
GGTTTCTTTCATGGCAAGCCAACTCCCGTTCTGTGTTGATTTAGTGTATTTGAAAAAATTGTTCGTGGAAATACCCTGTTTGAGTGTGCCATTCGCTCAAACTAGTGTGCTTTTTTATTAAATAATTCAATTAAATTACTTTATTTAACAAAACCGCACGCTATTTTACCGACTTTGCAGGACATGGCCCCGCCACTTTGTTACCGCAATCTCTATACCAATTGAGAATGACGCGATGGTTTCAGCGCTTAAAATTCGCCGCGCTTGAATAGCGAGAAAAAGTTGTACGACGGATCTGCAAGTCCCGGCTTGCCAATGTAAGCGCCACTTAAGAACGGATGATCCATCTGCACTTTGCTGGGCTCGGCCGGATACGCCCAATCCGCGACGATGGCGCGGTGACTGAATTTCCAATGGCCATCACGCTTTTCGTATTTGTCGAAATAGCGGCCGCCGATGAGCACATCAAACAAACCGTTTTCACCTTTCACTTGGTGAAACGCCAAAATGTAGACCTCGCCCTCGGCACGATCACCATCGAGTTTCAAATTAATGGTGGTGACGTTGTGATGCAGGATCGCCATCGCCTTCTGAATTTCTGGCAGCTTGGCGATGAACTCGCTGGCCAAACCCTTGGCAAAGTGGCCGTGATCGTCGATGGCATCCGGGTGATACAGCGCCTGCATTTTGGCGTGATCGTGACGATCCGCTGCGTTGCAATAAGCATTGATCAATTCCGTAATCGCTTGCTTGTCGAGCAGTTCGCGGAGCTGCTGTTCTAGTTGGCTATCCATGCTTGAAAGTGCCTTCCATTAAGTTGAAACGAAGTGCGTGCTAATGCCCAATCTCAGGTGCACCTTGTTAGGCCCCACTTAGCCACCGTACGGTTTTTCCAACGCCGGGCGCGGCCTCAGCAGCAGCCATGGCTTCAGTAAGTGACGGAGTGCCGCCGCTGCCAGCAGCGAAACGACCACGTTCAGTAGTGGCCCCGAAGTACAAATAATAGGTGTCGATTTCTTGGTCCTCTCCCCACTCAGGTGGATCCCCGTAATCGCCACTCCCATAGCGGATTGGGCTGTAGACAATGCAAATATCGCATTCGATCGAACCATCGTAGAGGTAGGTTCCTTTCTTCACGATTCTCTCGCCAGGTTGGAGATGCATTGCTCTGCCGCCTAACCACGTCTCACGCGTTGATAACGACCGCCTGACGCAGCCACAACCTGTCCATCCATTTCTAAACGCAGCAGTGCGGTGCTCAGCGCATCCACCCTCAAGCCGCTACGCGTGACGATTTCGTCAAAGCTCAAAGGATCGTCGCCAAACGACGCGAGCAAGGCCGCATCAGGTGAATCGCTGTCCGCCGCTTTTGTGCGCAGAGGCGCATGACGTGCAATGTGTGGCGCAATCTCTTCGAGAATATCGTCGACCGTTTCCACCAACTTGGCGCCTTGGCGAATCAGCTTGTGACAGCCGCGCACCATCGGATTGTGAATAGAGCCGGGGATCGCAAACACATCGCGCCCCTGTTCGTTGGCAAAACGCGCGGTGATCAGCGAGCCAGACTCGAGCGTTGCCTCAACCACCAACACGCCTAGCGACAGACCACTGATGATGCGATTGCGTCGGGGAAAATGTCCTGCTTGGCCGCTAACGCCCGGCGAAAATTCCGAAATCAGCAAACCTTTTTCAGCGATGCGATGCGCCAGATCACGATGTCGTGCGGGATAGACACGATCCAAGCCGGTGCCGAACACTGCGGTGGTCAAACCATCCGCATCCAAAGCACCTTGATGCGCAGCGCCGTCGATGCCCAAGGCCAAACCACTGGTGACGACCAAACCACGCTTAGCGAGCTCTGCCGCAAACGCGCGCGCATTTTCCAAACCTTGAGGCGAAGCAGACCGCGCACCGACGATGCCGAGCTGCGGCAGTGGAAGCAATTCGGTATCGCCTTGCGTGAACAAGGCCAGCGGCGCGCCTGTGGTCTCGCGCAGCAGCACGGGATAGCGCGGGTCCTCAATGGTGATCAAGTCACGGCCTGGCGCATCCAGCCAGCGCAGATCTTGTTCAACCAAATCCCAGTCGGGCTTGGCAAGACCTTCGAATCGATTGGCTTCAAGCCCAATGCTGCGCCAGCCGCGAGGGCCCGCAGCAAAAATACCTTCAGCGGTATGGAAAGCTTCCAACAGCTGCACTGATCGCGCGGGCCCGATACCAGGCGCGCGGATCAATGCCAGCCAATGTTTGCGGGCCTCTGCGTCCATTGGCGCGCGCGAAGGCGCTAGTCGGAGCTGGGCTTGACGGCCTTGTCGAGCACTTTGATTGCGCGCGTCGCATCCATGATCAGCGCAAAACTTACACGAGGGGCAACTTTGAACACCATCATCGTGCCGGCTTTCACATCCGGCAGTTTGACGCGGCTGTTGCCTAGAGAAGCATAGGGATCTTTGGCTACACGGTTGGACTGCATCACCGTGAGCACATGGCCCAACTCGATGCCGTCACGACTGCCGCGATTCAACACCACGACCTGGTATTGGCCGATCTGCGTCACGCCGTCGTAAACCGAAATAATGGTGCCGTTCACATTGTTTTTAGGCGCATGCGGATAGAAGAAGGCATCAAAGCTTTCTGCATCAACCGGAATCAAATAGTCGCCAACCAGCACTTCGCGCGTGGTCTTGGTCAACAACGCGACGCCAGGATCTTTGGCAGCACTTTCGATTTCAGCGTAACCGACATCCGTGGCCTGATAGCCCAACAACTCGTCGCTCTCAGGGTCCTTATACGGCGGGCCCAAGCGCACAACGTTGTAGTCGACCGTCGCGTCATTCACCGGCAGCCTGCGCACGTAAAACTTGGACGCAGCGCCACCCATCATGTGTTCATCGACGAAGTCGAGCACATAGGGCGCTTTCTTGATCTGTTCTTTGGTGACGATGCGGGGCGACGACAAGAAATCGCGAATCGCTTCGATCGGAATCGCGGCGATAGGCTGATCCAGCGTGCTGGCACGTACCTGCGGCGACACACGATCTTCTCTCGTTGGCGCCTGCACAACCAGTTGCGCGCGACCATTGCGCACCATCAGCGACAGCACGTCGCCGGGATAAATTTTGTGCGGGTTGCGAACCTGGCCGTTAACGAACCAGATTTCCGGCCACTCCCAAGCATTGAGCAAGAAGTGATTCGAGATGCTCCACAGCGTGTCGCCTTTCTTGACGACGTACTGCAACGGCACCTGCTCGCGTAGAGCGGGCGTGGTTTTGCCGGCGGGCTGAGCATCCGGCGCGGGCGTGATCGCTGCGAACGCAGACGTCGTGCCCAACAGCAAGGAACCCAGCAGCAAAACTTTGACTCGCACTAAACCGTTATAATTGACCATTACAGCGTTACCCCCATCGGTTTTGCCGATTCTTGCACAAAACCGTGTCGCGGCAAACAGTTGGCGCTCAATCTAGCAGTGACTTCGTAAGAAAATGGCTATTCTCGAAATTCTCCACCATCCCGATCCGCGCCTGCGTCTCAAGACCAAGCCCGTGACCGTGTTCGATGACGCGCTGCAGGCCTTGATCAAAGACCTGTTCGAAACCATGTACGACGCCCCCGGCGTTGGCCTGGCCGCCAATCAGGTTGGCATCGATAAGCGTCTGGCCGTAATGGACTGTGCCGACGACAAATCCAAGCCAGCCCCCTTTGTACTGATCAATCCAGAAATCATCGAATCTTCCGCCAAGGAAGAAATGGAAGAAGGTTGCCTCTCAGTCCCCGGCATCTTCGACAAGGTTCAGCGCTTCACCCGCCTGAAAGTGCGTGCACTCGATCGCGACGGCAAACCGTTCGAACTCGAAGCCGAAGGCCTGATGGCGCAAGCGATCCAGCACGAGATCGACCATCTCGACGGCAAGCTCTACATCGATTACCTGTCCTCGCTGAAACGCGAGCGCATCAAGAAAAAGTTGCAGAAACAGGCATCGCGATGAGAATTGCATTCGCCGGCACGCCGGAATTTTCGGTCGCCGCGCTTGATGCACTCCACGCTGCGGGTCACACAATTGTTGGGGTGTTCACCCAGCCCGATCGCCCCGCGGGTCGCGGGCAAAAACTGACTTCATCGCCAGTGGCACAGCGCGCTGAAGCGCTGAACATTCCCACCTTCAAACCACTCAAGATGAACGCCGAGGCGCAGGAAGATCTGCGCATGTTGCGTGCAGAACTGATGGTGGTGGTCGCTTACGGCTTGATTTTGCCCGCCGCTGCGCTGGGCATTCCGCGTCACGGCTGTTTCAACATTCACGCCTCCTTGCTGCCACGCTGGCGCGGGGCAGCACCGATTCAGCGCTCGATTCTTGCGGGCGATAGCGAAACCGGCATCACCATCATGCGCATGGATCCGGGTCTTGATACTGGTCCGATGCTGCTCAAAGAGTCTCTACACATCAGTGGCGACACCAACGCTGCGAGCCTGCACGATGCGCTTGCGACGATGGGCGCAAAATTGATTGTTGAAGCCGTCGACAAACTCGCGCGCGGCGAACTGCCAGAAGAAGTGCAACCTGCTGATGGCGCAAGCTACGCCAAGAAAATCAGTAAAGAAGAAGCACGTCTCGACTGGTCATTGTCAGCAGAAGAACTCGCGCTGCGCGTGCGTGGCTACAACCCAATGCCCGTTGCATGGACCGAGCTAAATGGCGAACGTGTGCGCATCTATGAAGCGCGCATGGAGCCGGGCAATCCGAGCG
>JAZKEM010000124.1:0-8532 GCA_040387055.1 Pseudomonadota bacterium | reverse complement strand
TAAGCGTTGCGGGTTTGCTGTTCGGTGACGCGCTTCTGGCCTTCGTACATCGCCTTGTACTGCGCGGCCGTGGCCTTGGCTTGGCGCACGCCGGACTGGGTTGCGCCGCCCGAGAAGATGGGCACAGTCACTTGCAGCTGGATTTCGCGAGCTGTTTGCTGCGCGCCAAACAAACCACCCTGTTCGCCATCCGAGTACTGCGCCATCAGGCCAACGGTAGGAAGATGCTTGGCCCAAGCTACGTCGATGCCGCGCTTGGAGATGTCAGCCTGCAGCTGTGCGGTCAACAGATCAAAATTGCCTTGCTTGGCGCTGGCAACCCAGCTGTCGACGTTTTCAGGGGTCGGCGGTGGCAGCGGGAAATCATCTTGCAGTGTGGTGAGCTTGCTTGTGTTCTCGCCTGTAATTACTGCGAGCGCTTCCTTGTTATTCGCAAGAATTTGCTCGGCCGAAATCAAAGAGGCCAATGTCAGGTCGTAGCGTGCTTGTGAATCCTGCACGTCGGTGATCGCGGCTAGACCCACATCAAAGCGCTGCTTGGCTTGATCAAGCTGGCGTTCCAGTGCTTTTTTCTCAGACTGGCTCGTGCGTAGGCTGTCGGCGGCGGACAACACATTGAAATAAGCCGATGCAACGCGCAGAACCAGATTCTGCTGTGCAGCGTTGTAGCTGGCGGCAGCGAGGGCTACTTGATCATCGGACTGCAGCAACTGCTGAAAATATTGCCAGTTGAAAACAGTCTGATTGAGCGTGGCCTGCAAGCCGTCACTGGTAAAGACGTCGCGGCGCGGTGGACCAAACTGGGCACTATTGTTGTACGTGGTGTCTTGGAAGCTACGGCCGCGCATATAGCCGCCCGTAACCTGTGGCAGAAACGCAGCACGCGCTTGCGGCTTGGCTTCTATCGCCGCATCACGCTGCGCAGCAGCAGCTTGAAACTGCATATCGTTTTGCTGCGCCAATTCATAAACGCGCAACAGTTCATTGGCACTGGCTGCACCGGGCAGCGCTACGGCCGCGCACAACAATAAAGCCTTCAAACGCATGGGAACCCCAAACTCAAGATGATGATTTAGTAGCGTGGAACGCTGGTGTCGATGGTGACAGCCCAAGCGTCGATACCGCCTACAAGATGCGCAACATCGGCAAAGCCGTTGCGTTCAAGAAATCGACTGGCCATTTCACTGCGCATGCCGTGATGGCACAGCACTGCGATAGGGGCCTGAGGATTGAGTTCGCCGAGTCGTGTCGGCAGTTCATTCATCGGAATGTTAATCGCGCCTGAGAGAGCAGCAATCTGCACTTCTTCAGGGGTGCGGACGTCGAGTACGGCAACGCCCTGCGCCATTCGATCCTTGAATTCTTGCGGGGTTAAATTTTGCATGGATACGCTCAAAAAATATTGCGCCGAGTCTACCTTTATTCGGTTGGGCGTGGATGCACCAAAGCAGCTAGTTCCGTGCGGCTATAGACGCCAAGCTTGCGATAGACGCGGTACAAATGGTTGGCGACAGTGGACGGCGCCACGCCAATTTTTTTGGCTGCCTGCTTAAACGACAAACCTTGTGCAACGGCGAAGACAATTTCGCGTTCACGCGGAGTGAGCCTGTCCAACGGGCCGGTGGGCCAGAGATAGACAATAAACATATCGCCAGCGCGTTCGCTTTTTGCGCACAGATTACCGAGCACTTCGGTCTCGCCAGAAGCGGGCAAGGGGAAGGGCAGGACATTGGGATCAGCGCGACCGGGGAAATTGGTTTCAAGAAAATCCAAGAAGCGCGGCTGAGCCTGTTGGAAGCAGCCTTCCTGATCAACTACAGCTGCAGCGCAGTTATCGGGTTTCTGATGGTCGCGATTCAGGTGTAGGAAGAAGGCGTGTGAAACCGCATTGAACAGGTGATAAGTCACGCGCTTCTGGCGTGCTCTCTCTTCGTCAGTAAAGGGATTGTTGCGATCTTTGCGGTACAGCGAAACCAGCGAATACAGACCGCTGCGCTGATCAAAATGCACGGTCGCGAGAATGCGCGAAATGCCGTGTGCGCCGAATACTTTTTTGTAAATCTCTGATTTGAAAAACTGCGCGTCAGGTAACACATCGCGCATATCAACCGGTGTATCGAGGTTCTGCAGCATGCGCGGCAGGATGGGGTTGATCTCGGTAGTCGCTTCCAGTGTTGCGCGATAGCTTTCCGGCAGATTTGAAACGGTAAAAGTATGAAAGCGCATGCGACTGAGGCTGCCGCTGCCCCAAATGCCGCTGTCATGAGGAATGACGCTGGCCAGTTCACGCAAAGCCCATGCCCGGTACTGCTCTGGTGGCACGGCGAACGCGGAGCGATACAACCGCGCGACATAGCGATCCACCGGATCTACGGTGTCGGGTATTACTCTGGAATCCATCAATCCTTATCCATTGGTTTGAGCGCTATTTACTATCGTTTGCGGCATAGACCCGCAAGCATACTCCGGAGAGTCAAAATCGCCAGCACTGTTGTTTTGTTCAAAAACAACTGGTGAATCAGAATTTCGCTGGCAGTCCGCAACATATTAATGCGTGCCGCTAGCAAACGGTTTTTTGGGGGAGGGAGCAGGACTCGTGGGGGCGAGTCATGCCGTTTAAGGGCCACTTCGGTAATCGAGGTGGCCTTGTTTTAAAAAATAATTATAAACAATATTATTAAATAATAAAAAACAATCTTTGCGGCTGAACCAGCTAGAGCGAGTGGGATAACCGAGGCGCGAGACTTCAGTTCCACTATCAAAGCACTCATGCATGGGGCCGCGACATGTGGAAGGAGAAGTCATGCTTTACCAAGGTCAAACAGGCTTACGGGCGTTGTTGCTGGGCGGCGCATTGCTGCTCTCGGCTTGCGATAGCACCCCCAAACCGGGCGGTACGACAACTACGCCACCAACGGTTCCCGGTGCAGTCGTTCCGATAGTGAGTGTCGCGGATGCAACAGCGGCGCAAACCGCGGACGACAAACTCAAATTCAATGTGGTCTTGTCTCAGGCCACCACCAGTACGGTGCACGTCACTTACAACACCGTTGCCGGAACGGCGGTGGCAGGTACTGATTTCTATGGTCAAACGGGTCGCACGGTGGTGTTCCAGCCGGGTGAGGTCGTCAAAGTGGTTCAAGTGCAGCCTATCGCCAATGCTGCGGCGACGGGTAATAAAACATTGACGCTGCAGTTATCTGCACCCATCAATGCAACGCTCGGCAGAGCAACCGCCACCGGCACGCTGGTTTATGCCCTGCCACAGGCGGTGATTTCTGATGCCTCGGCAGTAGAAGGTGATATTGGGGGCAGCAGCAAGCTGCGCTTCGCCGTGACACTCGACAAGGCAGCGGCTGCAGCGATCAGCATTGCTTACACCACTGGTAACGGTACTGCGTTAGCGGGCACTGATTTCACTGCGGCTTCCGGCAGCGTCACATTCGCAGCTGGCGAAAGCAGCCAGAGCATCGAAGTCGATGTGATTGGCAATGAAGACGTGCAAGCCAATCGCACGATGAATGTGACGCTTAGCGGTGCGAGCGGTGCAACGCTCAAGCGCGCAGTCGCAACCGGCACGATCACGGATGATGATCATGCGCGCCAGATCAATATCGATGACGCCACGGCTTATCGTGTCGACGGACATCTGACCTTCAAGCTGACGCTGGATAGCGCGAGTGGTCGCAGCATCACCGTCAATTACGCGACACTAGATGGCACTGCTAAAGCTGGCACAGATTATGTTGCGACTAGCGGCACCACGACTTTTGCTGCAGGTACGCTGGAGCAAACCATTGTTGTGAATACGACTGGCAGCGACGGTGCGGCGGGAACCTTGAGTTTCAAGCTGCTGTTAACGTCTCCCGTTAATGCGGTGTTGGCCACGGGCGCCAGCGAAGCAATTGGTACGATCCAGAGCAATGTTCCTCCTGCTGCTGACAACATCGATCTCCAAGTGCTGCCCGATGTGTTGACGGCAGACCGCTGCGATTTCTTCGACAACCATTACTGCTTGTTCCCATGGCCTAACGATCATTTCACCAAGGCAGACAGCAGCACGGCGACAGGCAAGCGCATCAATCTCAATATTCTGTCGATGCCGAGAAACATTGCAGGCAAACCTATCGATCCAACCGAATGGAATCGCAACGACGGTTATTCCCCAGGGCAGGCCATCTTGGTGCGTGTCCCGAATTTGAATACGGTCAAAACCGGCGCTGTGCCGCTGACAAATATTCGTGACAGCTTCCGCGATAGTCAGCCAATCGTCGTACTCGATGCAGACACGGGTGAACGTCACCTGATATGGAGCGAGCTGGATGCCAATCTGACCAAGTTCACTTCTTGCGATGCGATCCGTCCGGTTGATGCGGTGCTAGGTATTGCTGGTGATGCTGGCTTGCCTGCGGCAGAACAGATCAAGGAAGTGGGTGAGCAACTGCGTGCACAGTGCAAAGCCTTGCTACCATCGATTGAGCTGCCTTTGTTTGATCCAGGCCCAGCGCTGATCATTCGTCCAGCGATCAACTTTAAAGAAGGCCATCGTTACATCGTTGCACTGCGCAATCTCAAAGATGGCAGTGGCAATACGATCGCTGCGCCGCCGGCGTTCAAGATTTATCGCGACAATCACAGCAGCTTGTTGCCGCAGATCAACAACCGCCGAGCGCATATGGAATCGCTGTTTTCCAAACTGGGTTCTGCGGGTATTCAGCGCAGTTCCTTGTACATGGCTTGGGATTTCACGGTGGGCAGCGGACGCAGTTTGTCCGAGCGTGTGCTGAAGATGCGCGACGATTCGCTCGCTGTATTGGGCGATACCACGCCGGGCGACGGCAATGTTCAAGGCAATGCGCCGACCATCAGCAAGATCACCACGCGCGACAAAGTCAGTAGCACCATTGCACGTGAAGTGCGTGGCGTGATTACGGTCCCTTCGTATATGACCTTGCCGAACGGCATCGCGGGTTCAAGGCTCTATTACCCGCCGGGCTCACAGTTGCCAGGGCGTAACCCAACAACGCCAACACAGACTTTCGATTTCTTGTGCCGCATTCCGTACAAGGCTTTTAATCTAGAGAAGAATGTAGATCCTTCTACAGCGACTACCGCTGTGCCAGCACGCGCTGTGGTTTATGGACATGGATTGCTGGGCTCCAAGTCTGAAGGTTCCGGTCAGGTCGGTGACATGATTGAGGAGAACAACTTTGTTTATTGTTCGACCGACTGGATCGGCATGGCCTCGCATGACACCAGCATTACGGCTGGTGAATTGGATACGACGTACTACGATCCACCGTTCGGCGACGTGCTCAATGTGGTGACGATCTTGGCCGATGTGTCCAACTTCCCAACTTTGGCGGATCGTGTGCAGCAGAGCATGATCAACTTCACGTATCTGGGGCGTGCGATGCTGAATGCCAATGGCTTGTGCGCACTGGATGCGTTCAAGGTCAACGGACAATGTGTGCTGGATAGACGCGAATTGTTCTTCGACGGCAATTCACAAGGTGGCATCATCGGCGGTGCGCTTGTAGCCATCTCGCCTGACATCAAGGCCGGTGTGCTCGGCGTGCCCGGCATGAACTATTCGACCTTGCTCCAACGCAGCGTCGATTTCGATATGTATGCCTCGCTGCTTTACACCACTTATCCGGGGTCACTGGATCAGCAGTTCGTGTTGTCGTTCATGCAGATGTTGTGGGATCGCGCTGAGAACAACGGTTATGCGCAACATCTCAATGCAACTACGCCTTACGCCAACACGCCGCCGAAACGCGTGCTGTTGACACCAGCCTATGGTGATCATCAAGTCAGCATGACGACAGCAGAAGTGATGGCGCGCACCATCGGCGCCAAAGTGCATTGCCCTGCCGTGGTCGGTGGTGCTTCTTCGCAGTCGGGGCCTGCAGTACAAGCAGGGGCACATCCTGCGGTGACTGCGGAAGCGGTTGCGCGACCCGACATCAGTTTTGGCCGACGTCATCCGGATGACAAACCTTATGACTATCTGCCCTGCGCAAGTGGAGATGGTGATGCCGGTAGCGTCTTGTCGGTGTGGGATAGCGGCCCACTTGTTAATGCAGATGGCTCAGCCAATCCCAATGGTGTTGCACCTCCACCTGTCACGAATACGCCACCACGCCCAGAGTTGGGTTATGGCGCCGATCCACATGAGTTCCCGCGCAGCACCCCTGCGAATCGTGCGATGAAATCGGACTTCCTCAAGATCGGTGGTGGATACGTCGATCATTGCGGCGGAAAACCCTGCGCAACGCGTAATTTTAATCCGGCCCCTTAAAGCGGTCTGGTATGCGCTAGAGCCCTCGCTACGAAAGTAGCGGGGGCTTTAATCTTTTGGCCAGCATTTTTTAAATCCACCGTTGGCGGCAACATGGGTAGATACTATTGTCCTGATGATGGGGCCCATCAAACAACGCAGGGTTCAGACGCGGTGGTTCAGGCTGAACTCAGTTGCTGGATCGGGGTCACTAAGGTGCATTCACGACTAATGAATAGGTAACGATCATGCGTAAAGCTCTATCAGTAGGTTTGTTGTCATCTCTGCTGCTCTCGGCTTGTGTCACACAGGAGCCGATTGATTCGCGTAACGACATCGTCGCGCCAGCGAGTGAGCCCGCTGCTGCTCCAACGGCTGCAAGCAACGCAGATCGTCCGATTGGCAACGAGACTTACAGCAGCGAAGAACTGATCAAGAACGCCAATCAAGCCTTCGGTGATACCAGTGAAGGACTAGCCAAGGCGATTGAGAAAGCTTTCAAAGATTACGGTAGTCCCAATGCTTACATCGTCGGCGATGAAGGTTCAGGCGCGATGGTTGTTGGTCTGCGTTATGGCAAGGGCACACTGCATTACAAAGGTGGGGATTCCATGCCGGTGTACTGGCAGGGCCCGTCAATCGGCTGGGATTTTGGCGGCAATGCATCCAAAGTCTTCACCTTGGTTTATAACCTGCGTAGCACCTATGACTTGTTTCAGCGTTATCCAGCGGTGGACGGCAGTCTTTATGTCGTGGCGGGTGTTGGCATGAACTATCAGCGTGTCGGCAACGTCACTTTGGCGCCGATTCGTACCGGCGTAGGTCTGCGTGCGGGCGCCAGCTTGGGTTACGTCAGCTACACGCGGACAAGCACCGTGAATCCATTCTGAGACAGTGTCAGCGTAGCGTAACCATGATTGGCTAGAATGCGCTTATGGTGAAGACGATAAACGCGCCGTAGTTAGGGCTGCGGCGCGTTTTTAATTTTTAGGTATCCGCCGCAAGGCGTCGGAATGGGGGCGGCATGGGATTCAAAATAAAAGCATTGATGAGCGCAGGAGCAGTAGCTTTGTTGCTCTCGGGCTGTACGTCCGATTTAGGCTGGTTGCTACGTTTTTCTGGCGACTCACCCATTGAAGTTCGTGAGCTTGCACGTTCGATGCAATGCGGCACTCAAGAAGAACAATCTGCGGTCACGGTGTTCACTGATGCGAATGAATTTCGTAAGTGGCAGGAACAACGCGGCGTCAAATTGATTGATAGTGATGCAATGCCTGCCGGTCCGTATGCCTTGGTGGAAATGGGGCGTCGAGCGACAGCGGGATTCGGTGTTGCTATCAGTCGCAAAGCGGGCATGCGCCGTGATCTGGTCGTGCTTAAGGGCACTTTCATTAGTCCCGCAGCCGATGCGATTTCGCCGCAAGTCATTACTAGCCCATGCGTATTGATGGGTCTGCCATCTAGGTTCTATCGCGGCGTGGTGGTGTTCAACCAAGCTGGTGAGATCCAGGCCACTAGTTTGTCCAAGGAATAAGTTGTGAGCGTATTGCGTTACTTGTTGCCGGTGCTGCTTGTAGCATCTCTGATTCCTGCGCAGGCGCAGGCGGCTAATAACAAAACGCCACCAAAAAAGGTTGTCCCTAAAACGGCGCCTAAAGCTGTTGCGAAGGCCGTAGCACCAGCGCCGGTTGTTGTCGCAATACCAACGCCTGCTGATGTTGTTGATGCATTTCACGAAGCACTACGCACGCGCAACCGCGATGTCGTAGTAGCTTTGATGTCGCAGGATGCTTGGCTATTCGAGAACGGATTTGTCGAAGTCTCGCGCGACGACTACGTCAAAAATCATTTAAGTGACGATGTGGAATTCGCGAGGGTCACTGATTACAAACCGACTCGCCGCCGCGTCACAACAGATGGACAGACTGCGTTGGTGCTGACGCAAGCGATCATTTCCGGACTCTTTGGTGATCAGGATGTAGATCTTGAACAGACTGAAACCATGATTCTGCGGCGCACGCAAACAAGCTGGGAAATTATGCATCTGCATTGGTCAGCGCACCCACGACAGACCGATGCCGCTGAGCAGGACGCGTTGCCCGTGCCGCCTGAAATCAAAGCCGAGCAGGCGCCTGCAGGAGATGCAAAGTCATCGGCTGTGCCGACAGTTCCAGTGCGATCCGAAGTCACACCCGAAGACATTAAAAAACCCTAAAATCTCGACAAGAGTTCAAGAGGGGGAATAGGCA
>JAZKEM010000123.1:0-5270 GCA_040387055.1 Pseudomonadota bacterium | reverse complement strand
GTTTAAGCATGGACAAAGTTTTCATTCGTGGACTGCAAGCGCACACCGTTATCGGTATTTACGATTGGGAGCAACGTGCTGAACGTCCCTTGATCCTAGACCTCGTGGTTGGCGTCGACGCACGCGCCGCGGCAGCTAGCGACAATATTCGTGATGCGGTGAATTACCACGCGATCAGCGATGCGGTGATGGCATTCGTTAAACGCGAGAATGTTCATTTGCTGGAAACCATGGCGGAACGGCTTGCACGTTTTCTGTTTGCGGAATTTCCGATCGATACGCTGGAGCTGCGTATCGCTAAGCCGGGTGCGGTGCCGGGTGTGGATGCAGTGGGCGTTGAAATTGAACGTCAGCGTGGCGATTACGCGGTGTGTGGGGCTCGGTAAGCTTTTGCTTTCACGCTGATGGCTAGTGGGCCGCCTTGCGGCGTAACTCTTTCGGTGCTGATGGAGATGACAGGTTCCGCGCTGAAGCGCGGGTAACTTTCTTTGATTAACGTCAAAGAAATTCACGAAAGAAAACGTTTCTAAAAGCAAAGCCACTTGTGCTTTTCTCAAGCAAGCAGCCAGCACGATGGCGCACTTTATTTATCAGCATGTAAAAAGTGTGAGCGGCACTTTTTCTCGCATTGGAAGCGACAGCCAGAACACATTCGGGTGCTAAAAGCTGAAAGGCACAAGTGGCTTTGCTTTTAAAGGTGATTTCTTTGGGTTACGTTTCTTTGCACCAGCAAAGAAAGGTAACTCGCGCCACAGCGCGAAACACGCCATATCAAAGAAGAACAGGCAGTAGCACCGCCGCAAGGCGATGCACGAAAACATCAAAGCTAGTGGATACGCCGCAAGCGGCGGACAGGCCATCGCGTGAGAAAGCTAGAACTGGATGCCCGCCTTCGCGGGTATGACGGTTAAGAGTGGCGCAAGCCTTCTATTGCTTGGGCGACTGGAACAGCGTCACCAAATCATCCGCCCCCAGCACTCGCCATTGCCCACTAGGCAAATCCCCCAAGCCCAATCCACCAATGCGCGCACGATGCAGCGTATTCACATGATTGCCCGCAGCGACAAACATGCGCCGCACTTGGTGATATCGCCCCTCGGTTAACTCCACGCGTGCATGTCGTGGTCCCAGCGTTTCCATTCGGACTGGCGCTAGTGGCGTGGTTTCCGATTCCAACATTAATGTTCCGCTGGCGAAGATCGCTGCCTCGTCACTGCGCAGATCCTGCGCGAGCGTGGCTTCATAAATTTTTCCGAGCGCAGCCTTCGGTGACACGATCCGATGAAGCAGGCCACCGTCGTCGGTCATCAACAGCAGGCCACTGGTCTCGCGATCAAGCCGTCCGACTGACGCGAGCAGCGGCGAGCGCAGCATGAAGCGCGGTGGCAGTAGGTCGTAGATGATGCGGCCGGAATCTTTGGTTGAGCAGGTATAGCCGGTTGGCTTGTGCAGCATCAGCGTGAGCCCGGCTGGCGGATCTAACGGTTCTCCATCGACACGGATTGTGTCGTGCGCGACGCGATCATCGATGTACAACACTTCGCCCGCTGCATTGGTGATGCGGCCATCGCGGAACATCGCCGTCACCGTCTTGCGACTGCCGTAGCCGAGGTTGGCGAGCAGCCTCACCAGCGTCATGGTTGCTGTCTCGGGCCGCGCGCTTCAATTACTTTGAAGCCGCCGCCTTGAGCAACGTTGCGAATTTCTGCGAAGCATTCGTTCAAGGTGTATTCATAAGCGAGATGACGATTGGCGACCATCCAGAATGAGCCGCCCGGGTTCAGCGATTGCGCGGCAACGGAGATGAAGCGGCGGCCAAGGTCTGGTCGGTCTTCGCGACTCTGTGCATGAAAGGGTGGATTGCTGACGATCACATCGTAGCGGCGTGGCAGGCCAGTGGTGACGTCATGCCAGGAGAATTCACACGGCACGCGCGCATCGCGCAGATTCTCGCGGGCCATCGCCAATGCGCGAGACTGTGCTTCGTATAAATCAATCGCCGTGATTTGTGGGCAGCGTGCCAGCAGTTCGGTAGAGAGATAACCGTAGCCCGCACCGAGATCTGCTGCGTGGCCTGCGAGGTTTGCGGGCAGATGCTTGGCGAGCAGTGCAGACGCGGGGTCAATGTGATCCCAAGCGAATACGCCGGGGCGGCTGATGAACCGGCCATCGAGAATTGTGCGCGGCGCGTCGAGCTTGGCCCAGCTATCTGCCAGTGCCAGATCAGCAGGGCCTTGTAGTGCTCTGGTCCAGAACGCGCGGCATTTGCGTCGCGATAGCTTGCTGACACCGCCAGCAAGGAGCGCCAAGTCTTGTTCGCCAGTACGTGCGCCTTCGTCATTTCGCATGCTGGCCAACACGCGGCCACCCGGTGCGCAACGTGCCACTGCTTGAGCAAGCAACGAACGCGCTTCTTCGCGCTGTCGCGGTGGTAGTACGAGTACCAGTGCGAATTTGCGCTCTGGTTCCAAAGTATCCAGCTCGACAGCGGTCAGCTCAGCCCGTGTCAGTGCATCAGCGACGGGCTTGAACTCTTGCTCGCAGATCAAGCCGGCGCCAGCTGCTTCGCGCAATGCAAGGCCTGTGCGCGCTCGCAGAAATAGCACGCCACCTTCGGCCGGCCAGCTCACTAGGCCTTCGGCCAGAGGCTGGAACAGTGTCGTTAGTACGTCGTCGGTGAGGTCAAGCGACATGAGGGATCAGCATTCGGAGAGTCATTACGCGGATTTTCTCAGAAACCACACGATTGCGTCTGATGCGCGAAAGAAAAAGCCCTCATGAAGAGGGCTTTTCCATTTAAAGCAGGCTTATTGCTTCGGCGGCTGGAACAGGGCCATGAACTTCAAGAAGTCGATCTTGCTGCCCTTGCTCACTTCAACATCCTTGACCATGGTGATGGTTGGATTACGCAATTTCGCCAGACTTTCCTTGAAGGTTTGTGCGGGCACGCGCGCAACGATGTCGGCATCTGGCGCAATGCCCTTGATCACTTCCGAAACGCCGCGGCGAACAATGTAGGTGTATTGCTCTTTGCTATCGGTGAAATCAAAACCAACCTTGATGACTTTATCGAGACAATCTTCAGCATGCAGATTCACTGCCATGCCATCGAAGTACAGTGACATCGGCATCTCTGCCAGCATCGCCGGTGTCGGCTTGGCGGCTTCTTCAACTGGCTTGAACTCACCTGCGAGTTCACCTGCAGACATCAGGTAGTAGTCGCGCGCCGGCGCATTGGTTTCGGCGTTGCCGAGTTTTCGTAGTGCGTCAATACGCACTTGTTTTGCGATTTTGTTGTCGGCATTTACGCGCAGGGCATAACCGGTGAGTTGCAAGGCCCATTGAGTATCGCCACTCTTTGCTGCGGCTTCTATCTTGTCATCGAGCGCTGCGGCGCCACCGGCGAGCGCAACCATGCGCTGTGCTTCATCTTCAGGTGGCAGCGGCTGCAGATGCGCGGGATCGCCATCGAACCAACCGAGATTGCCATCGAAAACAGTTTTCGCGCTCCACGTTGCTTTGCCATAGAACTCTTGCAGGTAGGGTGACTTCGCAAGATGCGCAGGCAGGCGAATGCGCGCCGCAATCTGATCAGGCACCAGACCTTCGTTCATCATGCGAATGCTTTGGTCGTAGACAAAGCGAATTGCATCACGATAGTCAGTCAGGATCGCGTCAATCTTTTCTGCGCCGATCAATGGGCGCGAATGACTCGGCACCAGAATTTCAGCGTGCAGCGAACGCATTTTGTCGACAGATGCGGCCCAAGCTTTCGGGCTGCGATAGCCCGTGCCGCGAATCGTGTAGAGGTTCGGGAATGATTTGTAGATGTTGTCACCGGGTAGCAGCACCTTGCTGTCAGGCAACCACACAAACAGATGATCGTCGGTTTCGCCCGGGGCATGCACGAGTTGAAAGTGAATGCCTGCAACCGTGTCTTCCAGCGTGTCGCGGAAAGTTTTGGTCGGACGAATCACGCCGAAGGTGCTGTCTGCATTCACCGCTAGGAAACCGCCAACGCCAATATTGGGTCGTTGCTCCGGCGTGAGCTGGGTGCCGTACATGCGCATAGAACGCTGCGTGATGATCGGGCGTAGCTCGGTGGCGAGCTTGTCCATGTTCTTCGCCACGTCTTCCTGCGCGTAGATCGGTACATTGGCTCCGTTGGCAAAGACCGATGCACCGCCGATGTGATCAGGATGCGAATGCGTGTAGACAATCGTCTTCACCGGCTTGTCGGTGATCTTCCGAAACTCAGAGAGCACTTCACGTGCAGCTTCGAAGGTTTCAGTGGTGTCGACAATGATGATGCCGTCAGTGCCTTCCAGCATGATCGAGTTGGCAATGCCAAAACCCATGGCGACGTAAACGCCATCGCTGACCTTTTCAACACTACGTTTGAATTCTTCACTATGCGCAATCAGTGCTTGTGGTGTTGGCGCTGTGACGGGAGCGGGCGTTGATGTCGATGAGCCGCAGCCGGCAGCGGCTACTAGCGTTGCAGCAATGCAGCTGGACAGCGCGATCTGAGATAAGCGAAGCATGACAAAACTCCGTAATAAAATAATTTATGGTGTCTGGGCTGCAGCGCAGGCAGCAAAAATATCTGCTGCGCGCGGGCCTGCACTTTCAAAGACTGCGCGCGTGCAGTAAGTGCTCTGGGGCAGATAGTCGCCCATGATTTGATCAGGCGGCGTGCCTTGCGGAACGTTGCGGATAGCAGGCGCAAAGTCTGGCGATGCGAGCAGTTGACGATAGAGCAGCAAGCCATCGGGATAAGCGCCCCACGGCAACCAGCCAACCTTGTGCTTTGCATCGGCATTGTTTGGACGCTTGTCAGCGTCTGACACCACGACAGTGTAGAAGCCTTGATCGTCAATCGGCACTTGCTCGTCGCGTGCGCAAGCAACATAGCGCTGCGTTGCAAATTCGTTTTGACATATCGACCAATAGCGCGTGTCTTCACTGCCGAAGCTCACGCTCTGCTTGCCGCGATAGCTCGGCGCGCGTGCGCGCAATAAAAAAATGTTGCCGTGATCACGCGAGAACGCGGTGGTGGTGTAGGCGTTGTCTTTGTTGCTCAGAAAGCCGCCGCCACCCGTCAGAGGAATGCTGGATGATTCAATTGGCAACGGTATTGGCAATACGTTGCTGACAATATTCAAGTAGCTATCGGGCAGTCCGTAGAACACTTTGGTCTGCGCTGGATAAGCCGCAATTGGATACGGCACTGCACTCAGTACTTCTGGATAACTCGTATTCGCCAGCAG
>JAZKEM010000122.1:0-4013 GCA_040387055.1 Pseudomonadota bacterium | reverse complement strand
AGCGCCTCTTAGGCGCGATCAGTGCTAATCGCGCCTAAGAGGCGCTCCTACAAAAACTCTAATGCCTTATCCGTTTGGCATACCTAGAATCTGGTGATGCCACGCAATCCAGAAAAAGGTCATTCCGCACTACGTCGCCGGCGTGCATCACTACCTCAGCACATCTACAACATCACCGTAGTCACATTGGAACGGAAGCCTTGGTTTCACAACTTTGATGCCGCCGCCAAAGTTTCCGCCTGCTTCTCTCAGCAAGCCTTGTTAGGTAACTCCACAATGATGGCTTGGGTATTAATGCCCGATCACGCGCATTGGTTAATCCAACTTGGCGAACACGATGAACTATCGCTCGTCGTGAGTCGTCTGAAAGCAGCTAGTGCCCGCGCTGCCAACCAAGCTTTGTCCCGGAAAGGTCAACTATGGCAGCGCTCATATCATGATCACGCACTGAGAGATGATGAGGATCTAAAAACAGTAGCTCGTTATATCGTCGGCAATCCGGTTCGTGCCGGGTTGGTAGAACACGTCGGGCAATATCCATACTGGAATGCGGTTTGGCTGTAGAGCAGTCCCGTAGGAGCGCCTCTTAGGCGCGATGGCTCAGTTGCATATCGCGTTATCGCGCCTAAGAGGCGCTCCTACAAAAACAGAGAGCGAATTACGTTTTGTCTCTGCGATAACGCCCTGGACTCTGTCCCGTCCATTGCCGAAACGCACGATGGAATGCGCTGGCTTCTGCAAAACCTAAAGACTGTGCAATCGACAACACACTGCGTTTCGGATCAGCAAGCTGCTCAAGCGCCAAATCACATCGCCGCGCATTCATCTCGGCGCGATACGACGAGCCTTCTTCTTCCAAGCGCCGTCGCAATGCCGTCGGATGCAATTGCAGATGCTCCGCCAACGCCTCAAACGTCAACCAATCTTCTGGCGCTGTCTCACGCAGCAAGCGGCGTACTTGCACCGACACGCTTTTGGGATTGCGATATTTGACGATGAAGTTGCGTGGGGCGCCTTTGAGGAACTCTCTTGAGGAGCGTTCGGTTTGAACAACCGCCGTTGAAAGATCGACTGCGGCAAATTCGAAACGTGTTTCGGTAGCAGAGAACACAAGGTCATCGCCGACAATGTGTTCGTACTCGCGAAACCACGCGGGCTGTGGATATGAGAAGTAAGCTTTGTGAATGCTGATGCGTCGCCGCACGAGCCAGCACATCAAACCGTGCAGCATCACAAATAAAGTCTCGTGCGCAAAGATGCGGCGTTCCAGTGGCAGCGCGCCGGTGTCGACAAAGCGGATCACCGCCTCCGTGCCATCCAGTTCCAATTCCACCCGCGTGTCTTCAATCAGCAGATTGATCAATCGCGCGCCACGGATCAGGGCTTCACGCAAGGTCGATGTGTGCAGCGTCAGGTGACACAGGGTGGCGAAGCTGCCGACTTTCATCGGCCTTGTATCGAGGCCAAACAGTTCGTCATCCAGTGTTTCGGCAATCGTCAGCCAAAGCGTGCCGAAAGCATCGGCGCTGACACGGGCGCGGTCGGAATCAAGCGCCGCGGTTGAAATGCCTGCCCGCTCCAGCACCGGCGCGGCCTCAAACCCACGGCGCTCCAGAGAACCCAGCGCCTGGCGCACGAATGCCATAGCGATTGTTCCCTTTTCCGTCACGGCTTTGGCGGGCGCTGTTTTTGGCATCTACCCTCTATGGAGTACGTAATTTCAGGCTAAATATGGCAAATTCTGTCAGATCATACGGCAGTTTCAGGCATCGTCCTAAAAGCCTTACTGCCTTAACCTGCGAATGTCTGAAATTCCCTACAAAAAGTGCCCCCATGAGCAACGAAACCGCTACCGCCCAGAACCTGCCCGCGCCTGAACGCAAACCGCTGCGCTTCATCACCGCCGCATCCCTGTTCGACGGCCACGATGCCGCCATCAACATCATGCGCCGCATCATCCAGCAGCTTGGCGCAGAAGTGATTCACCTTGGCCACAACCGCAGCGTGGAAGACGTCGTCACCGCCGCATTGCAGGAAGACGCCCACGCCATCGCGCTGAGCAGCTACCAGGGCGGCCACGTTGAATACTTCAAGTACATGGTCGACATGCTCAAGGAGCGCGGCGGCGAAAACATCAAGATCTTCGGCGGCGGTGGCGGCGTAATTGTTCCTGAAGAAATCAAAGAACTGCACGACTACGGCGTCGGCCGCATCTACTCGCCGCAAGACGGCCAGAAGCTCGGCCTCGAAGGCATGATCAAAGACATGGTTGATCGCGCTGATCACGTGCTCGAAGGCAAGCCGGAAGATCTGCTTACCAAAACCCAACTCGGCGACCGCCGCGCCCTCGCCCGCCTCATCACGCTGATTGAAGCCGGCAAGCTCACGACCGCACAGGTCGAGAAAGTGCAGAAGGCTGGCGCCGCACGCACCGCGCCTGTGCTCGGCATCACCGGCACCGGCGGTGCAGGTAAATCATCTGTCAGCGACGAACTGATCCGCCGCTTCCGTCTGGATCAGAACGACCAACTCAAGATCGCGATCATCGCAGTCGATCCTTCGCGCAGAAAATCGGGCGGCGCGCTGCTCGGTGACCGCATCCGCATGAATGCGATCAATCACCCGAACATTTTCTTCCGCTCACTCGCCACGCGCGAAGGCGGCATGGAAATCTCGCCAGCACTGCCCGGCGCCATTGCCGCGTGCAAGGCTGCGGGCTTTGATCTGATCTTTGCTGAGACCGCCGGTATCGGTCAGGGCGACGCCGCCGTGGTTGAACACGCTGACGTTTCGCTCTACGTGATGACGCCAGAATTCGGCGCTGCCAGCCAGCTCGAAAAAATCGACATGCTGGATTTCGCCGACATCGTCGCCGTCAACAAATTCGATCGCCGCGGCGCAGAAGACGCCGTGCGTGATGTCAGCAAACAGGTTCAGCGCAACAAAGGCGCGTGGAGCAAGATGCCGCACGAGATGCCGGTGTTCGGCACCATCGCTGCACGCTTCAACGACAACGGCGTCACCGCGCTCTATCACGGTCTGCGTGAACAGCTCGCCGCCAAGGGCCTCAAGCTCAGCGAAGGCCTGCTCGCCAAGCCACAAGAAAAGCATTCCACCAGCGCACGCCAAATCGTGCCCGGTTCACGCGCACGTTATCTCGCAGAAATCTCCGACGCTGCCCGCGGCTATCGCAAACGCGCTGAGCATCAGGCACAGCTCGCACGCGAACGTCAGCACCTGCGTGAAACCATCCGCATGATGGAACACAGCGCGCATCCGGTTGAAGATCTCAAGCACGAGATGCACAAGCGCATGGACCATCTCACCGCAGAGTCGAAGAAGGCACTGCACGACTGGCCAGCCGTGCGCGCGTCCTACTCAGGCGATGAGTTCGTCTACACGGTTCGTGACAAAGAATTCCGCACGCCACTCAACCGCCTCTCACTCAGCGGCACCAAGATCCCTCGCGTGGCACTGCCCAAGTTCAGCGACGAAGGCGATTTGCTGAAGTGGCTGCTGCTGGAAAACCTGCCCGGCTACTTCCCGTACACCGCAGGCGTGTTCCCCTTCAAGCGTGAAGGCGAAGACCCAACGCGCATGTTCGCTGGCGAAGGCGGCCCCGCACGTACCAACGCACGCTTCCATCTCGTGTCGAAGGGCATGCCTGCGCATCGTCTCTCCACCGCGTTCGACTCCGTAACGCTCTACGGCGAAGACCCAGCACCGCGCCCAGACATCTACGGCAAAGTCGGCAACAGCGGCGTGAGCATCGCCACACTGGATGACATGAAGCAGCTCTACGCTGGCTTCGATCTCTGCGCACCGACCACGTCTGTATCGATGACCATCAACGGTCCAGCACCAACGATTCTCGCGCTGTACTTCAACGCCGCGATTGATCAGCAAACCGTCGAGTTCGAAAAGAAGAACGGCCGCGCTCCCAACGCCAAAGAATACGAAGACCTCAAAGCTCGCACCCTCGCCACCGTGCGCGGCACCGTGCAGGCCGACAT
>JAZKEM010000121.1:0-33898 GCA_040387055.1 Pseudomonadota bacterium | reverse complement strand
AGGGAATGTATTGCAGGCCACTGTCGGGAAACTTGCCGTAGCTGAAATAGGTTTCGCCATCATTGGTCAATCGACGCTCGTGACCGCTGGCAATGTCGACCAGCACCAGATTGTCGCCAACACACTTGACGCCATGCTCGCCGGTTGGCGACAGCAGAAGCCCCGCTTTAGGCGACTTCACCTCGGCAGTTTCCACTGAATGATTCTGCAGATTGACGGTGACTAATTTGCCACCGACCAATCCCGTCAGCGTTAAGCCATCTGCGCTCAAGTTTGCATTTTGCAAACCGAGTTTCTCTGCGCTCAACGCCGTTGCAGGTGCCAGCGCCTGATTCAGCGCCTCTGCGACAGCGGCGTGATCAAACGCAGGCTGTCGACTGCCGTTGCTCGCATCGACGATGACAAATTGCGAGCCATCAGCGGTCTGCTGTTGGTACCAGAATCGACGCGTAGCACCGACATCTCCGAGCCATTTAGGATGGACGTCTTCGTTGCGGATCAAGGCCAGCATATTGGCCTCGATCAAACGGCCAGCGGCGGCGTAGTCCTCAGCGTCGAGAATTATTTTTGCTTTGGATGAAGTCATGTTCACTTGTCTTTCTAATTTTTAGAAACTGCCGCTCATGCGCAGCACCAAAGAGCGCGGCGCGATGTAGTTGATGGTGTCTCTGGCTGGCGACGGATTGGTGGTGATATTGCTGAAGCCGCGCTCGTCGGTGAGATTGCTCAGCGTCACACTGAATTGCGGCCAGTAGCTGCCCTGTTCCGGTGTAGCAAACAGGTTCAGGTCCATCGTGCGGTAGCCGAAGACTTGCGCCGTACAGTCGATGGAGTTGCAAGCCTGACCGATAAAGGAATGGCGCAGCGAGATGCCGGAATTCCAGGAAGCGATTGGTCGCGCATAAGCAATCGAGGTCGTCGTTTGCCAACGTGGCGCCAAGGGCCAAGGCGAGCCTGCCGGTACGACGGTGCCACTCGCAGCCGTGAACGCTTTGCTGGTTTTGGTTTCGCCCAGCGAGACCGAGCCATCCAGGCTCAGACCTTCCACAAAGCCCGGCAGATAGGTCAAGGAAACCTCGATGCCCTTGCTCTTAGCACCGCCGACGTTGTCGATGAAGCCAATAGCGATCGGTTGCGCAGGGCTCATCTGAAAGACCTGCGGGTTTTTCCAATCGACGTAATAGACCGACGCGTCAATCCTGAGGGTACGGTCCAGCCAGTCGCTGCGCATGCCCAGTTCGTAGTTCCACAGCGAGTCCGATTTGTAGGCCGTCGGAACTGTGGTGGTCGGCGTCGATGCGGCCAGCTGCGGCCCACCGAAGCGGAATCCTCTCGACGCGGTGAAATAAAATTTCAGATCGTCCGAAGGCTGCCAAGCAATGGAGCCCTTTGGACTGATGCCCCGCTCGGAAGAGTCCGCAACATGTTGGCCGGCCATCAGGTTGTTCTGCAGCGCGTAGATCGCGCCGGCAAAGGAGACCGTGCCTTTGACGCTCAAACGATATGCACGAGCGCCAAGCGTCAACGACCAGTCGTCGCCCAGCTCGCGTGTGACTTCACCAAACAATGCGCGCTCTTCAAGGTTGAGCTCACCAATGAGCTGCGCGATATCGAGCATGTCGCCAATCTTGTCGACGTTTCCGGGGCATGGATTCGCGATGATGCCGTTGAGAATCGGAGGAATCGTCAGCGGCGGCAAACCCTGAATCGCAGAAGCCTCTGCGCAATCGTACAACTCATTGTTGTAGTAGAACGCGCCGGCAAGCCACTTCCAAGGGCCATCGCTGGGCGCTGATACCGCGCGAATTTCCTGGATGATGGATTTGCTGTGGTTGTCGTTCGCGCCAGCCAGGATTGGTGGCGGCATGTCTGTCACCCCCGCCGATATGCGCGAGGCATCGAGGAAGATCTCGAATTTCTTGTCGACGTAGGAGCTCTGCGAAATCAGGTCGCCCCAGTCGAAGCTGCGCTGCACGGTGAGATTGGCCAGCGTGTATTGCGTTTTAGACGGGCTTGGACGCGCCGAGCTGGTGCGCGAAAGCGTGCCGTCTTTGTAATCGCTGTAAGCGAGGTCTTTATCCTCGGTGTGCTGGGTTGCGCCCATCAGCGAGATCTTCCAACGCTCGCTCGGCTCCCAAGCGAGGATGCCACGCAGACCGTATTGCGTGCCGGAGTTGACGTCACGCTTGTTGTTCAGCGTGTCATCGACATAACCCGGCGAGTCGCGATGGAAACCAACCAAGCGCAACGCTGATGTGTTGCCAGCGAACGGCGCGTTGATCATCGCGCCATAGTTCCAGCCGCTGTCGCCATTTCCGGGATAGGACGTGAGCTGCGTGTAGTACTTGAGGCCGAACTCGTCCAACTGCGGCGCTTCCGGCACGTAACGAATCATGCCGTTGAGACCGGTGCCGCCGAACAGAGTGCCCTGCGGCCCTTTCAGCACTTCAACCGTCGCGATGTCGAAAGGATTCGGATCCAGCTGCACTTTTGGCGCAAAGGGATCGGTGAAGGGAATATCACCAATCAACGTACCGGCGGTGAGATTGGTGCCGAAGCCAGCGGAAATACCGCGGATGGTGATGCGCTTGGGCGTACCACCCGAGCCTTCGTCAGTGAGGTTGACGCCGGGCACCTGCGACACGATCTGTTCGATGTTCTGAATGCCTTCGCGTTCAAGTTTCTCGCCGGACAACACGGAGATGGTGGCTGGAATCTCGCGCAGCGGCTCGGCGCGCTTGGTCGCCGTGACTACGATCTCTTCCAACTGCGAGGGGCGTCTAGCTTCAACAGTCTTCGGTGCTTCCTTCGGCTTGGCAGCCAGTGTAATGACGTCCAACTCCGCCGTGGATTCCTGCGCTGCAGGCGCTGAAACTGGTGCCTCGGCTGAAGCTGGTGTTTCAGGTGAGACAGGTGTTTCAGCTGAAGCAGCTGCCTCAGGCGCAGCAGCTGTCTCAGCTGAGGCCGCTGCAGTTGCCGCTTCCGGCGCTGGAGCACTTTGCTCGCTTGAACCTTGAATCAGTGAATCGAGGAAATCGTCATGAGCAGCGTCGGACTGATTCGGCGCTGTTTCTGCAGCAGCTGGTGGCTCGGCCTGAGTCGCGCCCGATGGCGCTGCCGAATTTTCAGCAGTCTCCTGCGCCTGAACCACAGACGAAACGCCGGTCAGCAAAATGCTGGTCAGTACCAACTTGCGAAACTTCATGCTTGAGATATTCATTGCTTAATCACCACAAAAAAAGTTCTTCAATCAGCGATGCGTCGTTGCACGGGCTGTCCGTTACTTCTGCTTACGCGCAGTGCTGCGCGTTTTGGCTTTCTCTTCAATTCCCGAACCACGCAAGAAAATATCGATGGCGTTGCCGAGCATCTCGCGGTGCAGTGGTTCCATGCTCTTTGCGTCAATGCTGTTGGGCGCGAGCTTGATCGACGGAGCCCTCTCGAGCTTTTTCGAGAATTCCTGATGAAGGCGCAGCGCCTGTTCACCACCAGTGCGCAAGCGATAGATTTCGGAGCCGCGGTTATGCGCGAGGCCCGACACCACTTCGACGCAGAGCATCGCAAGTTGCTCAGTCAAGCCCACAGACTGCAGCGTCGACCAGTGTTGCTGCAGTTGGCGCGCAGCGATCTCGATGCTGATGGGGCCAGCAACGTGGCGCACGTAGGGATGCATGCTGTGAATTTCGATCTGCGCCAGACCCAACTCCACCAACTGCTCGCGCACCGGCTCGGCGCGCATCGTGTCCAGTACCGGCACCTGCTCCAGCAGGCGTGCAGTGACGGCGTCCTCAAGATCAGCAAGATTGCTGAAGTAATAATTGAGAGTGCCCAGCACGCAGCCCAGCTCGCGTGCGACTCCGCGTAAGGTCAGTGCCTTGACGCCATCGCGGTCCAGCATTTTCAGCGCGCAGTCAACAATGTCCTCGCGTTTGAACGTGGACGGACGCCCTAATGCAGGCTTAACTACTGTTCTCATTTGACTTCCCTTTGGACTGATCACAGGTTGTTTTAAGTCAGTGACCGAAAACAACTATACAGTGATGTATGTTTCTGTCGATGTCAAGACAGAAATCACTGTTTATTTGCCGCCCCTCCCTACGGATATAACAGCCAAAAAAAAGACCAAAAAAAATCGACAATGTTATTCACATCGTCGATTAAAGAACCCGAGGGAGGAGGCCCCGGAGTCAACAGATTGGCCAGTGACTAAAGAATTTCTCTAATCACGTGATTTGGTTTGCCGCCTTACTGAAAGCGGTAGGGTTTATTGAATATTTGATTTCTCGATCAGTCGCAGAGCCAAGGCGTCAGCAACGACATTCGTTGGCGTGTCGGTAGCGGTGGACTCCGTGAAGATCTCTGTCAGCGTTTTCTCGATGCCAGCAACACGATCCCAAACTTCTTTCTCGTCGCCAGAATGCAGATATTCAGCCGCAGCGCAGATAATGCCGCCAGCATTGATGACGTAATCAGGTGCGTAGAGAATGTGGCGATCGTACAGCCGCTGACCATCTTCCAACGTTGCCAATTGATTATTAGCCCCGCCTGCGATGATCGGCGCAAGAATCTTGGGAATGCTTTGTTCGTTGAGAATCGCCCCGAGCGCACAAGGTGCAACAACGTCAACGTCCTGAAACAGGATTTCGTCAACTGACACCACCGTAGCGCCGTACTTCGCTTTAGCTGCTTCGCAGGCGGCGGCATTAATGTCGGCAACAACCAACTTCGCTCCTGCCGCGTGCAAGCGCTCGCACAGGTGGCGTCCCACACTTCCCAATCCCTGCACAGCAACGGTAAGGCCCTTGAGATTACGCGTCGACAGACGCGCTTGAATGGCAGCCAGAATGCCGCAGTAAACACCGTATGCGGTCTTTGGAGAAGGATCACCACCCGCCGCTTCGCCTTGGTGAGGCAGGCCGCTGACAAAGGAGGTGCTGCGAGCAACAAAGCTCATATCGGCGACAGAGACACCAACATCTTCTGCAGTGATATAGCGACCATTGAGCTGCTCAACGACGCGGCCAAACGCTTCAAACTGTGCTTCGCTGACGGCTTGACCCGGCTTGCGAATGATCACCGCTTTGCCGCCACCCATAGGCAGGCCAGCAACAGCGTTCTTATAGCTCATGCCACGTGATAAGCGCAGCGCGTCTTGCAATGCAGCTTCATCGTTGTCGTAGAACCATGCGCGACAGCCGCCAATTGCAGGCCCCAGCTTGGTGGAATGAATGGCCACGATTCCGCGCAATCCGCTCGCTGCGTCGGAAAAGTAAGTCACGCTTTCGTGAGCGTCAAAGCTACGGCTTTCAAACATGGTTCTTCTAATGCCTGTTATTGAGAGACTTCGAATATTTTATCGAGCAAGGCGCGTGAATAAATTCCTAATTTGATCTGTTACTGATGCCGTTTGAACGTCATTTTCCTAATACTTCGCTTTGTAGGAATTAAGTTTCTGAGGCGGACTTAAGCCAGTAATCAGCGCCAGATAATTCCTCGCAGGCGCGCTTTGGATAAAGCGTCTTCACGAGAACTCGCGCCAAGCTTGTAATAGATATTTTTCACATGCCATTTGACTGTGCCTGGAGCAATATCCAACTCCCGCGCAACACCCTTCACCGATAAGCCTGTTCCCAGCTGACCGATAATTTCCATCTCACGGAGTGTCAGTAATCGTGAGCCCGAAGCCGAGCCCGAAGCCAATCCCGAAGACTTAACTACTGGGATTTTGTAAGTCCGCAGCATCGGCAAGCGCGCAACCGTAGTCGCAGTTGCAGTCGCAGAAAAGTAGTCGTAGCCATTGGCTCTCGCTGCACGATTTTGGTCGTGCGCTTGCACCAAAAATGACTCATGACCGCTCAACATCAATTCATCTTTCTTTATCAAGCTATCCATCTCATCTCCTCATTAGTCCACGGCTACCTCGAGTGCGCTCAAACCAACAGGATTTAAGTCGCCAAACCGAATGTGCACTTTCTGGATCACAGTTATATACATAACTGTACTATACATATCTGTCCAATAATAAAGACGCAATTTTTGTGCCGCGAAAGCGTTACAGAACTCAGAAATCTATGGGGTCAAACAAGGAGCCGCCGGAACCACTGGCCGCGGCACGCAAGATAGCCGTCTAACTGTATAATACAGGTCTGAATTTAAAGACATCTCTCCAGACATGCCGACGAAAACCACCAAGCGATTGACCTCGACGCGACGCCAGAAACGCGCGCTGACGATCCCCTCCCCCGGACGCAAAGGAAACATCAAGGTCACGCTGGAAGGCTGGCTCAATGCGGCCAAGGTTGCGCTGATTGAGGAAGGCATTGGCGGCGTCGTCGTTGATCGCCTCGCCACAAGACTCAAAGTCACGCGAGGCGGCTTCTATCATCACTTTGAGAGCATGCATTCCCTGCTCGAGGCCTTGCTTGCGGATTGGCAGAAAACCAATCGCTTCATTCCAGAGCAACTGAATACTTCGACGGTAGCCACGGCGCTCGAAAGTTTCAGGACTGTGACCAACAATCTGGTTCACGAGGCAGAATTTGATCCTCAGTACGATCTGGCGATTCGTGAGTGGGCTCGCATCTCGCAGCCGGTCGCTGACGTCGTGCATGCTGTCGACCAAAAACGTATCGATGCCATCCGAAAGATCTTCATCGGCTTTGGCTACAAGCCCAAGGATGCCCTGATTCGCGCGCGGGTCATGTACTGGCATCAGATCGGCTACTACTCGATTGGCGTTCATGAGACGACTGAAGAGCGTGAGAACAACGTCAACACCTATATGGAAGTGCTTGGCGGTGAGAAATATCTGGCAGCGTTGCGTAAGTAGTCGTAACGCCAACCACGCGCGATGCGAGGCTTCCGTATTACTGAAATGCGGAAGCCGAATCGCTAAGGTACTCCGACGATTCCGTTGAACGCCTGCTTGGCACTCCGTCAACACCACGGAGTTCCATCGCCAACAGCGTGTTGCGCATCAACATCGCGACAGTCATCGGCCCTACACCACCCGGAACCGGCGTGATCCAAGCGGCCCGCTCAGAAGCCGCAGCGAAATCCACATCGCCTCGCAGTTTCCCATCCGCACCGCGATGAATGCCAACGTCGATGACGGTAGCACCTGGCTTGATCCACTCGCCTTTTACCAGGCCAGGTTTTCCAGCAGCAACGACCAGAATCTCTCCACCAGCAACATCCCAGGCGAGATCCGGCGTGAAGCGATGCGTGACAGTCACGATGGCACCGGCAAGGAGCAACTCCATTGCCATGGGTCGGCCCACAATATTTGACGCGCCCACAACAACTGCACGACGACCGTAGAAGGTTTCACCAGACTGGCGCAGCAATTCGATGACGCCGTACGGAGTGCATGGGCGCAAGCGCGGATTGCGCTGCATCAAGCGCCCGACATTGAAGGGATGGAATCCATCAACATCTTTATCCGGATGAATGCGCTCAATCACTGACGTTGCATCAATCCCCACTGGCAACGGCAACTGCACCAAGATTCCATCGACCGACTCATCAGCGTTGAGCGAATCAATCAAGGAAAGAAGTTCAGCCTGCGTAATCTTCGACGAATGCTCGGACGGACGCGGCTCTATGCCAACCCGTTGGCAAGCCAGAATCTTGTTACGCACATAGACGGCTGATGCCGCGTCATCGCCAACAATGATCGTAGCCAAACATGGACGACGACGTCCCGATGCGACGCGCTGTTCGACGCGGCTGCGAACTTCATCCAGAACGCGGCCCGCAACCGCCTTGCCATCGATTAGCTGCGCGCTCAAGGGAATACGATGGTCTTGCTGCCGTTGAGGATCACGCGGTGCTCGACATGCCAACGCACCGCACGCGCCAAGACCTGCGCTTCAACTTCGCGTCCGAGATTGGTCATCTCATCAGCGTTCATCGCGTGATTCACGCGTACCACGTCCTGTTCAATGATCGGACCTTCATCAAGATCGCTGGTGACATAGTGAGCCGTAGCACCAACCAGCTTCACGCCTCTTTCAAACGCACGCTTGTAAGGGCTCGCACCCTTGAAGCTTGGCAGGAAGGAGTGATGGATATTGATGCAGCGACCATCCAGTGAGCGGCACATGTCTTCCGACAGCACCTGCATATAGCGAGCCAGCACCAACAGATCCGCCTTCGTTGAATCGATCAGTTCGAGGATCTTCGCTTCCTGCTGCGGTTTGGTCTCCGCCGTCACCGGTAGATGATGGAACGGCAAGCCGTACCATTCGGTCAGGCTGCGAAAATCTTCGTGATTGGAAATAACGCCAACGATGTCGGTGTACAGCAGGCCTGAACGCCAACGGTGCAGCAGATCGTGCAAGCAATGGCCGTACTTGGACACAGCGATCAAGGTACGAACCTTGCGCTGCCACGCACGCAAACTCCAGGAGAGTTCAAGCTCTTTGGCAACCGGCTCGAATGCAGCGCGCAGGGCATCTTCACTCAATGTCTCTGGCACCGAGAGATGCATGCGAATGATGAAAGTCTTGGTATCAACATCACCAAACTGCTGTGCGTCTCGAATGTCACAACCTTTTTTATAGGCACAGGCCGTAACAGCAGCAAGGATGCCCGGGCGGTCGGGGCTGCGGAAGGTCAGAATAAAGTCGTGGCTATCGGCGATCATGGAAGCACTCGGCGTGAAATTTCTAGTTAGTAATATTCAGATATGTCTTTTACTGGGCTAAACCAAACGCCCCTTGTCTTCTTCTAGCTGCGTCTAATTCGATTGATGATGCGGCGCGGCATCGGCCAGCCAATCAGCACAGCTTTGTGCGAGGCTGGCATCCACCAACAAGCGGTAGTCTTGCTCACCGAGGCATTGCAGTAGCACCGCGTAGTTCTCGGCAAACATCGTTCGCACAAACCCGCCAAGCACCGGCGCAACGCTCGTCGACGAGGGCAAGATCTTTGTCGCGGCGGTTCCGCTAATTCGAAAACTTGCAAGGCGCGCAGACAAGTCTGTCACTACGCAAGCAGCAACATTGCTTGGCAACTTGATCGCCTGACGACTGATTACGATCCAAGCGCGCGGCTCGTAACGTGCAACGGCGTAATCCGCATCACCAGAAAAAGTGTTGGGCGCGTGCTCCAACGACAAGGGCAATACAGCCTTGATTGTCGCAAGATCTCCTGCACGCGAAAGGCGCAAGCTGGTCAGCTGAAGAAATGGTTCTTCAACGATTCGGACCACCGCGTTATCAACGATGGTTCTAGCGCTATCTCCTTCAGCCGTTCCGAGTGGCGAACGTGGCGTCAGCGTCAAAGACGGAGTCATTTTGGATTCAGTGGCATTCATGTTTACGTTCTCAGCCTCTCGCCTTCCGGATCATAGAAAGCGTTGCGCGTGATGCGGGCAGCGATGAGCTTGCCACCGTCATAGATCTGAACCTGCTGGCCCATGCGTTCAAGTCCGCGCTCAACCAAACCCATCGCGACCGGGCGCCCTAATGTCGGGCTTTGCACCGACGAGGTGACCCAACCCTGTGAAAGAACTGGCGGCGCTTTAAAATCTTCGCCAACGATGTGTGCGCCCAACGGCAGAAATGTGCGTCCATCGACGGGCTCAAGCCCGACCAGTTGGCGACGATCAAGGCGGCGCGCATCCGGCGTCATCGTCGAACGACGGCCGATGAAATCTTCCTTCTTCTTCTCAATCACTGCTGCAAAGCCAACGTCTTGCGGCTGGGTCAGTCCATCGGTATCCGACCCCACATGCAGAAAGCCTTTTTCGACTCGCATCAGCAGCAACGATTCGAGTCCGAAAGGAATCATTCCAAATTCCTTACCGATAGAGACCAACGCATCCCATAAGGATCGGCCATGACTCCAGGGCACGCTGACTTCAAATCCAAGTTCACCGGTGAAGCTCACTCTGGCGATGCGCAGCGGAACGCCAGCGATTGATCCTTCGCGTGCCCACATATGTGGCAGGGCTTCGGAAGACAAATCGATATCGCTGCCCAATCGTTGCAGAAGCTCACGTGACTTCGGGCCCGCAACCATCATCGTCGCCCACTGCGTGCTCACCGATTCGACGGTTACATCGAGATCAAGCCATTCGCACTGCAACCACTCTTCAAGCCAATCGACAATGCGATCCGCCATGCCGCTGGTGGTGCCGACGACGAAAGACTCATCGCTCCAACGTGTCAGAACGCCGTCATCTTTGACGATGCCGTCTTCGCCGAGCATCAAGCCATAACGACATTGGCCCACTTTTAAAGTCTGAACGTTGTTGACGTACACGCGCTGAAGAAACTTGGCAGCGTCGGGTCCGCTAACCAGAATCTTGCCCAACGGTGAATAGTCGAGCAGACCACCACGTTCGCGAACGGCGAGCACTTCGCGTCGCAGCGTGGCGACTTCGGCCTCACCTGCCTGCGGGTAATAAGCGGGCCTCAACCAGGCGCCGTAATCTTCCATCTTCGCACCGAGCGCAACATGCGATTCGTGTGCGGATAAGCGACGCAGTGGTCGATAAAAGTTGTCGACATTACGGCCAGCGATTGATCCGAACGTGATCGGATTAAACGGCGGTCGAAAACGCGTTGTACCAACATCGCCCGGCTTCTTCGCAAGCACGCTGCCAAGAATACCGATGGCATTGACGTTCGAGGTCTTGCCCTGATCCGTCATCATGCCGGTCGTGGTGTAGCGCTTGAACAACTCCACCGAAATAAAATTTTCTCTCGCGGCCAGACGCAGGTCGGATTCAGTCGAGTCACTGGCAAGATCAACCCAAGCCTTCGCTGAGTTGCGACCCAGCGTGGTGACGTCAACCGACCAGAAAGTCTGCCCAACATTTACTGACGACGAAGCAGCAGGCTTGGAAATATTTTTTCCACCTGCATTGGCACCCGCTTCACGTGCTGTCGCGACAGCAGCGTCTCTCTTGTCGATTCCTGCTGCCGCACCGACCAGAACGCCTGACTGCACATAACGATCCGGCACGAAAGCCTTCTGGCCGTCGTCGAAGCGCAGGCTTCCGCCGGATTGCGAGAACAAATGAACCGTCGGATTCCAGCCACCCGAAACCAGCAGAGTATCCGCGGCGAGCAGTCGCGCCGTACCCGGCAGCGCCCTGCCCTCAGCATCAACCTGATGCAGCTCAACCTTGCACAGACCATTGGTGCCGATCGTATCCGTCGGCGTCGTCCGCGAAGCGACCTCAACACCCATCGAGCGAACGCGTGTCGCGACAGATGAATATCCGACATCGCGCGTATCGGCGATCAACGCGACATCTACACCCGCGCGGCGCAACTCGACCGCGACTTCATACGCGCTGTCGTTATTGGTGGCGATGATGACGCGCTTGCCCGTCAGCACGCCAAAGCGATGCAGGTATTGCAGCGCAGCACCGGCGAGCATCACACCCGGACGGTCGTTATTCGGAAACACCATTGGACGCTCAAGTGCGCCCGTTGCCAAAATGATCTGTCGACCACGGATTTTCCACAGGCGCTGACGCGAGTCCTTGCCATTACCGGGCAACAATTCATTCGCCAGCAAATGATTGTGATCGTAGTAACCGAATGCCGTCGTGCGCGTCAGAATTTTTACATTGGCCATAGTAGCCAACACTTTCAGCTGGCGTTCTTTCCATACGATTGCGGGATCACCTTCAATCGCACCGAGTTCGTAGAGACAGGAGCCGCCCAGCTCTGGCTTGTCATCAAGCAGCATCACTGTTGCGCCTGATTCTCCGGCGGCGATGGCCGCAGCGAGGCCACTAGGGCCCGCACCGACAACGATGACATCCACACTCGCGTGCTGCTTTTCATAAACATCGGGATCAGCGCTACGAGGTGAAACACCGAGGCCCGCACCATGACGAATGGCGGGCTCCCAAATCTTCCAATTCGGCGCCATGAACGTCTTGTAGTAGAAGCCTGCAGGCCAGAATGGCTTGAACAAGCGGAACAAGCTGAAGATATCGAAGCGCGCGTTCGGCCAGCAATTGACGGCCTTGGCATCAAGACCTTCGCTGAGTTCAATCTGAGTCGCGCGAAGATTGGGCACCGTGCGCGAACCACTTCCGAGCTGGACGATGGTATTGGCTTCTTCAAAACCGGCAGCCATCAAGCCACGCGGACGGTGATACTTGAAGCTTCTGCCGGTCACGCGAACGCCGTTGGCGAGCAACGCAGAGGCCAGCGTGTCTCCGGCAAATCCCGTGTAGTCGCGGCCATCGAATCGAAAACGAATCGGTTGGCTTCGATCAATGTTTCCACCAACTTCATGACGCAAGTTCTGCTTCATGAACCTTCTCCGATTGTCGGTGCTGGCTCGCCGATGGCATAGATCTGTCGAATCTCGTGCGTAACCGTGTGACGCGCCATGTTGAACCACTGACGACAGCCACCGGCATGCAGCCAGCGTTCAAAGTGCCAGCCTTTAGGATTTTCGCGCGTATAGAGATAAGCCCCCCACTCCGCGTCGGCGACAACGTCATGCGGACCTGGCCGCGTAATGTGACTCTGACCACCGCAACGAAACTCGGTTTCATCACGCGGTCCACAAAAGGGGCATTTGATCAGCAGCATTAGTGTGCGATTCCTGCAGCAGCGGCTTCGTCAATCAGCGCGCCAGTCGTAAAGCGATCTAAAGCGAAAGGTTTGATCAGCGGGTGAACTTCACCAGTGGCGAGGGTATGCGCCATCGTCCATCCACCCGCCGGAATTGCCTTGAAACCACCCGTGCCGAAGCCGCAATTGAGATAAAGATTTTCAACCGGGCAAGGACCCAAGATCGGCGATGAGTCACGCACGACGTCGACGATGCCGGCCCATTGGCGCATCAGTCGCAGTCGCGAGAACGCTGGAAACATTTCGAGCATGCCAGCGACGACACCTTCAACCGTGTGGAAGTTACCGCGCTGCGCGTATGAGGGATAAAGATCCAGCGCGCCGCCAATCACGAGTTCGCCCTTATCGGTCTGACTTAAATACACGCCGGTTGCTGGAGAAAGTACGACGGTATCGAACACCGGCTTCACCGGTTCAGATACGAATGCCTGCAAGGCATAACTGCTGATCGGCAGTTTCAATCCGGCCTTGTCTGCGATCTGACTCGTATGACCCGCAACTGACAGGCAGACTTTTCCAGCAGAAATTTCGCCGCGATTGGTTTTGACACCAGTAACTTTGCCATCACCGCCAAGGAAGCCGGTGACTTCGCAGTTCTGAATGATGTCGACACCGAGGTCACTCGCAGCACGGGCATAACCCCAGGCAACAGCATCGTGTCGAACCGAGCCGGCACGTGGCTGATTGAGCCCAGCACGAATCGGATAGCGTCCACCGCGGTTATACAGCGGCATGCGTTCAAACACCTGCTCAGGATGCAGCCATTCGCAATCGACACCATTGAGCGACATCGCGTTGTATGAACGGCGCAGCGTTTCTTCGTCGTGACGGGAGTGCGCGAGCGTGATCATGCCTCGCTGCGAGAACATGATGTTGTAGTTCAGCTCGCTGCTGAGTTTTTCGTAGAGTTTCACCGAAAATTCGTAGAACGCCGACGACTCCGGGAGAAAGTAGTTCGAGCGCACGATCGTTGTGTTGCGACCAGTGTTGCCACCACCAATCCATGCCTTCTCCAGAACCGCGATGTTCTTCACGCCGTGATTCTTGGCGAGGTAGTACGCGGTTGCGAGACCATGACCACCGCCACCGACGATGACCACATCGTATGCGGGCTTGGGCTGCGCGTCCTTCCACATCGGTCCCCAGTTACGGTGACCGGTCAGCGCGTTACGCGCCAGGGTTATTGCCGAGTAGTGCATAGGTTCTATTCGAGGCAGCAGTTTGTGGTTTCTTATGACTTGTATAATACATATTTGTATTTTAATAATCCAACGGTAAAGAGCGGACTACTCGTTCACCGAGAAATTACCTAACTTCCCTCTCCCCACAATGCGGAGAGAGGGATTAAAAATTACGCAACAAGGCCGTAGGTTTTCTCAAGATGCCACTCCAGCACCGGCAGCGGCAGCGCGCCGACGTCGAGGATGGCGCTGTGGAAATGTGGATAGCTGAAATCCGCCTTCAGCTTATCCATCGCCCGCTGGCGCATGCGCAGGATTTCTTCATCGCCGAGTTTGTAAGCCAGAGCCTGCGCCGGAATGCCGCAGCTGTAACGGATGGTGTCAGTGCCGATTTCCTTTGGCGCGCACAGGGTTTTCTCTGCCAGATACTGCTGGGCACGCTCAAGGCTCCAGCCCAAAGCGTTCATGCCGGTATCAACGACCAGTCGGCTGGTCAGGAAAGCGTCCATCGCCAAACGGCCGTAGCGGTCATAGGGATCGTCGTACAAACCCATTTCGCCGGTGAGCGTGGCGGCGTACTCGGCCCAGCCCTCGTTGAAGGCGTTGACCGTGGCGTTTTTGCGAATTTCTGGCAGATCCTTGTTGGCATTCTGCAAGGTCATATGCAGGTGATGACCTGGAACCAGTTCATGGAACACCAGCGAGGCCGCGCCGATGACAGCAAGGCTGTCGAGCTTGGAGCCGTTGAAATAATAGACGCCGCGCTTTTCATAAGGCGTCGGCTGGCTGTAGTAGCCCCAGGTCATGGTGCCTTCCAAAGCCTCAGGCAGGCGCTCGACGTCGTACACACTGGTGGAGCGCTCGACAAAGAACTCGTCATAACGCTGCTCAAGGCGATCTTTGTGCTTGCGCATGCGCTCGCCGACATCGTCTGCATCCTTGGCGACGCCACCATGCGGGCCGCGCAGATGCGCAGCGAATTCAGCAGCAGAACCAGTGAAGTTGAGCTGCTTGCGCACCTCGGCCATCTGCGCTTCGATGCTGGCCATGCGCGCATGCCCGCGATCATGAATCTGCTGTACGGTCAGATCCATGGTGGTATGCATGGTGGCCAAATCCAGATACACATCCGCGCCACCAGGAAGCAGCGACATGCCAACACCGTCTGGTGCCAGTGCTTCATATTTGTCATCGAGCTGTGCAAGCAGATCAGCGAAGCCGCGAGCAATATCGGCGACACGCTTTTCGATTTCCAGACGCAGCGCGTCTGTATTGCCCAGCGCAGTCAGACGTGAAGGATCAACAAGGAGCGTGGTTGCCATCGACGCGGCAAGCCCGGTCAGCAGGCTGCGTGAACCCGGCAGCTGCGGCTTGAAGATGCGGATGCCGCGCTCCGCCTGCCCGGCGGTACGCTCATGCACCTGTCGCAGCAGCAGCGACAACTCGGCCAGCGCTGCGAGATAGCGTTCACCATCGCCATCCTTCTTGAACTGGAAGCCGGCGAGCGCCTGACCAACGCCGCTGAAGACAAAGCCGCCGGTGTAAGCGGTCTGGAAGAACGGTCCGTAGAAGAAGGCATTGACCGGATCAATCGCCAACCAATAGCGATCCGCATCCTTGGACCAGCAGCCAGCGTAGTGGCGCATCAGCTTGCTGGTCAGTGCGTAATCGTGCGGCAGCTGGTTGTCATCAACCTGATTGAGCAGATCGAGAATGTCCTGCCCCAGCGTCGCGCGCTTCTGTGCGCCTTCGAGGCTGAGGTCAGGACACATGCCTTCGAGCGAACCCTTTTCCTGCGCGCGCATGCCGTCGCCCAGATACTGCCAGGCCAGTTCCGACGCGCGATTGACCAGAGTCAGGGATTGTTCGAGCGCTGTGCGTTTGTAGTTGTTCATGACTTCATCTTCTCGTTCAAGACATTTAGACCGAAGGGAACTCGGTATGAATTGCAGCAGCGCCGTGTGCGGCGCTGTAAGCCGGTCCAATCACGGCCATCGCATCGGGATTACCCGATTGCGTCAGCGGCAACACCGCATCCTTGTCGCCCGCTTTCATCCGGCGCATGGCATCAATCACTGCCTTGTATTCGCCGTGAAATACAACATCGCCCGGCTGCGCCGGTGTCTGCAACGTGAAGGACACGCCATCGACAGGATCAAAGCGCATCGTCCACCAGACCGTTTCCTTACCATGAGCGAGCTCATAGACAATGTCCCAGCGCCGATCAAACTTGGCGCACGCAGTCCGACTCGCGGCATCAGCAGTCAACAGCCCGTTCATGTGAGCGACGTGCTCCGGTGACATAAACAACATCAAGCTCATGCGTTCTCTCCCTTGCCACTCTGTAAGTTCTGTTCAAAGAACGCCGCGATGCAGCGATCCACATATTCATCGTGTACCGAATCAAATGCGTGGTACTGCTCCGGCAATGGAACAAACTGGTGCATCTTGCCGGCGCGGATCAGGGCTTCTGACATCTTGATGCCGTCGGTCCAGGTCGCATGATCGGAAGTACCGCCTGCAATCATCAGCTCGCCTTTCAGCTGCGCAGCCTGCGAATACAGATCGGCGTTGCGATAGCCTTGCGGATTCAGCTGCGGCAGGCCTAGATAGCATTCATAAAGAACGCAGGAATAAACATCGATGCCAGGCGCAGTAACAATGCCGGCCTTGTAGAGATCGGGCTGATCGAGCATGCAGCGGATTGTTGAATACGCACCCCAGCTATGACCGGTGATGCCGACGCGACTCAAGTCGATAAACGAGTGCTTCGCCGCGAGGTTTCGCATTGCAGCGGCGTGGTCATCCGACATCGTGCCCTTGAAGCTGCCGTAGCAAGTGTCATGAAAAGCCTTGCTGCGATCGGGTGTGCCACGGGCATCAAGTGCGATGGCGATATAGCCGAGCTGCGCAAGACGGAACGGGATACCGCCGAGCGATCCTGCAGCAGGAAAAGCGTGGTCACCGAGAATCATCTGCGGGCCACCGTAGATGAATTCGATGACGGGATATTTCTTCGCCGGATCAAAATCAAAAGGCTTGTACATCACGCCCCACAAATCCGTCTTGCCATCAGCAGCCTTCACCGAGAACTGCTCTGGCGCCGTATAGCCGACCTGCTGCAATTTCGAGATATCGGCCTTCAGCAACTCAGCGTTGAGCAGGGTGCCGTCGATGCGACGCAGGCAGGTGATTGGCGGCTGCGACGGCGTCGAGTAAGTGTCAATGAAGGTCTGGCCATTCGGCGCAATCATGCAACCATGCTTGCCCTCGCCTTGCGTCAGCACCTGCATCGCGCCACCAGCTAAAGGAACGCGGCAGAGATGAACGTCGTAAGGACGTTGCGGATCAGAGTGCGCAGTGAAGTAAACGTGATCAGCAATGACGCTGCTGACTTCACACACTGCCCAATCGCCGCTCGTCAGTTGCGAAACCAATTTTCCCTGGAGGTCGTAGAGGTAAAGATGCTTCCAGCCATCACGCTCGGACAGCCAGAGGAAATGCTTGCCATCCGGCGTCAGCGTCAGACCCGCTTTGCGTCCAAGATAAACGTCGTGATGAATGCGCACGAAAGTCTCGCGCTCTTCGACGAACAGGCTACGCACTGCGCCGGTTACTGCATTAGCCGCGAACACTTCAATGCGACGGCAATCACGACTCATCACGGCGACCAGCACTTCTGAACCATCCGGCAACCAACCCGCGAAGCAGGGATATTGGTCGCGCGTATTGCCGAGCTGGATTTCTACCGGCGCATTGCCTTCCACATCAAGAATGAAAAGCGTGTGCTGTTCCAGCACGCCGCCAGCCGTGGGGAAATTGCGGAAAACCACTTCGTCCTGGCGCTTCAGGTAATGCATCTGCGGCGCTTGGAAAACGCCACGATTGTCGACGCGATAAGCCGCGATCTTGGTGGCCTGAGGCGACCAGTTGGTACTGGGCGATGCCAGACCCAGCAGTGCAAACATCGGGTTGGTCCAGTCGACGGTCCATTCGACTTCAGGTGTTCCGTCTTTGGTCAGCGCAAAGCTGCGTCCATCAACGGTCGCACGCAGTGAGACATTGCGATCCTGGATCGACAACAACCACTGCGCGTCGGGCGACATGATTTCATAGGCATCGGTCGGATCAATCATCGGCAGGCTGCGCTTGAACGGGCGCGGCGTCATCCGGGCCTGCGCGTTCATGCCGAGGTAAGTATCGATTGCGTTCGGCGCCGGTGCCATGAAGGCGAGACCGTGGACGAAGTCGTAACTGATGTTGTCGGTGCCGATTGCAAACGCAATCATCGTCGGCGCAATAAAGGCGAAGTGTTCAAACGGAACGCCCTGCCCGGCAGGCGTGATGCCGGTTGCAGCTAGGAGTGCCTTTCTCAATTGGGCGACATCAAGCAGCGGCGTCTTTTCACCCGTAGCAAGATTCGCACGCCAAGCCTGGCGCTGTTCTTTTGGACCGGAGACAAATCCGACGGCGCTGCCGTCCGGGCTCCACGTTGGCATCACATTTGCGTCACTGATCAGAGCCGCCAGATTCTTGTAGGCCGCCGCCACCGCCTTTCCATTACCTACTTCAGCCATGACCAAACTCCTTCTTGCTTTTCTTAAATTCGACGGGTATTTTATATCAAGTAAAATACACAACCGTCAAGTGATGAATGTATGAGCGTAGCTAGACTCAAGCTAGTCAAACGAGCAACTGGCGGCAGGCCAGCCAAGATCTCCAGCGAACAGATCCTGGAGGTCGCACGCCAACTCGGTGCAGGCCAGTTCACCTTCAATAATATTGCCGAAAAACTCGGCGTGAAGACGACGGCGCTTTATTACCATTTTGATTCACGCGATGCGCTGCTCACTGCGCTGTCGCTGGAGCTGGCCAAGGAATTTGACATCAAGGCCGGCAATCCAAAGCGCTGGAAGCCTTGGCTGGAAGAGACCGTGCTGCGCTTCTACGATTTCCTGCTGGCCAATCCCGCTCTGTTTGAAGTTGGCAACTGGCGCGGCTTTGCCAGCTTTGGCCAGCCGATTGTCGAACGCGTCCTCGAAACCCTCGAAGCCGCCGGTTATTCACTGAAGGAAAGCGGTCGCATCTGGGAAATCACCAGCCACGTGGCTTACTCGGAGGCACGCCTGCTGAATGAAATGCGCAGGGCCGGTCCACTGCTGGCGGTCACGACTGCTAGCCAGAAACCGAAGCTTGCAACACCCCGCGCCGATGCAATGGCGGCTGGCCTCACCCTTCAACCGCGCGAGCAATTGGCGGAAACACTTCACTGGTTAATCGCCGCCCTGCCGCGGCCCCGGAGATAAGTATGCGCACCCCGTCTCTCATTCTTGGCTTGCCGATCCTGTTGTTTGCGGCGCAAGTCACGGCGCAAGAAAAGGCTCAGCCCACTCAACAGCAAGTGGAATCGACACAGGCGCTTGACGATCTACTCGCAAGCTCAGCGGACTCCGAAGCAACAGAAGCGCCGACAGCGCAAGACCCAGTATCGTCGACGCAGGAACAAGCAGTAGAGCAAGCAGCAAGGCAAACTGATTCAGCGCCAGTGGAAACACAGCCGACTGAAGAACAAGCACAGTCAGCACAAAATGCTGATGAGCTTCTTCCCACCATTCCACTTCCACAGCGAAAACAGGATGTACCGCAGGGAGTACCAGAACCTCCTCGCGCTCAGATCGAAGAAATCATTGTCACCGCAACCAAGCGCGAAATGTCTGCACGCGATGTACCGGTGTCGATCAACGCGACCTCCGGCGAAACGCTGGAAAAGATGGGCGCTCGCGACGTCATGGACTACATCACCACAATCCCCGGCATCACGCTGCAAGATGGCCCCAATGGTGACGCCGGTGGACGCAAGCTGACCGTTCGCGGTGTTGGGCCCAGCGAGGCCAACGGTGTTTCGGGCAATCAGACCGTCGGACAATTCATCGGCGATATTCCGATGACCGATCCCTACTCCAACTTCGTCACACCAGATCTTGATCCTTTCGATCTGCAAAGCGTCGAAGTGCTGAAAGGACCTCAGGGCACATACTTCGGCGCTTCTGCACTCAACGGCGCGATTCGATACGTTCCGAAAAAACCGGTGCTGGGACAATGGGGCATGCGCGGTTTTGCTGAGACCCTCAGCATTAATCAAGGCGGCAGAGACCAAACCTATGCGCTGGCGGGCAATGTGCCTGTTGGCGAAACACTGGCCTTCCGTGCAACCGGCGTTTTGCAGAACACACCCGGCGTTATCGACAATCTGCAGCTCAACAAGAAGGACGCCGACAGCCGTCGCAAATGGAGTGCACGCGGCGCGCTGCGCTGGCAGCCATCGGATCCGCTCGAGATCAACCTGATCTATCTCAAGCAGCAAACGCGCAGAAATGATTTGCTGGATATCGACAACGAGCAGCAGCAGTTCAGCAACAATCATCATCCCGGACCGAGCAGCCTTGAGAGCGGCTTTGATCTGGCCAGCATTGATGCGCGCTACGATTTTGGTGATTGGGGAACGCTGGTCTGGCAAAGCTCGCTGCAGCACAAAAGCTCGCTCGGCAACCTCGATACCACCCTATTCACCGGCGCCCAGGGCATTCCCAATCTGCGCAGTTACACCCAAGCAAAAATCGAAGGCAAGACCCACGAACTGCGCTTGGTTTCTCCAGGCGACGGCGATTGGAACTGGATTGCCGGCGTCTTTCTGCTGAACTACAAAGCGGATGTTATTAACGACGCTTATCTGCCAGGAACCGCGCTGCCACCGGTGCTAGCGCAATTGCCCTTCCTCACAATCTTTGGCCCTCGTGGACTCTCCTACGGCATCGTCAAAACCTCGCCGGTTGCCAAGGAAACTTCGCTGTACGGAGAACTGACTCGTAAATTTGGCGACAGTTGGGATCTAACCCTCGGCGCACGTTTCTACAAGACTCGCATCGCCGGCAGCGTTATCACTGACGGCATTGGTGGATTGGCCGTGCAGGATTCGATCATCGACCAGCGCGACAAGGGCATCAGCCCGAAGGCTTCGCTTTCGTACAAGCCGTCGGACAGCTTCATGATGTACGCCACGATCGCACGCGGCTTTCAGTTTGGCGGCATCAACTCATCCACCTCCGGACTGCCCTTCGACAATCCTCTGACGGGCCCTGTCGTGCCACCATCCTTCGGGTCCAGCAGCCTGTGGAGCCGCGAGGTCGGCATCCGCACCGACTGGTTTGAAAAGACCTTGCAAGCCGATGTGGTCGTCTACGATCTCGCCTGGAGCGATGCCCAGTTCGTCGAGTACAACGACAACCCGGTGATCGACACGACATATGTCTCTAATGTCGGCAAGGTCAAAAGCCAGGGCGTCGAAGCCTCGTTGATTTATCTACCGCCAATTGACGGCGTTACTCTGAATATTGCTGCCGGTTACTCGAGTGCCAAAACGGCCAGCACTTACACCGCGCAGAACGGCACGATCGTCAATTCCGGCACCACCATGCCGAACAGTCCGAAGTGGCAGGCAGCAACGACGCTCGCCTACAACCATATGTTCGGCGCCTGGGCCGCCGGTGGTTCGCTGGCCTACGTCTACTCTGGCCGCGCTTATGACACGATCCTGCACGATCACGATATTTTCGGTTACGGCGCTTATAACCTCGGCATCAATCTCGCTAGGCCGGACCTCAGCTTTGCGCCGACGCTGAACTTCAGCGTCAACAACCTCACTGACAAGCGCGGCATCGTCGGCCGCAGCAGTTTTTCCGGTGACCTGGCAGGACTTACTGGCGAGGAGACGCCTTCATTCATCTATATCCGGCCACGCGCATTTAGCCTGCGGCTGTCCTTCTCGTTTGAATAAACATGGCGAGGTAATACAGTTATAATACATAACTGTATTTTCATAGTCATGCCCACAAATATTCTTAGAGCGCGCCATCAATGAATACGCCAAACAATTCTTCCGCAGCTTTAGCAACGCTCTGCGAACGCTATTGGGATTTCATTTGTTTCGAACAACCTTTGTCCGCCATTCTGGCCGGTCGATCGACTGTCGATGATCTCTTGTTCCGTGACTCACTGAAGGACCAAGAGCGACGCGTTGCTTCAGCAAAGGCCTTCCGCGTTGAGCTTGAGAAAATCTCGTTCGAGTCATTGCAAAGTCAGGATCGCATTACGCATCGACTGCTGGATCACGATCTGAAAATAATGATTCAGGCCCACGACGCCAAAGACCATCTGCGCCCGATGCTGTATCCACTGGGCCCCGAGTCCATGTTGAATTATTGGGCCGACTCGAGCAGCTTTACTTGTGTGGATGATGCGGAAGCCTACATTCGCAAACTGCGCTCAATTCCTGAATCTCTGGCGGGCATCAAAGAATGCCTGGCAGCAGGACAGCAGCAGGGCATCCACTACCCTCAAGTCGTGATTGAGCGAGCCACTGCAACACTGCGCGGTTTGCTAGCACGCCCCTTGGATCAGAGCAGCTTGATACAGCCGTTTCTAAAGTCCTCGCTGCAATCGGATGAGTTTCAGACTCACAAGCGCACTGCCGAGACTGTTCTGGCGGAGATCGTCATCCCTGCAATTTCGGCGTACGCCGATTTCATTGAAAAACAACTGGGCGCAACCGCACGTGCGTCGATCGCATGCACCGATGCTCCACTCGGGCAAGAGCTCTATCAATTTCAGATTGAGCGATATACCACCGAGCGCGACAGCGCCGAAGAGATCCATGCCTTCGGCCTTAGCGAAGTCGCACGCATATCGGATGAGATGCAGCAGATCGCTACAGCAGAAGGCTTTCCAGGAAATCTTGCCGGATACCAGGCATCACTGCCTTCAAAAACCGGCCAGATCTCACCGAATGCAGAAGCACTGAGAGAGCGCATCGAGATTCTGTCGAAGCGCATTGACGCTCGCATTCCTGAATTCTTCGGGCGCCTGCCACGCATGACCTATGGCATTCGCAGCATTCCGGAATCCATCTCTGCACATATGCCTCCCGCTTACGCGCAGCCGAATCCCGCCAATGGCACCACGGCTGGCGTGCACTGGATTACTTCACTGCCAGAGCGTTGCCCGACCTACATGCACGTTCCGCTCGCGATGCATGAAGCATGGCCGGGACATCTGATGCATCTGGCACTGATGCAGGAAATGGAACTGCCAGAATTCCGTCGCCATGACGCAGCCCGTTACTCTTCTCTCGTCGAAGGCTGGGCACTTTACTGCGAGTGGCTCGGAAATGAATTTGGTTTTTACGACACCCCAGACAAGCACTACGGCCGTTTGGAAATGCAGATCTGGCGCGCCTGTCGTTTGGTTGTCGACACCGGCATCCACGCTAAGAATTGGTCACGTGACCAAGCGATTGAGTTCATGCGCAGCCATATGTCGATGCCGCTGATTACCATCACCGCTGAAGTCGATCGTTACATCGGCATGCCCGGTCAGGCCCTCGCCTATCAGATCGGCTATCGATGCTTCCGCAATCTCAGGATAGAAGCCGAACAACAACTTGGAAGTTCATTCCGCATCCGTGATTTTCACGATGCGCTAATGGCTACGGGTGCGGTGACGCTTCCGGTGTTGCGTGAATTCATGCAGGACTGGATTCAATCACGCATGGCGCTGACTTCCAAAGCAGCTTGATCACTACGCAGTAAGATCCAACGCGATGAGGCCAGCCACTCATCGCGTTAATTTTTTATTCGCGTCGAAGTGAATGTAAGCGCGGTCTGCGGTTAGCACTCAACAACATTGACCGCCAGACCGCCAAGCGAAGTTTCCTTGTAGCGCGACTGCATATCGCGACCGGTTTCGAACATCGTCTTGATCACTTGATCCAGCGAGACTTTGTGATCTTCTCCTTCCTGCATGGCCATGCGACAAGCGTTGATCGCTTTGACTGCGCCGATGGCATTGCGCTCGATGCACGGAATCTGCACCAAGCCGCCAATCGGATCACAGGTCATGCCGAGATGGTGTTCCATACCAATTTCAGCGGCGTGTTCAATCTCAACATTGCTTCCGTTTAACGCAGCAACAAGGCCTGCTGCGGCCATCGAGCATGCGACCCCGACTTCACCTTGGCAGCCGACTTCCGCGCCCGATATTGAAGCGTTTTCCTTGTACAAAATGCCGATGGCGCCAGCAGCCAGCAGAAAACGTAGAACGCCTTCCTGATCCGCTCCCGGCACAAAGTGTTCGTAGTAGCGCAACACTGCTGGAATGACTCCAGCTGCACCATTGGTCGGCGCTGTGACCACGCGACCACCAGCAGCATTCTCTTCATTCACGGCCATCGCATAGACGTTGATCCAATCCATGCCCACCATCGGATCCGTGCTGTGCTGTTGTTGCAGCCGCTGGTGCAAACGTGGCGCACGCCGCTTCACATTCAGGCCGCCAGGCAATATCCCGGTTGTAACCAGGCCACGCTCCATGCAGGCACGCATTGCAGACCAGATGCCTAATAGATAAGCACGCACTTCAGCTTCGCCGTGACGTGCTGATTCGTTTTCTAAAATCAATTTCCAGATCGGCAGTTTTGCGGCTGTTGCACGCTCCAGCAATTCCTTCGCACTCGTGAATGGGTGCGGCACCGAATGTTCAACTTCTGCTTTCGCAACTTCGCCTTCAAGCAATACAAAGCCACCACCAATGGAATAGTAGGTGCGACTTTGCAGGAGTTGCCCATCCGCATTGAATGCGCGACATGCGAGTGCATTGGGATGACCCGGCAAGGTTAAATCTCTACGCCAGAGTAAATCGGTCGCGATATTGAAAGCCACTGAATGCCGGCCCAACAGATTCAGTCGATGATTTGTCGTGATGGATGAAATGATTGGCTCGACATGATCAGGGTCCACAGTGTCTGGACGCTCGCCGCTCAAGCCCAGCAACACTGCGCGATCCGTACCATGGCCTCGCCCAGTTAAAGCCAGCGATCCGAATAGTTCGATCTCTACTCGCGTTGTTTCTAGCAACTGGCCGTACGTCTCGAGCGATGACACAAACGCATGCGTGGCCCGCATCGGTCCAACCGTGTGCGAACTCGAGGGCCCCACACCAATCCTGAAAAGATCAAGAACGCTCGTACGCATGTCATCTCACAGTGAACCGCTGGCTAACCGCGGGTAATTTCTATACGTCCGCTTTAACCGCGCCATCGATCTGCAATTGCGCCTGGATCTCGGTGATACGCGCGCGTGTCAACGAATAGTTCCAGATGATCGCCGCGGCTCCGAAAAAGCCCAGCGCTGGCAACACGGCACCGACAATCTTGATCGCCAGTACGCCACCTGCTGTTTGCGTAGCAGTAGTGGCATCAAAACCAAAAACACCGACAAGCGCCAACCCAGCTGCAGAAGAAACACCCGTCACCGACTTTTGCAGGAAGGAGAACATGGAGCCGTACAGACCCGCGTGATCCTGACCGGTTACAACCCGACCGTAATCAACGATGTCGGCAGACATGGCATAGACAATGACCGTACCACTCAAGGTGAAAAGCGCCATCGGGTAAAGCACGAAGGCCATAGGCAGCGCCATGGTCCCTGGTGAGAGCAACGCAAAACCAGCGCAGCAAATACCGCCCGTAATCAGGGCGGCTGCCCATACGCGATGACGTTCGTAACGCGCAGCCATCGCGCTCCAGAACGGAATGCCGGCAACGCTCGCCAACAATGCCAGCGCCATGATCACCGCAAACTGCTTACTCAGGTGCAGGTAGGTATCGATATAAAGATACGAAACACCACCCATCATGCCGCTGAGTAAGTTAAGCGAGAAGAAAGCCACGAGCAGGCGTTGCAGTGGGCCGTTACCACGGATCGCTTCGCTTATCTCAGCCCATCCCGGACGTTTGGCTGCAACGGGTGGCGCGGTAACGCCATCATGCACAAAGAGGACAGCAATGACTGTGGCTAGCGGCAGAAAGATCGCGCAGATCACAGCGGAAAATCCGAGCGTGCGAAAATCAATTTCAGTGCTATCAGAATAACCAAGCTTCATCGCAAGAAACGGGACGACAAAGAACAATAGCGTCCCAACAATCTGCGCCAATCCGCGCCATGCCTGCACGCGCGTGCGTTGCACGTAGTCTGCCGAGAGGCCATAACTCCATGCCTGAATTGGAATCTCCATGACTTTCCAGCCGAGGTAGAGCACTCCCATCCACACACCAAAGTACACCGCATCAGTTGCCTCAGGCGGATGCATCAGCTTCCACATACCCAACACGGAAATGATCGTGCCACCGATGAGCCAACCCTTGCGTGTGCCGCGGCGCGCGTAGCTACGATCAGACAGGTAACCGATCAGCGGATACGTGATTGCATCAAACATTTTGCTCAACAGCGTGGCCGCGGCCAGGGCAGTTAGCGCGATACCAGCATGCTTGGCGTAGATCGACTGAACCACGCCTTCCGGCCCATGCATGATGCCGAGGATTAATGTCGGCAGTGAAAACGCCATCAGCAAGCTGCGTCGCAGCTGCTTATCGGCCGATGTGGATGCTGCATTCGCCATACTTCAATCCCCTTCTCTGCCGAGGTGATGATTATCTCAGCACTAGAAAAATACAGTACCGTATTATTCTATTGGTCTCAACAGAATTAAGCGAATACAAAATGATCTTGCCCATTTCACCGGACAAGCAGGAATGACAGTGTCATCCCTGCCCCATCAGCCTCAACTTAGAAACTACCACTCAGGCGCAGCACCAAAGAACGCGGTGCAATGTAGTTGATGGAGTCTTTTGCCGGATCCGGATTGACCGTGATGTTGCCGTAGCCGCGTTTGTCAGTGAGGTTGTTCAAGGACACGCTCACTTGCGGCCAGAAGCTATCTTCAGGGCCGGAAGCAAACACGTTCAAATCCCAGGTCTGGTAACCGAACACCATCGCGTCGCACTCAATCTGGTTGCAAGCCTTGCCCATGTAACTGTGGCGAATTGAAGCGCCTGCCTGCATGACATCAATCGGCAAGGTATAAGCCAGCGTGGTCGAGGTCTGCCAGCGTGGCGACAGCGGCCAGGGTGATCCGGCGGGAACTGCAACACCGGCTGCGGAATTAAACAGCTCCGTCGTCACCAATTTGTTCAAAGCCACCGAAGTATCCAGCGACAAGCCCGGGACGAAAGGCGCCAGATAGCGCAGCGACATTTCCATACCCTTGCCCTTGGCGCCGCCAACGTTGTCGATGAAGCCCACCGTGCGGCCCGAGTCAATCTGATTGACCTGCGGATCTTTCCAGACGATGTAATACATTGAGGCATCGAAGGTCAGCGTGCGATCGAACCAATCAGTGCGCAGACCGAGTTCATAGTTCCACAGCGAATCCGACTTGTAGACCGCCGGGATTGTGGTCGTTGCCGTTGAGGCCGAGCCAATCTGCGGTCCACCAAAACGGAACCCGCGCGAGGCCGTCAGATAACCGCGCACCTCGTCGGTCGGATGGAACACGATCGAAGCTTTGGGACTAATGCCACGCTGGCTAATCTCGGCCTTGCGAGTCACGTTCATGCCCTGGTTGCCAGAGGCAAACACCGCTCCTTGCGGGGAAACCGTGCCGCCCGACTGGATGCGATAACCACGCGCACCCAAGGTGACATCCCAGTAATCGCCGAGGCTGCGCGTGACTTCGCCGAACAGCGCGTTTTCCTTCACCGTGATGTCAGCGATGACCTGTCCGACGACGAGTTGATCACCGATCTCCTTGACGTTGCCGGGACAGGGGCTCGGTAGCAGGCCCTGCAGCGGATCCAGAACCGGCAAGGCCGGCAGTCCCTGGAGCGCGCTAACACTCGCGCAGTCATACAGATTCAGCTTGTAGAAGAAAGCGCCTGCCAGCCATTTCCATGGTGAGTCACTCGGCGCGGAAACCAGGCGCAATTCCTGCGTGATGCCCTCGCTGTGATTGTCATCCGCACCAGCAAGAATCGGTGCCAGACCGCCAATCGCACGCGAAGCTTCGAGGAAGGTTTCGTACTTCTTTTCAAAATAAGAAGTCTGCGAAATCACGCTGCCCCAGTCGAACTCACGCTCGATGTTAAGACTGCCCAGGGAATAGCTGGACTTGGCCGGACTGGCGCGCGGTGAATCACCATGCTGCAAGTTGCCATCGTAATTATCTGCATAGGAAAGATCGTCATAGCGCGTGCTCTGCGTCGTCGCCATCAAGCCGATCTTCCATTGCTCAGTCGGTTCCCAGCGCAGCGCAGCGCGCAAGCCGTATTGCTCTAGCGTGTTGACGTCAGGCTTGCCATCAGCTCGCGTGTTGTCGGTGTAACCCGGCGAGCTACGGCGAAAAGCGACCAGACGCATCGCTGACTTATTGCCGGCAAATGGCGCATTCACCATGCCGCCGTAATTCAAACCGCTGCCGCCATTACCTGGGTAGGACTGCTGCTGCACGTAATACTTCAAGCGGAATTCGTCGAGCTGCGGCGCTTGTGGCACGTAGCGGATCAAGCCGTTCAAACCGGTGCCGCCGAACAACGTCCCTTGCGGCCCTTTGAGGACTTCCACCGTTGCCATATCGAAAGGATTCGGATCGAGCGAAACCTTCGGTGCGAAAGGATCCGAGAACGGAATGTCACCGAACAAGGTACCCGCTGTCGGGTTGACATTGAGCCCAGCAGAAACGCCACGAATGGTGATGCGCTTGGCGGTGCCACCGGTGCCTTCATCCGTCAGGTTCACGCCAGGCACCTGAGTGACGATGTCGTCGATACTCTGCACGCCCTGGCGTTCGAGATCCTTGCCTGACAACACGGCAATCGTTGCCGGAATTTCGCGCAGTGATTCTTCGCGCTTGGTCGCCGTAACTACAATTTCTTCGATCTGCTGAGGACGTCTGCTTTCATCCACAGCCAGCTTCGGTTTCTCGCTCTTTGTCTGTACTGGAATGATATCCAGCTGTTCTGCGGATTCCTGCTCTGCGGGCGCTGGTGCAGATGCTTCAGGAGTTACATCGACACTCGCAGTTGGAGTTTCTACTTCTGGCGCAGGAACATTTTGATCAGCGGACTCTTGTATCAGGGAATCCAGAAAATCGTCGGGGATCGCATCCGTCGAAGATGCCTCAGGCTGAGCGGTGCTCGATGGCGCAGGCGCATTATCAGCAGACTCCTGCGCATGAACATCCAATGAAATACCTGCCAGCAAAATACTGCTCAGGAAAAGCTCGCGATACTTCATGTTTAAGAGATTCATCACTTGGTCACCACAGAAAGTCCATTTATCAGCGTGCGTCGCTGCACGAGCTGGTTCACTACTAGCGTTTAAGGCGCAAGGCTGAGTTGGTCGATGAAGAAGGTCAGCCAATCGACACTTTGCGAACGCATGCCTGCGACATCCTTGGCGCCATGGCCGACGCCTTCGCGCACTCGCACTAGGATCGGATTCGAACTCGTATTCGCAGGTTGCATACGCGCAGCCATCTTGCGTACATGCCAAGGGGGGCAACGCACATCTTCTTTACCAGCGTCGAACATCACAGCTGGATAAGCAGTGCCGTCCTTGACGTTCTGATAAGGACTCCAGGCGTTCATCACTTGCGACATCTCGGCGTCATTGGAATCGCCGTAGTCGAGTGTTGAAGCAGCGCAGATCGCATCACGTACGCGAGCCAGTGCATCGGAGATCGGCGCTTGCGGAACGCTGGCGCGGAATAGATCCGGGCGCTGCACCACCACCGCCATCGCCATCACGCCACCATTGGAACCACCAACTACTCCGAGCTTTTCTGCGCTGCTGATACCGCGTGCAATCACGTCTTCAGCAATCGCAAAAACATCGTTGAAGCTGTTCTGTTTGTTCTTCAAGCGGCCCTGATGCCACATGTCCGGGCCGAGTTCACCGCCACCGCGCAGATGCATCAGCACCAGCACGCCACCCGCTTTGATCCATGCGCCGAGATAAGCGCCAGACCAGCCGGGAATCAGCGCAGCTTGGAAACCACCGTAGCCATACATCAAGGTCGCTTGCGGCTTCGACAAATCGACATCGCTGCGCGCAATGACGTGATACGGAACGCGCGCGCCGTCGGCACTCTTGGCGGCGTAGTCGTGAATCTGCGAATCAATCTTCACCAACGGCTCGGTCAGTTGCTCGACCTTCAGTGTGTGAACGTTGAACTTGTAGAGGGCAGCAGATTGCGCTGGCGTTGAGAACGGAAAAATCACATCCCCGTCAGCGCCCCTGGTGATCATGTCCATCATGCTCCAGATGGCGAACTGCACCGTACTCAAGGAGCCTTTGCCTGGCAATGCCACTTCGCCTTTGAGCTGACCGTCGGTATCAAACACGCGTAGACGTGACCAAGTGTCGACCAGATCAGCTAATACGAGCAGGCCATCGACAATCAACAGCGTTGCCAGCACGTCCGTTGAACCGGGCAGTAGTTCTTTCCAAGTGCTGCGGTCGGTCGGCGTCGCCAACGGGATCGAAACCAGACGACCACAAGCTGCGCCATCATTGGTCACTGCGTAGAAGCGATCGCCGATGATGTCGCCGCGGAACTGCGCGGTTTCACCTTGCAGAAATGGACGCCAAACACTGTCGCCGCCAGCGCTGATATCGCGGATGTATTCGATGCGTGGATTCAGATGATCCGCGACCATCAGCATGTGCCTGCCATCAGCTGAGGCCTTGACCCACATCAGGTCTGCGCCAGGCTTGTAGTCTTCGGCTTGTGTCACAGCCGGCGCGCCCAACACGTGTAGATAAATTTTCGAGCCTGCTGCCATCGCGGCGGGATCGCGCGCGTTGATGTAGAAGGCGCTGCTGTCCGGCAGCCAAGCGACGAAGAAGGCATAGACCTGCGGAATACCGTTCATCACGACATTGCCACTGTCGACGTCGTACACGCGCAGCTCGGCCATCTCAACGCCATCAACACCAAAACTGACTAATAGTTTGCGACCATCTGGCGACGGCACCATGTCATCGACCGTCAACTGACGGCCGTTCGCAATCTCCTTGAGATCTACGACGCTGCGCCAGGGACCGTTGATGGATTCGGCAACTTCGACCACCTTCATGTTCTGGTTTTGAGGCGTGCGATGCTGGAACCAGCGACCACCGCTGAAGACCGGCACAGCAGACTCGATCACTGGCATCGAATCAATCAGCGCCTCAGCGCGTGCACGAGCGGGATTACTGTTGAGCCAATTCTGCGTGAGGTGATCCTGCTGCGCTGCAAATTCCAGCGCTTCTGCACTTTCTTCTTCCAACCACTGATAGTTGTCGGTGTAGCTAACGCTGCCGAAAGTAACAGCGGCGGGAATGGTTTTAGCGATTGGATATTTCATGATGAGTTCTATGCCTTCAGGCCGAGCTGGTCGATAAAGAAGGTCAGGTAATCCGCGCCCTCAGAGCGCTTGCCTGCACGTGAGCGCTCGCCATGGCCTGAGCCTTCGCGGATGCGTAGCAGGATTGGGTTATTGCCTGCATTCGCAGGCTGTATCCGCGCGGCAAACTTGCGCACATGCCAGGCCGGCGTGCGCGCATCGTTCGCGCCGGAATCGAGCAGCAGTGCCGGATACACCGTACCGTCCTTGACGTTGCTGTACGGGCTGTAAGCGCCCTGCACTTCTGACATTTCAGGATCTTCAGGATCACCACCATCGAGCGTCGCCGACAAACAGATGGGATCACGACCACGGCCCAGCAAATCCGGAGCGGATGCGTGGGCGACAGCCGCACGGAATAGGTCTGGTCTTTGCACCACGACCACAGTCGTCATCACGCCACCATAGGAGCCGCCGGTGACACCGAGCTGCGCTGCAGTAGTGATGCCGCGTGCGATCAGGTCTTCGGCAATCGCGTAGACGTCGTTGAAGGTGTTCTGCTTGAACTTCAAACGACCCTGATGCCACATGTCTGGCCCCAGTTCGCCGCCACCACGCAGATGCGCGAACACTAGTACGCCACCAGCCTCGACCCAGGCCGCGTAATGCGCATCGGCCCAGCCAGGCACCAGCGGAATCGCAAATCCACCGTAGCCATAAATGATGGTCGGCTGTGGCTTGGAGAGATCAACGTCGTTGCGAGCAATCACGCAATACGGCACGCGGGCACCGTCAGCGCTGATCGCACTGAAGTCGTGCAGGCTGGCGTCGATGCGTACGACCGGCTGCGTCAGTTGTGAAACCTTGAGGTCGCGAATATTGAACTTGTACAGGGCCGGCGACTGCGCTGGCGTGCAGAACGGGAACAACACTTCGCCCGGCTCACCTGCCCAGACCATGTCGATCATGTTGAAAACGAGGAAATGCAAGGTACTGATCGAGCCACGCCCCGGCAGTTGGACCTCGCCCTTGAGCTTGCCGTTGATATCGAACACACGCATGCGTGAATAGGTATCGACCAGATCGGTCAACACCAGATGACCGTCAACGACCAGCAGCGTACCCAGCACATTCTCCGAGCCAGGTATCAACTCTTTCCAGGTGCTGCGGTCGGTCGGCGTCGCCAGCGGAATCGAAACGACACGACCACACTTGGCGCCGTCATCAGTCACTGCGTAATAGTGATCGCCAATGATGTCGCCACGGAACAACGCGGTCTCGCCCTTGAGGAAAGGACGCCATGCGCCACCTGCGCTGTCGTCGCGGATGAACTCGGGACGCGGATTCAAGTGATCGGCAATGATGAAGACATGGCGGCCATCGCTCGCGCGCTTTGCCCAAACCAGGGAGTGCCCGATCTCGAACTCTTCCGGCTTCGTCACCGGCTCCGCGCCCAGCACTTGGCGGTAGACCTGCGCTTGAAACAGCGAGATCGCCGGGTCCCAAGCCGCGTAGTAGAAACCGCTGCTGTCCGGTAACCATGAGGGAAAGAGCGGACGGACCTGGCGGATGGATTCCAGCAACCATTCGCCGCTATCGACATCAATCACACGAAACGCTGCCAGCTCGTGACCGTCAATACCCCAGGCAATTGCCAGCTTGCGACCATCCGGAGACGGCGTCATCGAATCAATGGTCAGTGATTCGCCTTTGCTCATGGCGTTTAAATCAAGCAGCAGGCGCCATGGGCCTTCGATGGTGTCGGCGACTTCAATCACTTCCATCGGCTGAAGCCCAGGCAGGCGCTTGCGGAACCAACGGCCACCGCTGTAAGTCGGCAGATCAACGCCAGCACCCGGGATCGCATCCATCAGCACTTCAGCACGCGTGCGCGCCGGATTGTTCGCCATCCAGTCGAGGGTTAGACGATTCTGCTGCGCCTGAAATTCCAGCGACTCCGGCGTGTCGTCTTCCAACCACTGGTAATTGTCGGTGTAGCTGACGCGACCGTGCGTCACGGCGACAGGCTGGATTTTGGCAATCGGATAGTTCATGGATGATCTCAAAACGTTTATGTTGATGAGCGCGTGTTCAGCTCAGGATTTCTTGGCGTTGGGGGGCGGCACTGCGAGCAAGGCATCGAGGTAAATCGTCAGCCAGCGCTTGTAGACGGAACCGGTCGCAGTAGAGCTAACCAGCTTGTTCATCTGAGGTGCGAACTCGCCAATCTCATCCATGTAAGCCTGTGCGATGAGTGCCGTCTGCTCGGGATTGCTCGGCTGCGCAATGGCCGTAGCCCAGGCGCTCGGCATGCTGCCGACCAATGAATAGATGGCCATGGCTCGATCAAACTCGATGCCAGCGTCGAGCATGACTTTCATCGATTGCTTGGTCTGCTTCGCACTGACGCGTGCGCTGGCAGGCCCGTGAATTTTTACAAGGTAAGGATGGGCGCGGCAGATTTCGAGTAGGTCCATGCTCATGCGCAGCAATTGGTCACGCACCGAGCTCTTGCTCTTCGCTTCAAGCGGCCGCAGCTCCGACATGATTTGTGCAGCGACCTCGTCTTCGAGATCGACAAGATTCTTGAAGTAGCGCGAGAGCGCGCCAACGGTCATGTCGAGCTCGCGAGCAACGGCGCGAAACGTCAGCGTCTCAGGGCCTTCGCGATCCAGCATGCGCAGCGCGCATTGCACAATCTCTTGGCGGCTGGTGCTCGGACGTGGGCCAGATCGTGTTGCGACAGTAGTGTCGGTGGACATTGATTCACCTTTTCTTTCAATTGAGGACACTGTCCTCTTTCAAAATACACTACTGTATTATTGTGCCGC
>JAZKEM010000120.1:0-3778 GCA_040387055.1 Pseudomonadota bacterium | reverse complement strand
GTCATCTCATGTCCAATCCACTCGATCCCCGCGCCGCTGAACTGCTCAAACTTTTGGTTGAGCGCTACATCCATGACGGCCAGCCCGTCGGCTCGCGCACGCTCTCGCGCATGGCCAGTTTGGGCGTGTCGTCCGCGACCATCCGTAACGTCATGGCGGATCTGGACGATCTTGGCTTTGTTGCCTCGCCGCACACCTCCGCTGGGCGCATTCCGACCAGTCGCGGTTATCGCTACTTTGTCGACAGCCTGCTAGCGCCCGAGGCACTCTCACAGGATGTCTACGCCAGCCTCGCCGACGAACTATTGCCGCGTGATCGCGCACCAGAAAGTTTGGTGCAGGCTGCCAGCACACTGCTTTCGTCTGTCTCACGCATGGCCGGTGTTGTCACCGTGCCGCGTCGCAATCTGGCGATTCTGCGCCGCATTGATTTTCTGCCGCTGTCTGATCGCCGTGTGCTCGCGATCCTCGTCGTCAATCAGCGAGAAGTGCAGAACCGCATTATTAATGTCGACCGCGATTACGGCGCTGACGAGTTGGAGCGCTACGCCAACGCTCTCAACGAACGCTACGCCGGCCGCGAGTTGGTGACGCTGCGTCGTGCGCTGCAAGACGACGTCGCCGACGCCCAATCTCGTGTCAATCAAACTCTGCGCGATGCAGCGAGCATGGCCGACCAAGCTTTGTCCGGTCACGAGCAACAACAAGATTATGTGTTGGCTGGTGGCTCCAACCTGCTGGGCTTCCAGGAAATGACCGACGTTTCGCGACTGCGCAATCTCTTCGACGCGCTGGATCGCAAGCAGGATTTGCTGAGTCTCTTCGATCAAACCCTCAACGCGCAGGGCATGCAGATTTTTATCGGCGAAGAGTCGGGCTACAAAGTGCTCGATGAATGCAGCGTGGTGACTTCACCGTATTACGTCGACGGGCAGATCGCAGGTGTGCTCGGCGTGATTGGGCCTACGCGGATGGCTTATCACCGGATTATTCCGCTTGTTTCTGAAACGGCTAGGTTGTTGTCGGCTGGGTTGAAGGCTGAGTAAGAGATCGTTAATTCATGTCTAGAGCAAAGACGACTTTTGAAGGTTCTATCAAAGATGCTGAAATTCTCTTAGGTTACTTTGACGATTTGCCTAGGCCGCTTTCAGACGATGCTGAGGTATTGAAGCGAGCTGGACTTGTTATGGCATTGACCGCTTGGGAAACCTATATTGAAGATCTCGTGCTTGAAGAAGTTACTGCCCGTATTCGTGTCGTCAATGGAAGTCACATCGGCAAGTTTGTTATGCGTCGCCTTGAGGAAGAGTTGCGTCGTTTACACAATCCAACGTCGGAAAAGGTGCGAAAAATTTTTAATGATTTCCTTGAGGTTGATGTAACAGCGAAGTGGGAATGGCAGGGTTATGACGCGCCTAAAGCTAGAAAGACCCTCGATGAGTTGCTTTCAAAACGAGGCGATGTTGTTCATAGGTCGAAACCGTCAGTTTCAGGTGTTCCAGCGCCTCACGTTGTAAAGCGGGACGACCTAGATAAGTACATTCGTTTCTTGAAAGGCCTTGTTGCCGCGACTGACAAGGTGCTCATCGAAGAATAGTCAGCCTAGCTCGGGGCTTTTCTAATCGCTGAGCAGGGCTTCAGTGACGTAGCCCGGGTGCAACCCGGGTTTTTTTCTATTTGCTGAGCATTCCGGGTTTCACCCGGGCTACATTGAAAGCGCGGTAGCTTTATAAGCCCGACTCGCGAACAAAGCCGCATCCCCGTATCATTCCGCCGCTTTTCGCTGACGCCGTGGGGGCTAAGGGCTTGAAAAGCGACCTGTTGGACCCCAAATGCTGTGTAGTCGTGGCGATTAACCAGTTCGCAGCTGGGTTCTTGCGCGATTTTGTTGTTACTTTTTAATTAATTAAATACTTAATCACAATCTATTCCGCTTTTGGGTGGGACGGGTGTGAAAACGAGTTTGGCTAGAGATATGAGCGACAACATCGAATCTGAAATCCCTGAGCAGCCGGAAGGTCCTGTTGGCCCTGAAGCCGAGATCGAAGCGCTGAAGGCGCTGCTGGTCGAAGCCGAAGCCAAAGCCGCCGCCGCACGTGATGCGCAGCTACGTGCAACTGCTGAAACAGAAAACACCCGCCGCCGCCTTGAGCGCGATGCAGATGCCACTCGCAAGTACGCTTCTGAAAAGTTACTGAGCGATTTGCTGGCGATCAGCGATAGCTTGGAGCTGGGCATCAAGGCTAGCGAAGCCCCGGATGCACAGGTGAAGTCGCTGGTGGAAGGCATGCAGCTGACCTATCGCCAGCTGATGGCATTCATGGAAAAGAACGGTGTGCGCACGGTCGATCCAATCGGCGAGGCGTTCAACCCTGACGCACATCAGGCGATGACGATGGTTGAATCGGCCGATGTGGCCCCCAATCACGTGATGGCTGTGATGCAGAAAGGCTACAAGTTGCACGAGCGCTTGCTGCGCCCGGCAATGGTGGTGGTGGCGAAGGCCCCAGCACAGTCCTAGCTCTTGAATTGAGCCAAGGCACCCACAAATAAAGTGTCATCAAGGCAGTACACGTAAACCTAATTTTTTGGAGCAGTACCATGGCAAAGATTATCGGCATCGACCTCGGCACCACCAACAGCTGCGTCGCGATTCTCGACGGCGCTAACACCAAGGTTATTGAAAACGCAGAAGGCGAGCGCACCACGCCGTCTATCGTCGCTTACGCAGACGACGGCCAGATCATTGTCGGCCGTTCGGCCAAGCGCCAGGCCGTAACCAACCCGCACAACACGATCTACGCCGTAAAGCGTCTGATCGGCCGCCGCTTTGAAGATAACGTCGTGCAGAAAGACATCGGCATGGTGCCTTACAAAATCGTTAAGGCCACCAACGGCGACGCTTGGGTAGAAGCTCGCGGCAAGAAGATGTCGGCGCCGGAAATCTCCGCGCAGATTCTGATGAAGATGAAGAAGACGGCTGAAGACTATCTCGGCGAGAAAGTCACCGAGGCCGTGATCACCGTGCCTGCTTACTTCAACGATGCCCAGCGTCAGGCGACCAAAGATGCCGGCAAGATTGCTGGCCTCGAAGTGAAGCGCATCATCAACGAACCGACCGCAGCTGCGCTTGCGTTCGGCATGGACAAAGTGAAGGGCGACCGCAAGATCGCCGTGTATGACCTTGGCGGCGGTACCTTCGACGTGTCGATCATCGAAATTGCAGAAGTGGATGGCGAGCACCAGTTCGAAGTGTTGTCGACCAACGGCGACACCTTCCTCGGTGGCGAAGACTTCGACATGCGCGTGATCGACTACATCGCAACCGAATTCAAGAAAGAATCCGGCATCGACCTCAAGAAAGATGCGCTCGCTCTGCAGCGTCTGAAAGAAGCTGCTGAAAAAGCCAAGATCGAACTGTCGTCGACCACGCAGACCGACATCAACCTGCCGTACGTCACGGCAGATGCGAGCGGACCTAAGCATCTCAACATGAAGCTGACGCGTTCCAAGTTGGAATCGCTGGTGGAAGATCTTGTTGAGAAAACTCTCGGCCCTTGCCGCACCGCGCTGAAAGATGCAGGCCTCAACGCTTCCGAAATTCAGGAAGTGATTCTGGTCGGCGGTCAGACCCGTATGCCGAAGGTGCAGGACGTTGTGAAAGAACTGTTCGGTCGCGAACCGCGCAAAGACGTCAACCCGGATGAAGCCGTGGCCGTCGGTGCTGCGATTCAGGGCGCTGTGTTGTCAGGCGATGTGAAAGACGTGCTGCTGCTCG
>JAZKEM010000119.1:0-5446 GCA_040387055.1 Pseudomonadota bacterium | reverse complement strand
CTCGGCGACCGCGCCACCATCTCCAACATGGCACCGGAATACGGCGCCACCGCGGCGATGTTCTTCATCGACAAGAACACCATCGACTATCTCAAACTCACCGGCCGCGATGACGAGCAGGTGAAGCTGGTTGAGTTGTACGCCAAGCACACCGGCCTGTGGGCTGACTCGTTGAAGAATGCTGAATATGAGCGCGTGCTGAAGTTCGATCTTGATACCGTCGTGCGCAACATGGCTGGTCCATCGAACCCGCATAAGCGCTTGCCAACGTCGGCGCTCGCCGAACGCGGCATCTCGGGCAATCTCGACAGCGCGCTGGCTGAAGAAGCAAAGGGCCTGATGCCTGACGGCGCCGTGATCATCGCTGCTATTACTTCATGCACCAACACTTCCAACCCACGCAACGTGATTGCTGCGGGCCTGCTCGCACGCAACGCCAACGCACGCGGCCTCACGCGCAAGCCTTGGGTGAAGTCTTCACTCGCGCCTGGCTCGAAGACGGTTGAGCTGTACCTGAAAGAAGCGGGCCTGTTGTCCGAACTCGAATCGCTCGGTTTCGGCATCGTCGCTTTCGCTTGCACCACCTGCAACGGCATGAGCGGCGCGCTGGATCCGGTGATTCAGAAAGAAGTGATTGATCGCGATCTGTACGCAACCGCCGTGTTGTCGGGTAACCGCAACTTCGATGGTCGAATCCATCCTTACGCAAAACAGGCTTTCCTTGCATCGCCTCCGCTGGTCGTGGCTTACGCCATCGCCGGCACCGTGCGTTTCGATATCGAGAAAGATGTGCTCGGCATCGACAGTCAAGGCAAGCCAGTCACGCTGAAAGACATCTGGCCGACTGACGCTGAGATCGACGCCGTCGTTGCCAAGAGCGTGAACCCGACGCAGTTCCGCGCTGTCTACGAACCAATGTTCCGCAAAGTCGCCGACAACGGCGAGAAGATCAGCCCGCTGTACGACTGGCGCGAGATGAGCACCTACATCCGCCGTCCCCCGTATTGGGAAGGCGCGCTGGCTGGCGAACGCACGATGAAAGGCATGCGCGCACTCGCTGTACTGCCGGACAACATCACCACTGATCACCTGTCGCCATCGAACGCGATCATGATGAACAGTGCTGCTGGCGAGTACCTGCACAAGATGGGTTTGCCAGAAGAAGACTTCAACTCTTACGCCACGCATCGCGGCGATCACCTCACCGCACAGCGCGCGACCTTCGCCAACCCTCAGCTCATCAATGAGATGGCAGTGGTCGATGGTCAGGTCAAGAAGGGTTCACTCGCGCGCATCGAGCCAGAAGGCAAGGTCGTGCGCATGTGGGAAGCCATCGAGACCTATATGGACCGCAAGCAGCCGCTGATCATCGTTGCCGGCGCTGACTACGGGCAGGGCTCGTCGCGTGACTGGGCAGCGAAGGGCGTTCGTCTTGCAGGCGTGGAAGTGATTGCAGCCGAAGGCTTCGAGCGCATTCACCGCACCAACCTGATCGGCATGGGCGTGCTGCCGCTCGAGTTCAAGTCGGGCGTGACGCGCCTGACGCTGGGCATCGACGGCACCGAAACCTTTGACGTCACCGGCAAGCTGGCGCCGCGTACGACGCTGACGCTGGTGATCACGCGCAAAAATGGCGAGAAGGTTGAAGTGCCGATGACCTGCCGTCTGGATTCCGACGAAGAAGTGTCGGTGTATCAGGCTGGCGGCGTGCTGCAGCGCTTTGCTGTGGACTTCCTGGCTTCAACCAAAGCGGCATAAAGATGTGATGCAGGGCGGGCAGAAACGCCCGCCCTGTAAAGGTATTCACGCAAACGACGGAGGATGAATCATGACTGGCACCGTAAAACTCCACCGCGTATTGAACGCACCGCCTGCACGCGTTTACAAAGCTTTCCTCGATCCCGATGCGATGGCGAAGTGGCTGCCGCCGCATGGCTTCACCGGCAAGGTGCATCACATGGATGCGCGCGTCGGCGGCACGCACAAGATGTCGTTCACCAACTTCAGCACGGGCAGCAGCCATTCGTTTGGCGGCACTTATCTGGAACTGGTTCCGGGCGAACTCATTCGCTACAACGATCAGTTCGACGATCCGAATCTGCCCGGCCAAATGCAGGTCACGGTCACGCTGAAGAAAGTGCTCTGCGGCACCGATATCAGCATCGTGCAGGAAGGCATCCCCGACATGATTCCGGTCGAGATGTGTTACCTCGGCTGGCAGGAATCACTGACGCTGTTAGCGCAATTGGTTAATCCAGAAATTCCCGACGGCGCTTAAAAAAATATTACGAGAAATGAGATGAGCAACGTTCCACAAATCAAAGTTCCTGCAACCTACATCCGCGGCGGCACCAGCAAGGGTGTGTTCTTCAAGCTCAGCGATCTGCCTGAGCGTTGCCAAGTTGCAGGCGAAGCACGCGACAAGCTGCTGCTGCGCGTGATTGGCTCGCCGGATCCTTATGGCGCGCAGATTGATGGCATGGGCGGCGCAACCTCGTCGACCTCCAAGACCGTGATCCTCACCAAGAGCAGCAAGGCGGATCACGACGTTGACTATATGTTTGGTCAGGTCTCGATCGACAAAGCGTTTGTGGATTGGTCTGGCAACTGCGGCAACCTCACGGCCGCTGTCGGCTCCTTTGCAATCAGCAATGGCCTGGTGGACGCCTCACGCATTCCGCAGAACGGTGTTTGTATCGTGCGTATCTGGCAGGTACAGATCCAGAAAACCATCATCGCGCATGTGCCGATCACCAACGGCGCAGTACAGGAAACCGGCGACTTCGAACTCGATGGCGTGACCTTCCCTGCCGCTGAAGTACAGATCGAATTCCTTGATCCGGCGGATGAAGGCGATGGTGACGGCGGTGGCTCGATGTTCCCTACCGGCAACCTCGTTGATGATCTTGAAGTGCCGGGCATCGGCACGTTCAAGGCAACGATGATCAACGCGGGCATCCCGACCATCTTCGTCAACGCGGCTGAGATCGGCTACACCGGCACCGAACTGCGCGAAGCGATCAACACCAAGCCTGAAGCACTGGCCCGATTCGAAACGATTCGTGCTTATGGCGCGCTGAAGATGGGCTTGATCAAAGATGTCAGCGAAGCGGCCAAACGTCAGCACACGCCGAAGATTGCGTTTGTCGCGCCACCAAGCGATTACACCTCGTCCAGCAACAAGCAGGTCAAGGCGAGCGAAATTGATCTTCACGTGCGCGCGCTGTCGATGGGCAAGCTGCATCACGCGATGATGGGCACTGCGGCTGTTGCGATTGGCACTGCGGCCGCAATTCCCGGCACGCTGGTGAACATCGCCGCTGGCGGTGGCGCTCGTGAAGCCGTTCGCTTTGGTCATCCGTCTGGCACCTTGCGCGTCGGTGCGCAGGCGACTCAAGAAAACGGCCAGTGGGTTGTGAAGAAAGCCATCATGTCGCGCTCTGCACGCGTGTTGATGGAAGGTTTCGTCCGCGTCCCCGGCGATTCGTTTTAATTAAATCGGTGCCGACTCGCAAGTGTCGGCACCCTTCTTGCTGCAGCGGTAAAAGCGTTCAACGGGTGGAGCTCGGCATGTCGTCAAAAAAAATAGAAAAAATTCTCGTCGCTAATCGTGGCGAAATCTCGATTCGCATCATGCGTGCGGCTGCCGAAATGGGCATTCGCACTGTTTCGATTTATGCCTACGAAGATCGCTTTGCGCTGCATCGCTTTAAGGCTGACGAAAGCTACAAGGTTGGCGATGGCCAGAAGCCTATCGCGGCCTATCTCGATATTCCCGACATCATCCGCGTTGCCAAAGCGGCGAAGGTTGACGCCATTCATCCGGGCTACGGTTTTCTCTCTGAGAATCCGAATCTCGCTGATGCCTGTGCTGAAGCGGGCATTCGCTTCATTGGCCCTAACTCCACTGTTTTGCGCACGCTCGGGGACAAAGTCGCTGCACGTACTGCTGCGCAAGCTGCGAAAGTGCCTGTGCTGCCTGCATCCGGCGCGTTGCCTCAAGATTTAGAAGCCTGCAAACCTATCGTCGCCAAAGTGGGTTATCCGGTGATGATGAAGGCGAGCTGGGGCGGCGGTGGTCGCGGCATGCGCGTGATTGAGAACGAAGCTGAGCTCGGCCCACAGATGGCATCGGCACGTAGCGAAGCCAAGTCTGCTTTCGGCAACGACGAGGTCTATGTCGAAAAGCTGGTTCGTCGCGCACGCCACGTCGAAGTACAGGTACTGGCCGACACGCATGGCAATCTAATGCATCTGTTCGAGCGTGACTGCTCAGTACAGCGCCGCAATCAGAAGGTCGTTGAACGTGCGCCTGCGCCTTATCTCGATGAAGCGCGCCGTCAAGAGCTTTGCGACTCAGCCCTGCGCCTGTGCAAACAGGTTGGCTACTCGCATGCAGGCACCGTTGAGTTCCTGATGGACGCAGACACCAACGAGTTTTACTTCATCGAGGTTAATCCACGCATTCAGGTTGAGCACACCGTTACTGAAGAAGTCACTGGCGTGGATATCGTCAAAGCACAGATTCGCGTCACCGAAGGTTTGAAGCTTGGCGAAGGCGGCCTGCCGACCCAAGATCAGGTTCGCCTCGACGGTCATGCGCTGCAATGCCGCGTCACGACTGAAGATCCGGAGAATGGATTTACACCGGATCACGGCCGCCTCACCGCTTACCGCAGTCCCGCTGGTTTCGGCATTCGTTTAGATGGCGGCACTGCTTATGGCGGCGCGATCGTCACACCTTTCTACGATTCCATGCTGGTCAAGGTCACCGCTTGGGCGCCGACAGCAGACGAAGCCGTCAACCGCATGGATCGCGCACTGCGCGAGTTCCGTATCCGCGGCGTCTCGACCAATCTGCAGTTCCTCGAGAATGTGATCGGCCACGAAGAATTTCGTGCGGGCACCTGCATCACCAAATTCATCGACAACACCCCCGATCTGTTCCGATTCACGCCGCGTCGTGATCGTGCAACCAAACTGCTGCGCTTTGTCGGCGAAGTAATCACCAACGGCAATCCAGAAATGAAGGGCCGCAAGATTCCGGACACGGTCTTTGTGCCGCCGCCCTTGCCGCCGATCAGTCTCGCACTGCCACCACCGCGCGGCATGCGTGATGAGCTGAAAGAGCGCGGCGCTGCCGGCTTTGCACAGTGGATCAAGGCTGAGAAGAAAGTCCTGCTGACGGATACGACCATGCGCGACGCGCATCAGTCCTTGTTCGCCACGCGTATGCGCACGGCTGACATGGCTGCAATCGCACCGTATTACGCACGCCTGACTCCGCAACTGCTATCACTGGAATGCTGGGGCGGCGCAACGTTTGACGTCGCCATGCGCTTCCTCAAGGAAGATCCATGGGAGCGTCTGCGAGTATTGCGCGAGGCGGTGCCCAATATTCCGTTCCAGATGCTGCTGCGCTCGGCCAATGCCGTCGGTTACACCA
>JAZKEM010000118.1:0-4844 GCA_040387055.1 Pseudomonadota bacterium | reverse complement strand
AAGGTGTGACTGAAGCTGGGTTGGTATCCGTGCTGATACCGCGAACGGTGACGCGCGTCAGACCCGGATAGGCTTGGTTCACCGTCAGACCCGGCGTCTGTTGCATGTAGTCGGCGAGATTCATTTTGCCGCTGTCTTCGAGTTTCTCGCCGCTGATGGCGGTGATCGACGCCGGAATGTCTCGCAGCAATTGTTCGCGCTTGGTGGCGGTGACGACGATTTCTTCAATGCGCCTCGGATCACTGCCTGCGGTCGTGTTGGCCGCTGCGCCGGAGGCAGCTTTCGCTACGGGAATGCTTTCCAAAGGAGCCTCGGCCGCGGGGCTGCTCTGCTCGGGTTCGGTAGTTGGAGCTGGATCCTGAGCAGAAGCGGCTGTCTCAGATGCCGGCGCAGCTTGTGCTTCTGGCGCTGGTGCCAAGGTCGGCGCTGGCGTCGAAGTATCTGCCCCAAGCAGTTCCTCAAACGCATCCGCAGTTTCTGGCGCGGCCTCGGTTTCGGCCGCAGTGGCCGAGCCGGTGAAGACTACAGCGGTGACCAGTAGCCACGCACTTATCCTAGGTAATGACCTGTTCATCTTCAGCTCCTCTCGCCTACCTACGCAGCCGAATTGGCTGTGTGGTATATATTTATTTATTGATGAATAAATATAATAAGGAAACAACCAGACGAGACCCCCTCCCCAAAAGGCAGGGGGAAAAGATGATCGCATCAGGCCTGATGCGACTGCCGATCGCGGCACACTCTGTTAACTGCCTGCCATGAACCTTAAAGATCCCCTTCCGACCGTGACCCCAACTGCAGAGACCAAGAAGCCGCGCGCCCGTCCCAAGGCCGAACAGCGCGAGGAGACGAAGGCGGTCATTCTCGATGCAGCGGAGAAACTCTTCGCCATGCATGGTCGCGACGGCGTCACTCTGCGCGCGATCGCTACCGCATCGAATGTCGATACGGCGCTGGTGCACTATCACTTCAGCGATTTAGAAGGCGTGTTTGGTGCGGTGCTCATGCGCAAGTCCGAGGAGATTAACAATCTCCGCAACAGAGCGATGGACGACTACTTGGCGGTGCATGGCTCGCAGCCGAGCGTCGAGGGCGTATTCGATGCATTCCTGCGCCCGATGTTCGGAACCATCGCCAGCGACACCGCATATTGGGGCCACTACGCCGCCATCATCGGTCACATCAACTCATCACGCGTTCATAGCCGCACTTACATGAACGACACCTTCAACACCACGGTGCACCGCTTCATCGAAGTGCTGATACAACTGGCGCCGAACGTGCCGAAGGCGCGAATCTACTGGCTGTATCACTTGATATCCGGCAGCCTGACGCTGAGCTTCGCGCAGACGGGCCGCATCGATAATCTCTCGAAAGGGCTATGCGATTCGTCGGACCTACCAGCGATTTTGGAATCGATGACGCAAACCTACGTCGGTGGCTTTAACGATTTACGCGCGCGGTATCAAAACGCCACAGGAAATTAGCGTGTCACGCTAATGTTGGTGCCGTACAAATTTCGATGGCGTAGCTGAAATTTATTTTGGTTCACGTAACGGTTAAATTTGAGGAGTCGACCATGCCTCGATATGTCGCGCTGCTCCGCGGTGTCAGCCCCATGAACGCGAAGATGTCTGAGTTGAAGCGGTGCTTTGAAGATGCTGGGTTTACCAACGTTAAAACGGTTATCTCCAGTGGCAACGTGGTTTTCGATGCGCGCAGAGCATCGGAATCATCGCTGGAAAAACGGATAGAGGCTGCAATGCATCAATCGCTTGATCGCAGCTTCTTGACGATCGTGCGATCTACAGATGATCTGCGTGCCTTGCTGGCAACAGATCCTTACAGCGCATTCGCGCTTCCCAAGAATGCAAAACGAGTGGTTACTTTCTTGCGCGAAATCAACTCAAGCAAGCTAGCTCTGCCGATTAAATTTAGTGATGCTCAAATCTTGAGTGTCGTTGATCGCGACATATTCAGCGCTTATGTACCGGGCGACAAAGGGCCTGCATTCATGAGACTGATTGAAAAAACTTTTGGAACCGGCGTCACTACGCGCACTTGGGAAACAGTGAAAAAATGCGCGGCCTCGTAGATCACTCGCCTGCTTAGCCGCTACTGGTAATAGGCTGCGCGAGAATCCACAAGCCGCTTGCGGTGAACAACATCATCAGTCCCAGCATCGGCAACTGACTCAACAGCGCCTTGCGCGGCGTTTCGAAAGTGCGCAGCGCTTCGACGTGTGCGAGATACACGCTGACGATGTGGCCGAACACAATCAGTCCAACCTGCGTGTGCCAGATCGAACCCATATCGGGCAGCAGCGGCGCGCGGAAAAAGTATGCGGTGCCGAATATATTCCAACCCAGACCAAACGGATCAGACGCGATGCTGACGATCTTGACGCCCTGCGTGTAGATCAGCGTGTAGTAGTGCGTGATGTTGTAGACCAGCGCGATCGGCAATAGCGAGAACGTGAAGCGCAGCGCGAGTTCGCGCACTGTTAATGAGCTACGCGTAATCCATTTGGTCATCGCGATGAACAACAAGTACACCGCCAGATATAGAAACGGTGACAGCAACAAACAAACCGTTTCGTAGATTGCATAGATCGGCCGCAGCATGGCGTAGAAATAGACCGGCGGCTTGCCGAGTATTGGCGTGAGGATGTTGAACTTGTCAGCCCAGAAAATATTCACCCACGGCAAAGTCTCGCGCAGACCATCAAAGGCGGTGGAAGACAATGCAAACAGTACGAACAACAACAATGCGTAATTTTCTGCGCGTGTTTCCAACAAACCCATGAATGGTGGGCGCAGGCGCAATTTGCCCGGGGCGTAATCCAACGGGGCCATGCGCGCGATCAATCCCAGAAACACGCTGAAGAATTCGCAGTATCGGAACCACGCAGCGGAACCAACGAGCCACACGCCCAATAAATTAAGTGCGGTGTACGCCGACAAAATAGTCGCCAAGGAGAATGGCTTGGTGTGCGCGAACAGTTCGATGTAAATGAAGGCCATGTACAGCAGCAGTGCTGGCCAGTGACTCAGCGCAGCCGGATATGCGAAACGTCCGTGCGTAAATCCACTGACAACGCGATTCAGCGCGTCGGCCATCACCTTCCATGGATTGATGCTGGCGTATAGATCGCCGACACAGGCCGTGAGATAAGTGAAGCCCAGTACGAACACGATCCAGAAAAAGGTCATGCTGAAGTTGTAATAAGGATTTTGGCTGCCGAAGAAACCAGTCAGCAGACACATCAGCAAACCGAGCAGGCTGCCTATCTTGAGCACTGACATCAGTCGGAATCGACGCAGCGCCACAACCCAAGATGCGTTACGCAAATCACGTGACGGCGTAATGCTGACCGCAGATCCAACGCTAACGAAGTACCCGATCAGCAGAAACGACACCGCCAGCGCCGCTGCCGCGCCATAGGCATACATCCAGAACGGCACCGGCAGGTTGTAGAGTCGGCCAAAGGAATGCGCAAAGACGAGGCCCGGGGCAATCAGGCCAGCGCAGAGCGCAGCAACTTTTAAGTACGGTTTCATAGGGCTTCGCGCTAAATAAGCTCTGCAACGGGCGCCGACAGCCAAGCGATTGGCGGCTGCGGACAAGTGCCGGTCAGCGGGTATCACTAGACTGCCCAGCATCTACTTTGTTCACAAGGATGTCGTGATGAACGCTACATTGGCAAGCGCGGCAATGACCGACGCGCAGAAAACCGAACACATTAAGGCGGTGGTACTGGCAGAAGGCGCCAGACTGCGCCAACAGCACCCCATCCTGCTGAAGCAGAACCTGATCGGCGCGCTGATTCTCGCTGGCTCGCTGCTGGGCATGATCGCGATGGGCGCGCTGTATTACTACGACCTGATCGCTTGGTATGTCTGCGTGCCAGTGGCGGCGATCTTCGCCTCGTTCACGCACGAGCTGGAACACGATCTGATTCACCTGATGTATTTCCGCAACAAGCCTTGGGCACATAACCTGATGATGGCGCTGGTGTGGCTCGCCCGCCCGAGCACGATCAGTCCGTGGACGCGTCGCCGCATGCATCTGCATCACCACAAACATTCCGGCACGCGCACAGATCTTGAAGAACAAGGCATCACCAACGGTCACGCTTGGGGCATCAAGCGCGTGTTGATGATGAGCGATCAAATGTTGTCGATCTGGTTGCGCCCGATGGAAATGGCCAAGCTCGCACGTCGCTTCATCAAAGCGCAGAACCCAAAGACTCATGCTGAAGCACAGGCGCTGGGCCGCGAACAACTGCTCGGCTATCTGCCGCTAGGCCGCATCTATTACACACTGTGGCACGGCTTTCTGATTTATCACGCAGTGAATTGGGGCGCAACCGCAATGGGCCATCCTATTGCGTGGTACGGCTTTGTCGCACCGACGATGACAGTGGTGAATTTCCTCGCCGTGACTTGGCTGGCACCTAACGCGCTACGCATGTTCTGTCTGCATTTCGTCAGCAGCAATATGCACTACTACGGCGATATCGAAGACAAGAACGTGATGCAGCAGTGCCAGGTGTTGAACACGCCGCTGATGTGGCCGTTCCAACTGTTCTGCTTCAACTTTGGCAGCACGCATGCGATTCATCACTTTGTGGTGAAAGAACCGTTCTACATTCGTCAGATGACTGCACCTGTCGCACATCAAGTGATGCGCGAGATGGGCGTTCGCTTTAACGATCTGCCCAGCATCGCTCGCGCTAATCGTTGGCATGCGACGCCGGTTGAGGCAGTTGCAAACACTTCGCCTGCAACCTGATTTTCAGATCAATAAAAAACCCCGCTTTTAGCGGGGTTTTTTATGCGGCA
>JAZKEM010000117.1:0-4403 GCA_040387055.1 Pseudomonadota bacterium | reverse complement strand
GTATATTACTTCTTCACTTTGTTCACAGCATGAATAGCGCGACCATCAACCGCCAGAACAGCCTCGTGGAAAGTTTCTGAGAGTGAAGGATGTGCGTGCATGGTCAAGGCAATGTCTTCGCAGGTCGCAGCGAATTCCATACCGAGCACGGCCTCAGCCAGCAGCTCCGAAACATACGGACCGCACATGTGGACGCCGAGAATACGATCCGTCTTGGCATCGGCAATCACCTTGATCGTGCCAGCAGCCTGCTCCATCGCCTTGGCACGACCGGATGCGGCGAAAGGACCACTGCCGACCTTCACCTCATAACCCTTGGCCTTGGCGGCTTCTTCTGACAGTCCAACCCACGCTACTTCTGGCGCGGTGTAGATCACGGAAGGAATCACGTTGTAGTTCACCTGTGTGTGGTGACCGGCCAACTGCTCGGCCAGCGCCACGCCTTCTTCAATACCCTTGTGCGCGAGCATTGCGCCACCGATGACGTCGCCAATCGCGTAGATACCGCTGACATTGGTCTTGTAGTTTTTCGGATCAACTTTGACGAAACCACGTTCGTCGATCGCAACGCCAAGTCCGTCAGCATTGAGGCCTTGAGTATTCGGGCGACGACCGACAGCAACAATCAGCTTGTCGAATTCTTCAGTTTTCTTGGCGCCGTCAGCTTCGTATTCAACCGTGACACCGGATTTGCCGACCTTGGTCGACAACACTTTGGCGCCGAGACGGATGTCGAGACCTTGCTTGGTTAGCTGGCGCAGCGCATCTCGCGAAACCGCAACGTCGACCATCGGCAAAAAGGTCGGCAATGCTTCGAGAATGACCGTCTTAGCGCCCAAACGGCTCCAGACGCTACCCAGTTCTACGCCGATCACGCCAGCGCCGATGATGCCGAGGCGCTTAGGCACTTCAGTGAAATCCAGCGCGCCCCACGAGTCGACAACTTTATCGCCATCAAATGCAGCGATCTTGGTCAGATTGACCGGCTCAGAGCCGGTAGCAATGACGATGTGCTTGGCACTGAGAGTCTTGGTTTCGCCGTTGTGAGCTTTGAACTCAACTTCGCCATTGCCCAGCAGTTTGCCAAAACCTTCCAGCCCGACAACGCCGTTAGCTTTGAACAGCGCCTTAATGCCAGACGTCAGGCTGCGACTGACGGTCTGCTTGCGGGCCTGCATCTTGGCCAGATCAACCGTCACGCCTTCGATGTTAATGCCGTGCGCCGCAAACTCGTGCTGCGCGCGATGATAATTTTCTGAGGATTCCAGCAGGGCCTTGGATGGAATACAGCCTGCGTTTAAACAGGTGCCGCCGAATGCCGGCGTGTTGTCACGATTGAGCCAGGCGTCGATACAAGCCACCTTGAAACCCAACTGACCGGCGCGAATCGCGCATGGGTAACCTGCAGGGCCACCGCCAATAACAACTACATCGAAAACTTCGCTCATGATGTCCTCTCTTTTTCGTCGCTTATTCTAGCGGCGAAATGCCCAAGAGAGAGATTCAAATTAGGGGGGCAGCGAGAAATATTCCTAGGGTAGGTTTTCTAGGTATTGCACTATTCAGCAAATTGGTGAAGCAAGAACCCCGCGCCCGTTACATCGGACGCGGGATTTAGGTGAATGCACCGTTATGCAGCAGCCGCGTTTATCGAAGCCATCACCGCATCGCCAGCCGCAATGGCATCCCCGCTCTTCTTGTCGAACTCAGTGACCCAAAGCTTGTAGATGTCCATATCGCCAAATTTCCACGGATGGAAAAACGGCAAGAAGTACGCGAGATAGTGCGGGATCAAACGCGGATACAAACCGCCCCAACCGTACAGCCACCACAGACCCTTGGCCCAAACCATTGGCTGGTTCTTGACCCCATCGATCTTGAACATATGACGCATGATCATGAAGACGTGGAACGGGAACGTGAACGTCACCAGCATGAAGCTGAGAATGCGCGTGAAGTAGTTTGCCTTGGCAATTTTGGTCAGCACGTCATAAGCCACCGCCTTGTGCTCAATCTCTTCGACTGCATGCCAGGCGTACATCGCGCGGATACGTGGGTCAGCTTCTTGCATCAAGCCATCAGAGAAAAAGCCGTGCGCCATCAGCGCGGTCAGATGTTCGGCCGCTGCTGTTTGTCCCAGCGTAAAAGAGCGCGAGAAGTGCTTGCGGAAGAAACCAAACATGATGGCCTTCTGCTTCTCCAAGACGCGGTCGACATCAATGCCCTGCGCTTTCACACGATTGTTGAACTGCGTATGAACCATGCCGTGTTGGCCTTCTTGATAAATGAAGTCCTTCACTTCCGCCTGCAATTGAGGATCAGTAATTTGATCTTTGTAATCGCGCACGCAAACGATGAAGAATTTTTCACCTTCAGGAAACAACAAAGACATCGCATCGAAGAAGCGCGTCTTGAAGGCATCGCCGCCGAGCCAATATTTAGGGATATCGCCATCCAATCCGAAATCAGGACTGCGACGCGGCGTGATGGAACGTTGTTCTGACATCGTGAATCTCCTCAAGCTTTTTTGTCTGTAGTGAATCTAGCGCTCTGGACGGCGCCCTTATATGACTGACAGCGACCCTTAGGGAACATTTTGCGACAATATCAAAAAACGTATTGATCTCAAACAGTAGGCGAATATTTCTCCGCCTTTGCGCGGCAGACCTTTATGCCGCTTTTCGTGGCGCAGTAATCAGCAGAGTCATCACGGCTGAGGCAGCCGCAACGCCGAGAAACACCTGAAACGGCAAGGTGTAGCCACCCGAACTGTCATAGGCGACACCAACGTAGCTGATCGCCACCAGACTGCAGATCATATTGATTGGATTCATAAGCCCCATCACCGTGCCGAATGATCTGGAACCAAAGCGCTCAGCGATGATGGCTGCCCACACCGGCAGTTCACCACCAATGGCCAAACCCGCGATACCGCAGATCAGCAACAACAGCGTGAAGTCAGGCTGCACAATCAAGGTACACAGCTGTGCCACTGTGAAACACACAACAGCAAGCAGCAGCCAACGCTTATCGACCCGCTCAGCGAGCGCCCCAAACACGAGCTTGCCGACAATAGAACAAACCGACAGCACTGAAATCAGCAGCGCTCCGCGCTGTGCATCGATGCCAGCATCTGCGGCGTAAGGCACCAAGGAAGCGAGCACTGACTGCGTCACGGCAAAGGTCAGGCCAACCGACAAGCCAATGCACCAAAAGTCGCGCTGCTTCAGCAAGGAGCCAACAGTCCATACCGGACCAGCCGGCAACAGCACCGCGGAATCTGTGCGATCGACAACGTCGCCATCAGCTGACAAGCCCATATCCTGCGGACGATCACGCACGACCCATAGCGCCAGAGCCGCAACAATCACGAAGATAATTCCAGCTTGGATGATCAAAGCCTGACGCCATCCGAACGCTTCGATGTTGTAAGCAACCAGTGGCACTAGCAGCGTACCGCCGACAGATGTGCCGACTGCCACCATGCCCAATGCGCGGCCACGGCGACGATCAAACCAGCGTGAGGCCAAGGTATTGGCCGTGAGCGGCCCAATCATCGTGGCGCCAACGGCCACCATCAACAGAACCGCCAGCGCCATCCATTGCAGACTGGGCGCGAAGGCAACAGCAACAAATCCTAAAGCCATCCATGCCGCACCAAACAGCATTACTCGTCGCGCAGAGTGGCGATCAATCAAGCGACCAATCAAGGGCGCGGAAAGTCCCATGCCGATGATGAATAACGCCAAGCCCTTATTGGCATCGCCGCGGCTGATACCAAACTCCAGCTCTAGTGGCTTTACGAACAAACCGAAAGCGTAGGTCGTCGATCCAATTGCAAACATCTCGCCGACAAACACCGCCGCAATCAACCACCAACCATAGAAGAGTTTGGGATTGGTTGATCGGGCATTGCTCATAAAGTCCTCTTGATTTGAACCAGCGTAAGCGCTTTAGTGGCTTTTACATTCGCGATGAATATCAACGCTAACGTGCAGAACCATTCTGTCTAAAGATACTAGGGCTAACTCCGCTCCAACGCACGAACGCGCGTGTAAAGCTGCGGCGGTCAGAAAAACCTAAGCGCTCGCTAATGCTCTCGATATCTTCGGTTGAATCCCGCAAAGCTTCGCAGGCGATGCGATAACGCACGCGCGCTTGAAGCTCGGCAAAGCCCTCGCCTTGCTCTCGCAAGCGTCGCTGCAAAGTACGCGGATGCAACTCCAAGATGGTCGCGACCTGTTCAATGCCTTGACCCAGCAAGCGAGGCTGCGCGCTAAGCGCCTGTTCAATATCTGCGAGCAATCCAGCCTTACGCGGCAACTGCGCCAATCGTTGCTCAACCCTGTATTCGGCTTGCTGATGCAATGCAGGAAACGCGCTGTCCAAAGGACGGTCCAACA
>JAZKEM010000116.1:0-14617 GCA_040387055.1 Pseudomonadota bacterium | reverse complement strand
CGCCGCCGTGCTCGTTGTAATACTTCTTGAACCAATCCGGCAGTTGCTCAGAAGCGTCCCCCTTGGGCGCGCCCTCAACATTCCCCTCAGCGTTAGGTTCTTCAGTCGCAGCAGCCTGCTGCTGTGCGGGCAGCGTTGCCGTCACCGCGCTGATGTTCACTACAGATGGGCTGACCTCGTCCACCAGATCAGCAAAATCCGGACGCCCAGAAAACTGCCCCCGCTCGCAGGCCGTCAGGCAAACAAGAATCAGAGGGGCAAGCACGGCCATTGAAGACCGCAGTCGCAAACGAGTCACAGGCATCACATCACTCCCGGCCTCGCCGGCTGTGGCGAGCTTGATCAGATATGCGGATTTCAAAGCAAAGCGGGAGGAAACACAACCTAAATAAGCGGCTACGGCAAAATCTTATAGTCGCGGCCGGGCTTTCTAGCCTTTTATAGACCCGCTGATAGAATGAAATTTCACAGAATGGGGATGTAGCTCAGTTGGTAGAGCGCGTCGTTCGCAATGACGAGGTCGAGGGTTCGATTCCCTTCGTCTCCACCATTTTTATATCGAACAAGATCTGCTATCACCCCTGTATCGGCATACGCAGTGCAATGGCGACTTCAACAAAGCTATTCGATCATTTTCCTCAGTCGCGCTTTTAATAAAGCATCTTCGCGATAGCTTTAGCCTGTTCAATCTGCAGGCCGAAGCGGACATCTGCAATGCCGCGACGCGTCTTCAAGACTTTGAGAAACTCAGACTCGATTACGCGGCCTTATTTACGCCACTACAGTTAGGCACCCCCTCCATTTAGACAGGGATTTAAAAAACACGCCAGTCTGTAAAGTGACACACACAACGTCACGATCTCCAGTGCGTGCTCGCATTCTTTCAATAACGCCTGCAGCCAGTGGATAAATTGATAAGGCTCGCAAAGACGCCTTTATGCAGACGGTGACGATGAGCAAAGTCGTACCACCAACAGAACTGAAAAAGAGGCCAAATGATGAGCAAGGTTAATGGATGGGTTGCACCTGGATTCGATCGGGTGCGCGAGACCATTGAGGCGATGCCTGCACCTTGGGCCCTTGGCGGCGGCAGCCTCGCGGCCTACGTCGGCGGGAAGCTAGTCGTAGATTTGTGGGGCGGCCAAGCTCGCCCGGGACAGGACTGGCAGGAAGACACTCTCACTTGCGTCGCGTCGGTCACCAAATCCTGGGCTGCGATCATCGTCGAGCAACTCGTCGAACAGGGCCTTCTCGACCACACCACGCCGATCAGCACTTGGTGGCCCGAATTTGCAGCAAACGGCAAAGAGAAGGTCACGCTCCACGATCTCTTCACCCATTCGTCTGGAGTGCTTGGCTTTGACGGCAGCCACGCGTTTCTCGACGCCAACGATTGCAATGGTTGGAAAGACCTCGACGGCATTGCCGAGCGACTCGCCGCCTCCACTCCATCATGGACACCGGCAACACGAAACGGATATCACGCGGTCTCGTATGGCTGGTTACTCAACGAGCTCGTGCGTCGCGTATCGGGCAATACCATCGGTGAGTTGTTCGACCGCGACGTGAGCAAGCCACTCGGTCTCGATTTGCATATCGGCACCTCTGCCGCTGACCAGCAGCGCCTTGCCCATGCGAGATCAGGTGACCTGACGAAGGGACCATTCCTCGCACGCACGCTCTTGTCATACGTCAGCCGCAAAGCCTCAAACCCAGAGACGCTGTGCGGTCGCGCGCTGATCGCAGATGGAAAGTCCACCATCCTCGACCGCGCACCTGTCTATATGAAGACGCCAGCGTGGATGGAGTCCGAAGTTCCAGGGAGCAACGGCACGGCGACAGCTCGCTCACTCGCGCGTCTGTTTGCAGCGCTCGCCGACGGCGGTGAGCTCGATGACGTGCGCATCCTCAAGCCCGCGACGATCGATGTGATGCGCCAAGCACGCGGACGAGTCGCTGATTCTGTGATGAGCGAACCAATGCCCGCACTGCTAAAGCTGCTGCTGCCAAAAGCAGTGATGACATACGGCCTGGCCCCAAATCGCAAAGCTCTAGGCAAACTCCAGTTTGGACCCAACCCCGCGTCCTTCGTATCGATGGGCTTCGGCGGTCAGTTCGTCATGGGCGACCCTGACGCTCACATCTCGTTCGCAAGTCTCTTGACCGACTTTACTCCCGGCGTCGACGCCGCCCTACAGCGACCGGCGCTTTCTGCGCTCTACGCCTGTCTGTAAACCCGATCAGGTGCATCTATCCATCGCCCGATAGCGCGCCATTTCCCAAGGCAATATCAGCTCTGGATGTTTTTCGACAGCTGAGAGGTTGCGTTGATGGTGCGTTCTTGCACGTCGTCGCCCTGCCCGATCACTCTTCTGAAATATCGCGCTGTTGCTACGAGTCGATCACCGACTACGGCGTATGAGTATTTTTGCTCGTTGACGAATTGAAGCGAGAGAACCATGAAGGCTCTGCCCTTAGTTGTGTCTTTCCAAAGACTGCCAAGTGGCGTTCCATCAGTAGCGATCCAGACTTCGAGCGTGCCTGTGTGATCTTTTACATAGCTACGTTGGGTGTCATTCAGGATTGATGGCAGGCCCATGCTGTATTTGAGTACGCGTGCGGGCGCGCCGTTCCAATTGCCTTTGCTTTCACTCTCGAATTCGCCACCTTCGAGAATTCTGGACAGCGCAGGGCCTGCAGAGCTCATGTCGCGAACATCCTGATAGCCGAATGCTGTGGCCGCTGGCAGCGCATCCAACTGGGCCTTTGGATCGAGCTCTTTTTTCAAGCTGTCAGCATCAAGGCGCGAAGCTGTCTCGCGGTCATAACTGATTTTCAGACCGCTCGGGCCATCCTCGGCGCGCGCACTCAATTCTGAAGTTTGTTTTTTTGTCTTGTCGCGCGGGCCATGCGCGTCAACTACTTTCGCGGTGATGACACCGGATACTGCGGTTGATCCTTGTAGCCGCTTCAGTGCTGAACGCAGGTCATCTTGACCATCTGCCAGAGAAGCAATTGGATAGCTTCCTACCAGAACAAGAATCACAAGCCTTGCAATAAATGATGCGCGACGAATGTTCATACCGTAGCTTCCGACACTTTCGGATTCCAACCGAACTTGCTCGCGAGCCGGTGGTAAAACGGCGTGGGGCTGGCCTCACTCTTAGGCTCGTAAGGACCGGCAACAATCGGCACGTAGAACACGCGTCGGCGACTCGCTTCACCGATAACACTCGATTGCTGAACGCGATGCCAGAGACGCCCGTCGTGCACGGTGAGATCACCGGCCTCAGGGATCACCGCAATCTCGCGCGGATCTGGCTTGTGATCGAAGAAATAACGTTTGCCGAAAATCATCTTCCAAATGCCCTGCGTGTGAGTGCCGGGGATCAGTCTCAGTCCACCATGCTCAAGGCCAAGATCATTCAAGTGCACACCTACATTCAGCATCGGGAATATCTGGCGCTTACCGAGAAATAAATCGCGCAGGCCATCGGTATGCCAACCGAGGCGACTATGGCTGCTGCCCTCACTATTGACGTAATGGTTCAATACCAAGCCGTCTTTTTCGTCACCACCGACACGGGCACCTTCGCGGCCTACCAAAGGAAACAACACGGTGAAGCGAGGATCTTTCAGAAACTCCGCAAGCCGCTGATGAAACTGGTTAGTAAATGCAAAGCGCTGCACGATCGGTTTGCCATCGAGGTCACGCCCGTACTTAATGGGAATGCCATTGACCTTCTCGCGTCGCTCGTTCAGCCATTGCCGCTCGATGTCCTTCGATGCAGCCACCAACTCGGCCACGGTCTCGCGCGAAATGAAATTCTTGAAATGCACAAATCCATAGGTATTGAAATGCGCGATCTGCTCGTCAGTGAGTTGTGCGCCAAGCGTGAAAGTGATGTTGGCAGGATGGCTCATGGTGCACTCGAGATTGAAGTGGAAGGCTTATGAAAATGAGAAGTGACTGGTGTAGCGGCAGCTGAAGTTTGTGCTGCGCGCAACTCACCACGTCGCCATAACAGCGCAAGCAGGCTGCCGACAATCAGGCGCCATAGCACCCACAGACTCAGCGTTAACAGCGCGGTCGCATCGCCAGGGAAAATTACTAGCGCCAGAGGGACAGCCAAGCTCGCATTGAAGGTGCCGCAAGCGAATACCAAACTGCGGCGTTCGCCCACTGTGCATCTGAAGCTTGCGCCAGCAACTGCGGCGACCAAGCAAGCAATGCCGTGATGGAGGGCGACAACAAACCCAATCGCCAGCCAATTGATGTCAGCAGGAATAAGCAACTGCTTTGCGGCTTGCGCGATACCAATGAGCAACAGCAGCACGATGGCAACATTGCTGGCGCGACGCAGTGCGCGTGCAACTTGTGGTTTTCGATTCTGTAGCGCGATGCCAGCAATCAGCGGCAACAACAGCACAGGCAAGGCCAGAAATACCGTGCGCGTGATCTGTCCGTCTTGCATGGGTAATGAAGAAGGTTCGATCAACCAGCGCGTGCCCACCCACCAAAGCAATGGTGTCAGCAATAGCTTGAGCACCGTGGAGATCAGGCTCAGTCCCATCGCAGTTGCTAGGTCGCTGCGCGCCAGCAGTGCAAAGGTCAGCAGTCCATAACCACCGGGCGTGGCTGCAACAAGCCATAGCGCTTTCGCTGTGCTCGGTGATATCGGCACTACGTGAATCAGAATTGCGGTAATGATCGGCAGCAATAGCCACTGCAATGCAGAACCCAGCGTGATCGCACGAGTTTTCGCGAGACTGGTTTGAAGCGAGTCCCGCGGAATGGCAAGCCCGATCGCAAACGTGACCAGCGCTAGAAGAATCAGCGCTAAAACACCTTGGCCTGAATCATGAAGATCGGGAGACATCGTCGGGAGTCTCAGCGGATGTCGTGCGTGGCGCAGCATCTGTGCGCACCAGCGGATAGAAGATCAGCACATGCCATGGATCCGGAGATTCGCCCGGCTCCAGTTCCAATCCAAAACGCTCGGGATAGCGACGCGTGATATGCGCGGTGCCGAATAGTACATCCCAGAAGAACAACAGATTGCCGAAGTTGCCGTGATAGTGGCCAATGCCATCGTCTTCAGTCGCAGCGTGATGCGCGAAATGCGTGGCGGGTGTAGAGATTGTTCTTTCGATGATCCATGCCAGCGGCGACAGTGCACGGTACCGATAGAGCACCGCATCCCATCGCAGCTCGCTATGCGCAGCCATCGACACCACAGTCTTCAGCACGAAGTAAATGAAATAAACCTGACCAAAACCGAGATAAACCAAAATACTGGCGAACCACAAATTGGGCATCAGCAGGTCGTAGAAGAATCCGTTGCGCCAGATGATGCGCACGCCCATGTAAGGTGCGGTGTGATGCAGCTTGTGCAGTCCCCATATTTTTGGGAAAGCGTGGCAGCTGCGGTGATACCAGTACTGCACCATGTCTTCGACGACGAGGAACGCAGCGAACTGCAGCCACCATGGTGTATCCGACCAAGCGCCCGCATGCGTTGGCAGCAGCCACTGTTGCAGCGCCGCACCACCATAAACAACCAGCGGCGCAACCAAGAACCAAGACTGTGCCCACGCAGCAATATCAAGCCAGGTATCGCGAGGATTTCCGGTCGGACTACTAAACTTTCGACGCAGAAGCTCCAGCACCACAAAGATTGCGAAGAACAGCGGTACGATCAGGGCGATGTTTTCCATGGCGACTAAGGCAGTTTGAGAACACTCATTCGTCGAGTGACGGCATAAAAAAAGGAAGCGATGGTTGCAGTACACCAACGCGTTTCACATAGGCGCGCCACTCGGCTTTCAGTTCAGCAACGACTTCAGGATGCTGTGCAGCGACATCACGGGTTTCACCACGATCCTTGACGATGTCGTAGAGCTGCCACTGATGTGGAAGATGACGCGCAGCTGATGGCATCAGCTTGTTATTAATGCGTGTCAGCTTCCAAGGGCCACGACGCACATAACGAATCTCGTTGACCTCGTCAGCGAACACTTCGGTATCGGAGTGCACTTCACGCTTATTGCCGGTCAATGCAGGCAACAGGGAAACACCTTCTATTGGCGCTACGGCACGACCTTGATACTGCGCACCGGGATCAGCGATTCCTGCCAAGGCGAGAATGGTTGGAACAATGTCGCGATCAGTCGCCAATGCCTGTACCACCTTGGGTCCACTGGCTTTCGATGGTTGCTTGATGATGGTTGCAGCGGTGATGCCGCCTTCAGCAGTAAACGCTTTGAACAAGCGGAATGGCGTGCTGCCGACTTCTGCCCAACGGCTGCTGCGGAACAAGAAGGAACTGGCCTTGCCGTAATTCTCCAAGGAATTGTCGATATCAAAATTAAGTTTTTTATCGATATATGGCACAAAGCCGTAGCCAATACCGTCAGCACCATTATCGGCAGTGAACACGATCAAGGTGTTGTCATACACGCCTAACTTTTTCAGCGTATCGATCAGGCGGCCGACGTTGGCGTCGAGGTTGCTGAGCATCGCTGCGTAGACTTCCATCACGCGTGCCTCGCTGCGACGATCTTTCTCCGACAACTCAGACCATGGCTTGTTGCGACGTAAACCCGGAGAACCAAAGCGCCACATCTTCGCTTCAGCACCTGGATTGGCTTGGAAATCAGCTGGAATCAAACCCAGTTTTTTCTGACGCGCCAAACGCTCAGCGCCGATGACTTCATAGCCCGCGTCGTAACGTCCGCGATAGCGTTGCAGATCCGCATCTGGCGCTTGAATCGGAAAATGCATGGCCTGAAACGGCAAGTACGCGAAGAAAGGTTTGCCATCATCATGGTCCTGCGTGATGTACTGCTGCAAACGATCGACAAAGTAATTGCTGGAGAAGAAATCATCCGGCAGAACGGCGCGTTTGCCATTCTCAAAATAAGACTCTCCACGCGAGCCCGTGACCTTGCCCTGAATGGCAAAGTTATTCGCGTAAGCAGCCTCAGGATTGAGTGAGAACGATTGCTCGAAGCCCCACTTCTCTGGACCTTCTTTTCCTAAGTGCCACTTACCCGCCATATAGCTGTGATAACCCGCATCACGCAACAGCTGCGCAACGGTGCGTGCATTGCCATTGAGCTCGCCGCCATAACTCGCCTTGTCGCCGTACAGCGGACGCAAATCTGCGAGATTTCCAACGCCAACCAAATGATGATCCGCACCCGTTAACAAATTAGCGCGCGACGTTGAGCACAGCGGCGTGGTGTGAAGATTGGTGAGCGTGTGCCCTTCCGTAGCAAGACGATCGATGTTGGGCGTTTCGATTTCGCTGCCAAACGCACCGAGATCGGAATAGCCCAGATCGTCAACCAAGATCAATAGAATGTTCGGACGATCAGCGCTGTGCTTCGCGACAGGCTTTGCCGCCCAAGCTGATACTGATGCTGTTGCGGCAAGCAGTACAGTCGGCAAAACAACTGTTCGTAACAAGTTCATGATTATTCGAACTTGGCGCGGAAGGTCAATGCGATTGTGCGTGGATCGCCAGGAATAGCGCCGTAGTCGCCAACACCATAAAGAGGATTGATCGCAGAGATGTAGTCCTTGTCGAAGGCATTACGAACCAGCACCCCCACCTCAAAGCCGTGCACGGATTGCAGCGTGAGGCCGAAATTGGTCAGCCCATAAGCAGGCTGATAAGAGCCGCGACCTAATTCTGGCGTACCGTAATAGTCACTGCGGTAGCTGTAATCAGCGGTTGCAATGCCGAACAAGCTTTCGCTGACAGGGAACGGCACTTCGATACCGCCAGTCGCCGTCACAACAGGTGCATTAAACAGTCGCTTGCCACTGAGATCCTTGTCAGCTTTGCCGGTATCTTCATTCGGCGCATTCTTGAAGTCTTCAGTGATTGCGCGGCTGTAGCTGCCTGCTGCACGCAGTCTCAGGAACTGGAAGAGCACGAAGCGGCTATCAACTTCAACACCATCCAATTTCACACGACCGACATTAAGGATGTTGGTGAGGAGCGGATTGGGCAACAAGCTCGGCGCGCTATCAAATGTGAGTGCCTGATAGTTGCGCACGTTGGTGTGATACGCAGCAAGATTGAGTGCGACGCGACGATCAAGGAAGGTGCTCTTCACACCCACTTCAAAGTTGGTGGCCGTCTCTGGTTCAAACGTGGGGCTGAGCGAGGCACTGATCGCGCCCAAGTTGATACCACCACCTTTGAAGCCATGCGCAGCGGTGAAGTACGGCCGCACGTTCGGCAACCATTGGTAGCCGATCGAGAACTGGCCCGACATCGCGCCCTCGTCATAAGTGCTAGCGCGGTCATAGTCGGCGCCAGCAATCTGGTCGAGAACGATGTTGAGCGTGATATTGCGAGGATCACTGATACCCAGCGCCTGAAACACTGCGCCAGGAATGTTGGCGAAGGTCGTTGGATCATTGAAGTCCACCGGACCGCCAGTGTTGAGTTCGCTACGGCGACGGGTAACCGTCGCGCTCTTCTTCTCTCTCGAGTAACGCAAGCCAAAGGTCGCATCCAAATCCTGCGTGATGTGCCAGTCGACGTTACCGAACCCGGCGATGCTGCGACTACTTTGCTCTGCCAAGGTCGTGCCTTGAGTGCCTTCCACATTCTCGCCTGGAGTCACCAAATCAAACAGTAAGCCAGAGTTAGAACGTGTCAGTGGCAGACCGAGCGTCTGGCGCAACACGCCGCCGAGTGCCCAAGGCACAGCGTCTTTGCCGAGCGTCATGCGCAGATTGCTGTTGAGATCCTGCTTAATGTAGTAAAGCCCACCGAGTACATCGAAGTCGTTGAACTTGTGCGACAGACGCAACTCTTGCGACAACTGCCGGTGATCGTTGATGTAGCCGGTTGAAGGAATCACGCGCAGCGCCATCGCATCATCGTTGAACGGCACGAAGTACCAGCTGCGCCAAGCGCTGATGCTGGTCAGCGTGGTGTCGTCGTTATCGCCGAAGCTCCAGTTGATCTCATTGCTAAGCGCACGCGAATTAACATTGAAGTGCACTTTGGTGTCGTAGTTGGATACACGATTGGCAGGCACCGCCGGCTCGCGCACGTACTCCATGTATTCATCGCGCGCACGCACCTTGTCGGTGTAGTTGGCAAGCAGGAAGGCTGAGCCGTCCTCATCAGTCACCGCGTATTCAGCGATGAGTCGGCTGCTGAAGTTTTCAGTCGGCGCGAATAACAACTGCCCGCGTGCACCGTTGCGGTTCTGGTTATTGAGACGACGGCCGTCGTACAAATTGTGAATCGTGCCGTCGCGACGCGTGAAGTAGCCGGTCAATCGGCCCGACAGCGTGTCGCCGATCAAGCCACCGTTGATACTGCCGCGAACCTGCTTGTAGCCGATATCGCCGATTGCCACTTCGGCTAGCGCTTCAAATTCTGGCGTTGGCGCTCTGGTGACCACATTGAGTACGCCCGCCGTCGTGTTCTTACCGAATAGCGTGCCTTGCGGGCCGCGTAGCAATTCAACGCGTTCCAGATCGACCAGATCAAAGATCGACATGCCCTGACGACCCAAGTAAACGCCGTCAAGATAAATGCCGACGCTGCTCTCCAAGCCATCGTTGGCCGAAGACGATCCCAGCCCGCGAATGGTGTAGCTGGTGAGTCGTGCGTTAGGCACCGACACCACCATGTTCGGCACGCGTTCCTGAATATCCTGTGGGCGGTAGAGTCCAGCATCAGCCAGATCGTCGCCAGACAGAACCGTCATTGAGATCGGCACTTCTTCGGCCTTCTCTTTCTTACGACGCGCTGTCACTTCTACCGTTTCGAGCGCAACAGTATTGATGTGTGATTCAACCGAATCGGGCGTCTTTGTCGCTGGCGCATCCTGAGCAGCAACAGCTTCAGTTGCCACAGGCTCTTCAACTGCCACGGACTCTTGAGCCGCAACAGGCTCTTCCGTGGTTACAGTCTCCTGAGCTACGGCAGGTTCTTGAATCACTGCAGGCTCCTGCACTGCTGCAGGCTCCTGCACTGCTGCAGGCTCCGGAGCTACCACAGGTTCCTGCGTTGTCACAGGCTCTTGGGCCATGACCAAGCCACCCCACAGCGCGCCTGATAAAAGCATCAGCGCAATGGCCGAGCGCCGAACGGCAATGGCGTCAGCTACGAAAGAGTCTTGAGATTTAACAAAGGGCGCAGAAGGAGGACGGGGTACCGACATCGGAATACGGGCTCTTGCCCAGAAAAGGAATTAGCCGCAACGATAATTGGCAGATAAAGGCATTAGGAAAGACTTCTTATCACTAAGCTAATAGCCAACTGGCGAATGAATCTAAAATACCTTTTCGCGACTACGATTCAATTCGCAGATTTGTCTACGTACAGCGCCGATTGCAGCGTCACCAGTCGCACAATAGTCTGCGTTGCGATAAAAAATATTTGGTTTTATTGAAGGTTAATCACGATGGTAAATATTGCCTATACATGGCTTGTGGGTGCGGCGCGTTGCGAGATTGTCTTCTCCGAAACCGGCATCGGGATGATGGGCTATGGCCGTTCGGACAACATCATCAAAGGCCGTGCCACCCCGCTTTTCAGCCGAGCCTTCTGTTTCGTCAATCAGGAAGGTCAGGCGAGCTTTTTTGCCCAAGCCGAACTCTGCATGATTTTTCCGGAAGTGAAGCGCGCTGTGATTGAGCGCCTGCAGATTGAACATGACAAGTCTGTGTTCAATGACAAGACAGTGATGATCACCTCACAGCACACGCATAGTGCGCCGGGCGGTTTTTCGCACTTCCCCTTTTACAACTTCTCAGTCCCAGGCTTCAGACCAGAGATCTTCAATGCCGTGGTCTCCAGTCTTGCAGAAGCGATCCAGCAATCATGGCAGCGTCGCCAGCCTGCGACTCTAAAGTTCACACACGGTGACTTCGCGGAAGATCAGCATGTCGCTTTCAATCGGTCTCTGCCGGCATACAACCGAAATTCAGATGTCAGCCCCCTCTCCACTTCAGAAACACATCGAGCCATTGAACGCACGATGTGGTTACTGAAAGCGGAGACCGCAGATGGCAAGGCCATCGGCCAAATCAACTGGTTTGGCGTGCATCCAACCAGTGTCGGCAATCGCAATACGCTGGTGTCATATGACAACAAGGGCTATGCGGCAGAGGCTGTCGAGCAAGCCCTTGGGCCAGACACCGTCGCGATCTTCGCTCAACAGTTTGCCGGTGATGTCTCTCCTAACGCACAAGGAAAAGGCGTGCCCGGATGGGGCCGAGGTCCGCATAAAGACGAGCACGAGAACGCGCGCTTCAATGGCAACCTTCAAGCGACACAGGCGCTTAAGCTCATTAATCAACTAGAAGCTGAACATCAGCTCAGCGATGGCACGATTGATTCAGAACTGATTTACCGCGATCTATCCAATTGCGAATCCGATGAAGACTTCACCGATGGCATCAAAGGCGAACGCACATCGGCGGCCTGTCACGGCCTGCCTTTCTTCGGTGGCTCACCCGTGGATGGCCCCGGCGCTCCTGCCCCTGTCCTGCTCCTATTAAAAGGGCTTGCCCACATTTGGCGCTGGAGAGAATGGAGAAACGCACGACAGCAAGGTGGCGAACAACTAACGGCGGTGCAAGCCAAGTACAAAGCGCAATCACCAAAGTTGATCGTGTCGGAATCTGCCATCGGCAGACTGCTCGGTCTCGACAGCGTGCAAGGACTGCCTTCATCACTCGATCCAATTCTGAAAGAGATGCAACAGCAAGAGCGCGCTGGCGCGCTGATCGAGAAGCCATGGGTGCCCGGCGTTTTACCACTGCATTTCATGCGCATTGGTGAACTCGCGCTGATCGGATTTCCCGGCGAGATCACCACACAATCCGGCAGACAACTGCGTGCGCTTTGCCAGCAGATTCTGTCACCGCTAGGCGTGCATCATGTTGTCATCTCCTCTTACGCCAACGCCTACTTCGGCTACTGCACAACGCCAGCCGAGTATGAGGAACAGCTCTATGAAGGCGGTCACACCACTTTCGGAAAACAAACACACAACGCGTTTCGGACTGAATATCGAAAACTTCTGTGTGAGTGCATCAAGTCGCCAGCGCAACGTCTGCTGAACTCAGATCAACCAGAAACGTTTTCAGCAGAAACGCTCGCCAAAAGAAGCGTCATATAAAATTAGAAATAAAGAATAAGGATGGTTCAACTTATTCTTGGCCTTGCTCTATCGCAAAACCCTCGCCCTGTCGCATTCTTCTTCGCTAGAACAATGGTCAATGAGCCAAGCAAATGCGGTACATAAAATGAGTGGGCGGCAGTGGGTATTTCTGCGTGGACTGATGCGTGAAGAGCGCCACTGGGGCGATTTTCCGCAGGTCTTTCGAGACACCGTCGGCAATGACGAAGTACTGACGCTGGATTTACCCGGCAACGGTTCACTGCGCCACGAGCCCAGTCCCCTTCGCGTGGAAGAAATGGCCGAATGGCTACGCGCAGAACTGCCACGGCGCGGCCTGAAGCCGCCGTATCATTTTCTCGCCAACTCACTTGGAGCAATGGTTGCAGTCGCTTACGCGGCAGCACATCCACAAGAGCTGAGTGGCGTTGTATTGATCAATACCAGCCTTCGACCATACAGCGCGTTCTGGCAGCGCCTGCGTCCTGCAGCTTGGCCCACGATTCTGCGCATGGCGTTCACCGCGCCAAGTGCGCGTCACGTGGAGACTTCCATCCTGAATCTGATCAGCGCCGAACCTGCACGCACGTCCAAAGCATTAGAGAAATGGATTGCTTGGCGTGAAGAAGCGCCAGTGTCACGCGCGAATGGACTGCGCCAACTGATTGCAGGTGCACGTTTCCGTGCGCCCGTAGAAACACCGTCAGTTCCGATATTGCTACTGGTCGGCGGCAGCGATCGTCTCGTTGATCCGCGTTGTTCGAAACGAGTGGCGCAAGCTTGGGGATCTGCGCTGGCTGAACATCCGGGCGCTGGACATGATTTGCCGCTGGATGATGGCCAGTGGGTCGCGCAGCAAGTTCGCGACTGGCTGACGCCAACAAGTTAAGTTGGAGGCGCGACGCTGCGATAGAGCTTGCCCACAATGTGTCGCAGCAAACCACGCGGCACCAGGCGCGGACTGAAGGCCATCAGTTTATTGGTCCAGCGCGGCACGATGATCGCGTCGTTTCTGTCCAAGCCCTGCAGAGTGAGTTGAGCCACACGCTTAGGAGTCATGACCAGTGCTGCTGGCGCAGCCTTGTCGATATCAATCTGTGCTTTCTCAAAAAATGGGCTGCGCGTTGTGCCCGGACACAGCACTGAAACTTTGACGCCGCGCGGTGCAAGTTCTTCACGCAGACCTTCGCTGAAGTTCAGCACGTACGCTTTGCCTGCTGCATAGGTACTCATCCAAGGCCCGGGCATAAATCCGGAAACCGAGGAGACATTAAGTATTTGTCCCTGCCCTCTTTTGGCCATCAGCGCGCCAAGGCCATGACAGAGTCTGCTCAAGCTGACGACATTGACCTGCAGTTGCTGGGCTTCGCCGGACCACGGCAAATCAACCAAAGCGCCACTGGTCGCAAAGCCTGCGTTATTCACCAATAGCCGTAATGGAATGTCCTGAAGCGCATCAATCAAACGCTCGACCTGCGTCGCATCGGACAGATCACAGAGATGCGTTTTGACCTCGACATTGAATTTAGTCCGTAGTGATTGCGCAACCTCTTCCAAAGCCCCGGCACGTCGAGCAACTATAAACAGCGCATCGCCACGTGCGGCAAATGCCTCTGCCAATGCAAGTCCAATGCCGCTGGTCGGGCCAGTGATCAGGGTGTATTCCGTATTTGTGATTGTCATGAATTGAGCGCGCAGCAGTGTTCGAAACGATTTTCAGCGTTTCAGGTCGGGTACGAATTTAATGCCACACGTGAATTTCTGGAAAGAATAAATACTTATTGGGATATTCAATTCTTCACACAGGGCAAGAACACAAGCGATGAAATGCTAGGCTTGCAAGAATGCTTCGATCTCGCACAACAACAAGGCTCAAGTGAAATTCATTAACGCAGCCTGGCGCCATCAGCGCAAATTAGAGCCCATACGACTCGTGTCAGAACCCAATCCGGGCCAATACTCACGAATATGGATTGCATGCCTAGTCTCTACGCTGACGTTCTTTAGTGACGCTCATGCCAGCAGCTGCAACGCGCGTACAGATCAAGCGCTGATGAATTCCATCCTCGCTGAAAGAGTTGTCATCGGCGTTGCGATTAGCGGCGCAGAAAGAGTGCGGGGAAGAATTAACTTCAAGATTGACTTTGCGCTCGATAGCAAAGGAAACGTCACTGACGCAAAGGTCAAAGAAACGAATGCGCCAGACACCGAAGCAGTGAGCCGGATTGAATCAACGTTTAAAAAAATAATATTCAACAGCGCCGACTGTGAAAGCCAAGAAGCCCGCGACTTTTTAGTCTGGGTCTATCTGTAAGCGACCACTATTAAATAATTTTTCGCATGCGTGCTTTTAACAAAGCATCTTCGCGAGAGCTTGCGCCTAGCTTGTAGTAGATGTTTTTCACATGCCATTTGACTGTGCCTGGAGAAATATCCAACTCTCGCGCCGCGC
>JAZKEM010000115.1:22891-24177 GCA_040387055.1 Pseudomonadota bacterium | reverse complement strand
AGCGCTTTAACCACGTGGCCCTGCCCCATGACGTCTTCAAAACGGCGTGGGCGCCACTTACGCGCAAGGGCGAGATAGCTCATGGATTTCCGAAGGCAGGAGTGAAGGCTGGATTTTCGCGGATTAGAACGGCGGAGGCCAGTAAAACATGCGTTTACTGGCCTCCGTACAGCAACAAATATTTATTGACTTACAAACAAGCGCTTACAGCACCCTTTTTGAAGCCCCTTATGCCGCAATCGGCAGCATCTGGCGAATGAAGTTCTCGCAGGTGGCGTTGTCCATGTAGCGCGGCACGGCATAGAACCAGAACGTCTCATCTTGGGCCTTGAGCGTAATGGCCGGAATGTCGGATTCTTTCAGCTTTTCAACTTGCGTCGGAATGCCGTAATCCGCATTCATTGCACGAACCTTGGCGATGAAAGCATCCGCCAATTGCTCGTCGCTCTCGCCGCCTTTCTTGAGGCCGCTGACTTCTGCCAACTTGGCCAGACGCGCGATGCAATTAGGCTTCGAATAATCCAGCACACGCGGCAGGATGATCGCGTTCGCAAGGCCATGCGGCACGTGATAGTAAGCGCCAAAGTTGTGCGCGATAGCGTGAACATAGCCGACGCCAGCGATGGTGAAGGCCACGCCCGCTTTGAACGAAGCAACCGCCATATTCTGGCGAGCCGTCACGTTCGTACCATTCTTTACGGCCTCGGTGAGGTTCTCCATGATCAGTTTCACGGCATCAAGCGCTTCCTGATCGGTTTTCTTGGTAGCGTTACGCGAGATATAGGCTTCCACTGCATGGGTCATCGCATCCATACCCGTCGCAGCGGTGATGTTTGCAGGTAAGCCAGTCATCAGCGCGCCATCCAGCGCCGCGCCCTTAGGCACCAGCGCGGTATCCATGATCGCGAACTTGCGCGTGGTGGATGGATCCGACACAACCGCAGCGATCGTAACTTCTGAACCCGTGCCCGCAGTAGTCGGCACAGCGTAAAGCTTCATAGGCGGAACGATGACGCGCATCAAACCGGCCATCCACGTAATTGGATGTGGGTTGCGAGCGCGTGCAGCAATCACTTTGGCCGCATCGATCGAGGAACCACCACCAATAGCGAGAATGGCTTTGCAGCCTTCCTTCTTCAGCATCGCCAGACCGGTCTCGATCTGCGCGATGGTCGGATTGGGCTGCACGCCGTCATAAACAACCGCATCAATACCCAGCTGCTGCAGTTTTTCCTGCATGGGCTTGAGCAGGCCAATTTTGACCAGCATGCCGTCGGTCACGATCA
>JAZKEM010000115.1:13532-22881 GCA_040387055.1 Pseudomonadota bacterium | reverse complement strand
GCTTATATCAATCACTTTTTCTGTCAGATCTTTTTTCTTTACGCCGGTTTTGGCGATGTGCTCACACAACTGCAGTGATGAGCCTGGGCCGATAAACATCTCCGGCGTGCGGAAAATCAGAATTTTCTGGCTCCAGAACAGCATGAACTGCCAGATCTTGAAGATCAGAACCTTGAGTGAGTGCGGCATGTGGTTTTCCCCGGATGTGCTAATCGTGTGGGCCGCCTGCGCGGGGCCTGCCCTATGGCGCGATTGTCGTCGCCCAACCCCCCACTGGCAAGCCGATGCCGTACGGAGATTTAAGCGGTTTTCAGGGATTCAAAATGGAGGCAGCCCGTACCAGCGATTCCCGGCACCCAGCATCACCGACACCGTTGCTCCCTTCCGGGCCTGGCGGGGTTCACGGCTTGCTGTCGCGGGAGGCCGGCACGGGCCACCATAGAAAAATGTGCTCGGGCTAGGCCCGAGGGACGCGCAGTTTACGGATAACGTCTCACTTGCGCAAAGCTGCCTGTTCGACAAGCGTCAAAGCCACTTTGTTCCGCAGATAAACGGGAGCCAAAGCATCGGCATTAATTGCGCGTCCAGCCGCAAATTCTGGCACTGCGAGCAACAACGCATCACCAGCATGCGGTAAGGCCTCTGGCAAAACTTGACTGAGTTCAACAGCAGCCGCAGTGCTCAAAGCCTCGCGATAGGTGCCCCAACCTGTTCCTGCGGCTAGCCAACGTCCTGCAGACATTGCTGGAATCGCTGCCGGTGGCACCACAACTTCTGCTGCGAGTGCACGCAACTTTCCATCAATCACTTCAAACGCGCCGAAATAAACCTCATTCATACGCGCATCAATCGCGGATAACACTTGCGTCGCAGCATGCTCACGCGCGGCACGCAGCGCCAACATTGCTAGTGAAGACACGCCAAGCACAGGCCGATCTAAAGCAAGACCCAAACCTTTGACGTAGCCGACACCAATGCGCACGCCAGCAAAACTACCTGGGCCATGACCACAAACGATGCCATCAAGTTGTTGATAGCTCACACCACACTCCGCCATCAGCGACGCAACCTGAGGCATCAGCTTTTGCGTGTGCTCGCGGCCCGTCAATTCAAAACGTTCGCGCACCTCGCCATCCAGCCAAAGTGCGGCGGAGCAAGCTTCAGTTGAAGTATCGATCGCGAGAAGTTTCATAGCGTGCGCAACCATTTTTGCGCGGTTTCCAAATCAGGTAGCTGCGGCATTTTTGGCAGACTCGCCAGCATACGACGTCCATACGGTTTTGAGCGCAGACGCGGATCGCAAATCATCAGCAGGCCACGATCATCAATATCTCGGATCAAGCGGCCCACGCCTTGGCGCAGGGTCATGATCGCTTGCGGAACCTGAACATCATTAAAAGGATTGCCCCCGCTGCGACGCACCGCATCCAATCGTGCTTCAAACACCGGATCTCCAGGCGCAGCGAATGGCAGGCGATCGATGATCACCACACGCAACGCCCTGCCTTTCACGTCAACACCTTCCCAGAAACTACTGGTACCAACCAACACCGCATTACCGTTTTCAGTGAACGCACGCAGCAACGCGCCTCGACTGTCTTGCCCTTGCACAAACATCGGCAAACGCAAACGCGCGCTTAACTTGTCTGCAATTTTTTGTAGCGCGCGATGGCTCGTGCACAGCACAAACGCGCCGCCGCCGCTGGCTTCAATAATCGGAATCGCTGCTTCGGCCACAGCATCGGCGTAAGTAAAATCGGTGGGCTCTGGCAGACCTTGCGGCAGAAAGAGCTTGGCCTGATTTTCAAAATCGAATGGACTGTCCACACGCAAAGTCTTTGCGCGCTCAATGCCGAGTTGATTGATGAACAGTGAAAAATCTTCCCCAGCCGCAAGCGTTGCCGAGGTAAATACCCAAGCGCCGGGATAGGTATCAAGCATGCGCTGAAAACCTTCAGCGACTTTGATCGGCGTGGCATGCAGGCTGCCACCGCGGCCTGCAGGTTCGACCCAACGCACAAAATCAGGGTGCGAAGGCTGCAGGATCAAATGTAAACGCTCGACCGAATCTGCTGCGCGCTCGACGCAAGCCGCGAGTTCGGCATTGCGCTCTTCGTAAGGCTTGAGCTCGCTATAAAAATCATCCAGTGCAGTCGCGATGTCGTCGAGCGCTTCGTGAGCGCCCGGCAGATCAGCGAATGCATCCAACGTCATACGGTTTTGCACGCCTGCAAATGCAGCCTCTAGCATCAGCGCTTTCTGCGCCAATACAGTTGCAGTCACTTCAAGATCAGGCATGTCGCCAGACTTGTCAGCTTCTGCGCGCGTATCGCGTGCAATGTCTTGCAGCTGTCGTGTTGATACGCGATTACCAAAAAAGCTCGTTGCCAGTTCTGGAATCTGATGCGCTTCATCAACAACGACTGCATCAGAGCCGGAAAGAATTTGGCCGAAACCTTCTTCTTTCAGCACAAAGTCGGCGAACAACAAATGATGGTTCACGACTACAAGATCCGCAGCCTGCGCGTTGCGTCGCGCTTTAGCGACGAAGCACTCGTTGAAATCTGCGCACTTGGTGCCAAGGCAGTTATCAGCAGTGGATGTCACGCGTGGCGTGATCGGATCATCGGATTCAAAAATGCCGAGCTCACTGAGTTCGCCCGTCGTGGTGCTACGTGACCATTCCTCAACCATACGCACACGGCCCGGATCAACACGCACGCCACCCGCACCGGGTGCGCGCTTCATGCGATAGAGACAGAGATAGTTGGAGCGGCCTTTGAGCAATGCCGTGCGTAGCGGCACACGCAACGCATCGGAGACGCGCGGTAGGTCGCGATGGAAAAGCTGATCCTGCAAATTCTTGGTGCCGGTAGACACCACGACGCGTTTGCCAGACATCAACGCTGGCACAAGATAAGCGTAGGTTTTGCCAGTGCCGGTGCCCGCCTCTACAGCGAGCAAGCCGTTGTGCTCAAAAGCATCTGCAACCGCTTGCGCCATCTGCTGCTGCGCAGGGCGCGGCACGAATCCAGAAATTGCGTGAGCGAGTGGTCCGTCAGCGCCGAGCAGTTCAGCGGTTTGCCCTTCAACTACAACATCGCCATTCCCACTTGCGTGAGAGGCTTTATTCATTGAGGCACGGCCGGCAACACTGCAGGTTGCAATATCTGCTGAATCGCATCGATGCGAGCCTGTGCTTCTGCAGCGCCAGCAGCGTTATTGCGTGCGGTGCGAGAGTCGCGAATCACGCGCCAGTTTTCTTGCAGAACATAAATATTGCCGCGCGCGATGCTGTTGGATTTTTGCGCAACGCTTTCAGCTTGGTCGTAACTCTTCTGGCGCAGATAAGTATCTGCCAGCGTTGACCAGACAAAGTAGTTGCGCGGCTCGATGCGCAATGCGCGCTCTAAAGAACCAGCGGCCTGTGCGTACTGGCCTGCTGCTCGTGAACTCTGTGCAGAACGCAGCAGAGACAACACTGCTGGACCACTGATCGCATCCGCTGACTTTGGGAAATTGGGTAACACTTTTTCAGTTGGCGGCGCGAGAACTGAATCCGTGCCCGGCGCAACGGGTGTCGTTGGCGCAACCGGCGTCGGCTCGCCTATCGGCGGCGTAACAACGCCGTATCCAGGTTTGCTTGCAGGCGGAGTCGGCTGCGTGGGCTGCGGCGGCGCATTGCTTTCATGACGCCCACGTGCGGTCTGGCAACCCGCAACCACGAGCGTAAGCACAACCGCGCCAACCTTGATCCATTGCGTCATTGAAGCATTCCTTTAAGCCAATCCACTGCCGAATTTACTGGTGCCAGTATCGAAGCACATGGCGCAGTTTCGGTCGGGGCATAACCGCGAATATACGGGACGAGCATAGCGCCTGTGCAACCCTCGTCGGCTTTGAGGCCGGTGGCTGTATCAGTGAGCTGCTCTTCAACATCGGCTGGCGGCAGTGGATCAAGGCCACGCACACCGATATCACGCATCACCTTTGACCAGATTGGCAATGCACCGGTCGCGCCAGACAATCCCATAGGACGGAAGTCATCGCGACCAATCCAAATTACGGCGACGCGATCTGCACTGAAACCTGCGAACCAAGCATCACGCATTTCGTCGGTGGTGCCGGTTTTGCCAGCAACAATCGTTGAAGGCGAAATGACGTTGTAAGCACTACGGCCCGTGCCTAGTGTCATCACTTGGCGCATGGCCCAGGTCGCCAGATATACCGGGCCTTCCGGCAAGGTTTGTTTCACTTTGATCGGGAAGCGCGATAGTGGCTGACCTTCTTTGGTCTCTACTTCGCGAATGGCCGACAACGGGGATTGATAACCGCTGGCCGCAAGCGTTGCATACATCTGCGCAACTTCAACCGGCGCAGCATCTAACGAGCCAAGGAAAATTGAAGGCACCGGCAAAACATTGCCGCTATAGCCCGCGAGCTGCATGGTCTTGCGCACTTCAGTAGCGCCAACACGCAAACCCAATGCAACCGTCGGCAAGTTGTAAGACTGCGCCAGCGCCATATAAAGCGGCTGCGGTCCGTGGTTCTGACGATCGTAGTTATGCGGTTCCCAAACGTCTTTGTTTGGCATCACCATGCTGATCGGATCATCCGGCAGAATCGTGGTGAGATTGAATTGCTGCGGCTGTTGCAGCGCCGTCAGATAAACAAATGGCTTGGCCAATGAACCAATCGAACGACGTGAATCCAGCGCGCGATTGAATCCGGCATATCGCGTTTCGCGACCGCCGACCAATGCCAGCACTTCACCGCCATCAACGCTCGTGACCACGCCTGCACCTTGCAGAGTATTTGCCTTCATCTTGCGCTGACCTTCCAGCACCGGAAGCCCTTCCGTAATTTGTTTCTCCAAGGCTTCCTGCGCGCGTGGGTCCAGCGTGGTGAAAATGCGCAGACCTTCATTAGTGAGATCGTTGTCTTGGTACTGACCTTTAAGCTGGCGCTTCACCAGATCAACAAAGGCCGGATAGCGTGCAACACCATCACTCTTGCCTGCCAAGCCTAACGGCAGCTCAACAGCACTCTTGTATTCAGCGTCATCAATCAAGCCTTCGTCATTAAAGATCTGCAACACCAAATCACGACGAGCCTTGGCACGCTCAGGATTGCGACGAGGGTTGTAGTACGACGGGCCTTTGACCAAGCCCACCAGCAATGCGAACTCGTGCGAGTGCAACTCGCTCAGCGGCTTGTTGAAATAAAACTGCGCGCCCAAACCAAAACCATGCACGGCGCGATTGCCGTCTTGGCCGAGGTGTACCTCATTAAGGTAAGCCTCCATGATTTCATCTTTGGAGTAATGCGCTTCCAGCAACAGCGCCATACAGACTTCTTTGAACTTGCGCTTGAGCGAACGCTCTGGCGTCAAGAAGAAATTCTTAACCAACTGCTGTGTAATCGTACTGGCGCCTTCAACCGCATGCCCCGCCATCAGATTAGCGAATGCGGCACGCATGATGCCTTTGATGCTGACCCCGTAGTGCGAGTAAAAGCTGCGATCTTCCACTGCCACCAAACCACGCGGCAACATCTGTGGCACATCGGTGAGTTTGACCAGCACGCGGTCTTCACCCTGCTGCGGGTAAATACTGCCGATCAACATCGGATCGAGTCGCACGATATCGCGCGACTTGCCGCTGACAGCATCGTTCACTTCAGTAATGCCCGCAGGCGCCAGACGCACCGACAAACGTGACTCGGGCTGCGCGCCATCCCAGAAATTAAACGCACGGGTGTAAATCAGTGCCTGATCTTTGGTCACTGCAAAAGTGCCTGGACCTTGTGGCTCTGGCTGCTCGCGATAACCCAGACGTTCCAACTCATGTTTGAGCGTGGCCGAGTCCAGCGCCTGTCCGGGGTACAACTCCAGTGGCGCGGCATAGACCTGCGCGGGCAACGCCCAGCGCGCGCCGGCAAAGCGGGCGCGAATCTCTTTATCGAGACTGGTCAGATAGATAGAGAAGCCGATAACACCAACACTAATCAACAGGATGAGTGCGGCAACGACCACATAGCGGATTTTAATCAAGAAGGCTTTCATGCAGCGCGCAATGATACAGGCTGAGGTAAGCCTATGACCGTGCCTAAAGCACGGAGTGCCCCTCTTTTTGTGTCAGAAAACAGCCCAGCCCATAGATGCGCTCATTGGCGAAATTGTTTTATTAAATTAAATAATTAATATTTTAGACAATTTTAGAAAACATCATTTCAGCGCAAAAAAACTGCTGAGTCAGCGTCACTTAAAGCACTGAATCAACAATAACACTATCGGAAAAGTCTTTGTTATTAATAGGGTTGTCGCCGCAGATCATCGAGAAAAAATTAAATCACGAACTGGCAGAAACCCCAGCTCATCTTCTATCCTTGCGCCCTTCATGAAACTGTCACAAAGGGACGCAGTCGCTACGGCGGCTCAAAAACGGCGGGCGGCACGCCAGCCATGACAGCAAATCAGTTTTAGAAAATCTGGGAGCACACCAATGTTTGCACGCTTTATGCCGAAAGAGGCACGCTTTTTCGACTTTTTCATTGCCCATGCAGACCAGCTGGTTCTTGGCGCCAATGAGCTCAAGGCGCTGATGAACAATGTCGCCGACCTGCAAATGCGCAAGCGCAACATCGAAACCATTGAGCACGCTGCCGACAAGATCACCCAGCAGACCATGCAGCTGCTGCACCAGACCTTCATCACCCCGCTGGATCGCGATGAAATCCACCAGCTGATCACGCGCATGGACGACATCCTCGATCTGATGGAAGACGCCTCGCAGTGCATGCACTTGTATGACATCCATGCCGTCACCGATGAGACTCGTCATCTTGCCGATATCTGTTTGGAAAGCACCGAGCGCGTCCGTGACGCGGTCAGACTGCTGCCCAATATGAAGAATGCCGACAAGATTCTCGATAACTGCAAGCATATCGACCGTCTTGAAAGCGACGCTGACCATGTCATGCGCACCGCGATGGCCAAACTGTTCCGTGAAGAAGCTGACACCCGCCAGCTGTTTAAAATGAAAGAGCTGTACCAGTTGCTCGAATCCGTCACTGACCGTTGCCAGGACGTTGCCAACATCATCGAAGGCATTGTGCTCGAGAACGCGTAAATGGATGCCGTCACTATTGGCATGCACACGGTCATCTTTTTGGTCGTGTTAGCGCTGCTGTTCGATTTCATGAACGGCTTTCATGATTCGGCCAACTCGATTGCGACCATTGTTTCTACCGGAGCAATGAGCCCGCAGAAGGCCGTGGTTTGGGCAGCCTTCTTCAACTTCATTGCCTTCATTTTCTTTGGTTTTCACGTCGCCACCACCATCGGCAAAGGCACGATTGATCCTGCCATCGTTGATCACCATGTGATTTTTGGCGCGCTCGTCGGCGCCATCAGCTGGAACATCATCACTTGGTATTACGGCATTCCCTCTAGCTCCTCGCACGCGCTGGTTGGCGGCTTGGCCGGTGCGGCGATTGCCAAGGGCGGCACAAGCACACTGATTGCTGCAGGCTTTCTCAAAACCGCTGCGGCCATTTTGATATCGCCATTGTTCGGTTTCTTGCTCGGCGCACTTCTGATGGTGATGGCATCGTGGGTCGGCACGCTCTCAACCGCGCGTAAGATGGATCGCTTCTATAAGTATCTGCAATACGTTTCTGCAGCGCTATACAGCCTCGGCCACGGCAGTAACGACGCACAGAAAACCATGGGCATCATCTGGATGATCCTGATCGCATCGCAGATCACCGCGGCAGATGCCCCATTGCCGTTCTGGGTCGTACTCGCCTGCCAAACCGCAATGGGCCTTGGCACATTGTTCGGCGGCTGGCGCATCGTGCGCACCATGGGCATGAAGATCACCAAGCTTCGTCCGGTCAGCGGCTTCAGCGCTTCCGCCAGCGGAGCGATCACGCTCTTCATCGCAACCAGTCTTGGCGTTCCTGTCTCCACCACCCACACCATCACCGGGGCCATCGTCGGTGTCGGCGCTGCACGTAACGTCAACGCAGTGCGTTGGGGCGTTGCCGGCAACATCGTTTGGGCTTGGGTGCTGACCATTCCTTCGTCTGCGTTTATTGCAGGTGTGGCTTGGTGGGTTGGACAGCATTACTTCTAGGTTTCAGTTCGTAATAAAAAAGCCCGCTTTCGCGGGCTTTTTTATTGATATGAACAGGCTCGGTAGGCTGTAATGCAAAACATGTATAGCCGAAAACCAGATGAACACTGAACCACTTAGCGACGCGAAGATTGTCGAGTCGTGGCGCATTAACGCGCTGCCCTGGACCGTGGCCATACGCGAAGGCCAGATTGAGAGTCGCAAGCAGGTCACGAATCAGGCAATCATCGATGCTATTGGCAGTCGCCAGCCGCAGGCCATCCTCGATATCGGGTGTGGTGAAGGATGGCTTGCTCACGAACTCTCCGCCCAAGGAATGACCGTTGTAGGTACTGATGTTGTCCCCACGCTTATAGACGAAGCCAAACGCGCTGGGGGTGGAGATTTTCGCGTGATGTCCTACGAGGAGATTGCCGCAGGAAAACTCAACATCTTGGTAGACGTTGCCGTCTCTAATTTCGCTTTGATCGGGAAAGAATCTGTTGAAGGAATATTCAGGGCTGCCCCATCCCTGTTGAACCCAGGTGGCGCATTCATCGTGCAAACCCTGCACCCGTTGATGGCATGCGGCGATTTGCCATATCAGGATGGTTGGCGCGAAGGTTCATGGTCTGGATTCAGCTCCGATTTCTCCAACCCCGCTCCCTGGTATTTCAGGACGCTGGAGAGTTGGATAAAATTGTTCGTCGATCACGGTTTCCAACTACGCGAAGTACTTGAACCTCTACATCCCAAAACCGGAAAGCCGGCGTCCGCCATATTTATCGGGGAAATAGCTGGCTAAATACGTCCAATCCCACCGATCAGATCACCAATAAAAAAGCCCGCTTTCGCGGGCTTTTTTATTGCGTCAAGAAAACTTAGTCGCCCATCACTTCTCGTTCCATCGCTTCAATGGAAACGTGGCGAACGTCTTTGCCCTTGACGAAGAAGATGACGTATTCAGCAATGTTCTTAGCGTGATCGCCGATACGCTCCAGCGCGCGCACGCTCCAGATGATGTCCATTACACGACGAATCGTGCGTGGATCTTCCATCATGAAGGTGATGCATTGGCGCATCAGCGCTTCGTATTCGCGATCAACGGCGGCGTCTTCGCGCGCGACTTCGAGTGCGGCGTTGATGTCCATGCGTGCGAATGCATCGAGTGCGTCATGCACCATCTGCGAAACGTGTTTGGAGAGATGGCCGACTTCAACCATTGAAGCGCC
>JAZKEM010000115.1:0-13432 GCA_040387055.1 Pseudomonadota bacterium | reverse complement strand
ACCGGCTTATCCATGACCGCTTGTCCTTAAAAAAACATCGGGAGATTTATGACGCCATTCTGACCAGCTGGCCCCTTGGGTCAAGTGCCATGAGCGGCATCTGACCCAAGGAGTGACCCGGCGCCTTGCAGCGCCGGGTCGCTTGTACCTTACAACGTTTGATTAGAACGTGAACTGTGCGCGTGCAACCAAAGCTTTTGGCTTGTCTTCAACGCCCGCTTTTTCCGCCTTGCCGATGTTGTAATCGATCATGAAGCGGACATTCGGGTTGAGATAATAGTTGGCACCAAAGCTCAGCGTGCTGATCTTAGGGTCGCCCGCAATATCATCAGACTTGACGAGATCGTAACGCGCCTTCAACTCGATAGCACCCAAGTCAATGTTCTTCGCTTTAGGGGCACCGAATACGCCAGATGCAGCCTTATACGGCTTGGTTTCGCCCGTCACAAAAAAGCTGGCCTGAACATAGTACGAATCAACATCGACATCGGTAAGCAAATTGCCGCCTTCGTAATTCGCTTTGGCATATTCAGCCTGAACGAATGCCGGACCAAACGAAGCGGCGAGCTCAGCATTCAGCGTGTTCTGCTCTTCATAACCCTTTGCCAAGATCGTGGTGCTCGGGCCGCTTCTGCCAGCATAAGTTGCTTTGATGTCAGGGCTGCCAGGGCCAGCAGGCGTACCCGTGGTTGGGCGATAGCTGGCTGAGTCATAGCTCAGACCGAGGTGAACAACAGCGCCTTCGTCCATCAGCGGGGCATAGGTCAAACGGCTGCCATAACCACGACCGCCGCCGGACAGGCTGGCGTCCTTGTCGCCATTAATGTTGGCGTCATAAAGGTCAACCATTGCAGTGAAACCAGCGGCGGCGACGTTGTACATCACGCCAGACTGATATTCACGGCCGCTGTAAATCGTGTTGTTGCTGATAAACGGACGTTCGATGAAGAGGATGTCATTGGAGCTAGTGAGCGCTTCCATGCCGTTAGCCATGACCATGTGACCCACGCGAACCGTACCGAGATTATTCGGCAGGTCACGTCCAATCCAGATGTCCTTGCTGACTGCGCCGCCAGCAAAATCGTGTTCCAGTTTGTATTTCCAGCCATAAGCCTTACCGGCCAGCGTGATGTAAGCGCGGCGCAGGTAAGGACCATTAGGCTTGCTGGCAACAACGTTGTCAGTAGAAATAGTGGCGAAATCGTAGTGAATACGGCCACCAACATTGGCTTCAAAGCGGCCGTCGTCAGATTTAATGGTGAGACCGCCCTTGGACGTCGGCGTGTCAGCGTAAGCAGCCGGGGCGATTGCAGCCATAGCTGCTGCGATTGCGGTGTACTTTAAAAACTTGGTCACTGTTAGGTTCTCCCTAGAACACAAAATGGATTCACATTTCCCTTCGACAGGTATCCTTCTAGAGATCCATCGGATCCTGTCTAAGAAGGGCATACCCCCTGAAAACGGCGCTAGGATGACTCGCGAATGTCTCAGTCTCGTGAACTTCAGATGTCAGATTCATGACAAGACGACCCGGGATGGGGTCCACATCAATTAAGGAGTAGGTTGCCCTCTTGTCATTACGCTTTAACGACATAGTGAGAGAATTTGGGCCGAATTGAATAAATCTTTCGAACTGCAAAGAAACTGTAATGAACGGTCGCTACCATCGCCGCGTCATCAAAGATGCTCTATCCGTTTCCAAGGAGATTTCCATGAAAGGCTTAACCTCGATCATGCGTACCGCCGGGCTCGCCCTGGCTGGCACGATGCTCGCCACCTCAGCTTTCGCCGCAGACATTTCCGGCGCGGGCGCAACGTTCCCCTACCCGATCTACGCCAAGTGGGCTGACGCCTATAAGAAAGAGACCGGCAATGGTCTGAACTATCAGTCCATCGGTTCGGGCGGCGGCATCAAGCAGATCAAAGCCAAAACCGTCACTTTCGGCGCTTCTGACAAGCCGCTGAAACCAGAAGCACTCGAAGAAGCAGGCCTGATGCAGTTCCCAATGGTGATGGGCGGCGTGGTGCCGGTCGTCAACGTTAAGGGCATCAAGCCAGGCGATATGGTTCTCGACGGCCCAACGCTGGCCAACATCTTCATGGGCAAGATCAAAGTGTGGAACGACGCTGCGATCAAAAAGCTCAACCCAACGCTGGCACTGCCAAGCACCGCAATTGCGGTTGTGCACCGCTCAGACGGTTCAGGCACCACGTATAACTTTGCTTATTACCTCGGCGAAGTCAGCACCTCGTGGAAGGATAATGTCGGCGTTGATGCGTCGGTTGAATGGCCAGTCGGTATCGGCGGCAAGGGTAACGAAGGCGTTGCCAACATGACGGCGCAGACGGATGGCGCGATCGGCTACGTTGAATATGCTTACGCCAAGCAGAACAAGATGTCGTACACCAAGATGATCAACAAGGCTGGCAAGATTGTTACGCCAGACGACACCAGCTTCGCCGCTGCCGCTGCTAACGCTAACTGGGCCAAGGCTCCAGGTTACTTCCTGATCCTCGCTAACCAGCAGGGCGACAATAGCTGGCCGATGACCGCTGCAACCTTCATCCTGCTCTACAAAAAGCCGGGCGACACCGCAGCCGTTGTTGAAGCGCTCAAGTTCTTTGACTGGGCGTTTGCTAAGGGCAACCAGATGGCGATTGAACTGGACTACGTGCCGATGCCGGCCACCGTCCAGAAACTGGTACAGAACAGCTGGGCGACGCAGATAACCGACGCCGCTGGCAAACCGGTTTGGACTAAGAAGTAAGTTGTTTCAGAGGGAGAGGCCACAACGGCCTCTCCCTTTTTCTGAGTTACCATCCCGACACTTTAGAAACGCGGAGTTTGCGTGAATCCTGCTCAAAATACGGCTGGCGTTTACACAGCCGATAGAAAAGTCCTGGCAAGGAACTCTCTAAAGGATAGTTTTGCCCGCTATCTCACCAAATCTGCAGCCATCCTAGTGCTGCTGTTGCTGGGTGGCGTTATCTTTGCGTTGATTGAAGGCTCGATGCCTGCAATTAAGCAATACGGTTTTGGCTTTATCACCACCGAACGTTGGAACCCGGTCACCGAAATCTTTGGCGCCAAAGCGCCGATTTACGGCACTGTGGTCACCTCACTCATTGCGATGCTGATTGCGGTACCTGTCGGCATCGGCATTGCTGTCTTCATCACCGAGCTGTGCCCACGCTGGCTCAAGCAGCCCATCAGCACGGCGATTGAATTGCTCGCAGGCATTCCCAGCATCATTTACGGCATCTGGGGTCTGTTTATTCTTGCACCGCTGCTACAGCGATACGTTCAACCCGCACTCATCAGCACATTTGAAGGCGTGCCCGTGCTTGAAGGCCTGTTCTCCGGCCCGCCCTACGGCATTGGCATTTTTACTGCCGGCCTTATTCTCAGCATCATGGTGCTGCCGTTCATCACCTCGATTACACGCGATGTGTTTGAAACCGTACCGCCAATGCTCAAAGAATCTGCTTATGGTCTGGGCTGCACCACTTGGGAGGTCGTACGTCATGTCGTTCTCCCCTACACCCGCACCGGCGTTATCGGCGGCATGATGCTCGGCTTGGGCCGCGCACTGGGTGAAACCATGGCCGTGACTTTTGTGATCGGTAATGCACACAAAATTGGCAGCTCACTATTGGCGCCTGGCACCACCATTTCAGCCAGTATCGCCAACGAATTTACCGAAGCCGATGGCGAGCTCTACACCTCATCACTCATTGCCTTGGGCCTGATTCTGTTCGTCATCACCTTCATCGTGTTGGCTGCTGCACGTTTAATGCTGCTGCGTCTTGATAAGAAGGCAGGAAAATAACCATGAGCACCGCGCAAACCAGCAACCGTTACAAACGACGCAAGGCGTATCACTACCTTGCAATGACTCTGGCGTTTGTCGCCACCGGCATGGGCTTATTGGCCTTGGCTTGGATTCTCGGCACGCTTTTGTGGAAAGGTTTTGGCAGCTTGTCTTGGGAAGTTTTCTCTCAGATGACGCCACCGCCAGGAGAATCCGGCGGTCTGCTCAATGCGATTTACGGCAGCTTGGTTCAAACCATACTCGCAACCTTGATCGGCACACCGATCGGCATTGCCGCAGGCACATACATGGCGGAGTACGGTCGCAACACCAAGCTCACCACCACGGTGCGCTTTATTAACGACATCCTGCTCTCCGCACCTTCCATCGTCGTCGGCTTGTTTGTCTACGAATTGATGGTAGCGCCAATGGGCCACTTCTCCGCTTGGGCTGGCGTCGTTGCACTATCGATTCTGATCTTGCCGGTTGTCGTACGCACCACTGAAGACATGCTGTTGTTAGTGCCAGACTCTTTGCGTGAAGCCGCTTCTGCACTCGGTGCACCGCGTTACTTGGTCATCCGCAAAGTTTGCTACGGCGCTGCCAAAGCAGGCTTGATGACTGGCGTACTGCTGGCCGTTGCACGCATCAGTGGTGAAACTGCTCCGCTGCTGTTCACCTCGCTAAACAATCAATTCTGGAGCACCGACATGAATGCACCAATGGCAAACCTGCCAGTGGTGATCTTCCAGTTCGCGCTCTCGCCGTACGAAGACTGGCAGAAATTGGCCTGGGTCGGCGCACTCATCATTACGCTCACCGTGTTGACGCTAAATATTCTGGCGCGCACTTTGATTTCTTCTCGCAAGCAGCAGAACTAAGACTCCATCGCTATGGACACCTCAATGAAAGACCGTTCCAACATCCAGCTGCCTTCAACAGCGATGCCGCCAGATGGCGGCAAGCATCCGCGAGGCATTGCCGATCTGAAGGAAAAAATTTCCGTCCGTGATCTCTGCTTCTATTACGGCGAATCAATGGCGCTGAAACACATCAGCCTGCCGATTTACGAAAAGACCGTCACTGCATTCATCGGGCCATCAGGCTGCGGCAAATCGACGCTGCTGCGTACGCTCAATCGCATGTATGACTTGTATCCAAAGCAGCGCGCCAGCGGCGAAGTGTTGCTCGATGGACATAACATCCTTACTGACGGCCAGGATCTCAACCTGCTGCGCGCACGCATCGGCATGGTGTTCCAGAAGCCGACACCATTCCCAATGTCGATCTACGAGAACATCGCATTCGGTATTCGCCTATACGAAAAAATCTCACGCGCCGAGATGGACGAACGCGTAGAAGACGCACTCAAGCGCACTGCCCTGTGGGATGAAGTTAAAGACAAACTCCACAGCAACGGCATGAGCCTCTCTGGTGGTCAGCAACAACGTCTCTGCATCGCTCGGACGATTGCCGTGCGCCCTCAAGTGATTCTGCTCGACGAACCAACATCAGCACTCGATCCAATCTCCACCGCCAAGATCGAAGAACTGATTTATCAGCTCAAAGCCGACTACACGATCGTCATCGTCACCCACAACATGCAACAGGCCGCACGCGTCGCCGACTTCACCGCCTTTATGTACCTCGGCGAGCTTGGCGAATACGGCAGCACTGATCAGATCTTCACTAAGCCGAAAGAAAAGCGTACCGAAGATTACATCACCGGACGTTTCGGCTAGTTCAGTATCTGCAGCAAACAAAAAGCCCGCGAAAGCGGGCTTTTTGTTATGCGATGAAAAAATCAATGCATCATCTTATCTAGGGACATTAAACCCTTTGATTGCTTACGCTTTCACCAGCCCATTTTTATATTGAACTTTCGGAGACATTCAATCATGCGCCCTGCCATCTCGCTCAAGTGGGCCGCGCCAATGGTATTCCTTGCATTCAGCACCCCATCACAAGCAGGGATTTACACTGACGACATGAGCCGCTGCCTCGTAAGCACCACATCAGCGAAGGACAAAGCGGATCTCGTACGCTGGATTTTTGCTGTTACCGCACTTCATCCTGAAGTGAGTAGCATCGCTGCAGTCACCGAACAACAACGAGACAGTCTCAATCAAACCACAGCAAAGTTGATTGAGCGCTTGCTGACAGACGCTTGCTTAAAACAAACACAAGAAGCGATCAAATACGAAGGAAATGCTGCGCTCCAAAAAAGCTTCGAGGTACTTGGTCAGGTGGCAATGCAAGAAATGATATCTGAGCCCTCCGTTGAAGCTGGTTTCGCAGGATTTACAAAGTATCTCAATGCAGAAAAATTCAGCGCACTGAGTTCAGGAAGGCAGTAATTTCTTCTGCGTCCTCATCACGACAGAACAATTTACATCTGCATTAAAGGGGCGCACGTTAATTCCAGCGTTATGCGTGCGCATCAATTTTAACCACTGAATCGTTAAACATTTTGAGAGGTGTGCCATGTCAGATGTAACCCCCATCCGTGATCCGAAAAAAGACTCCCTGCTTACTCCTGAAAACGCAGCTATCGCATTCATTGACTACCAGCCAGAACAATATGCCGGAGTGGGCTCAGTACCCCATGATGAGCTACTTCTGAATGTCATTATGCTGGGGAAGATTGTCACGGCGTATGGCCTGCCGGTTGTACTCAGCACGGTCTATGTCAAGCACGGCATGTCTGCCACCAATCAGGAATTGCGTGATGCTCTACCGGGAGTGCCAGAGATTGATCGCACCACCATGAACTCTTGGGAAGATCCTGACTTCCGTGCGGCCGTTGAAAAAACCGGTCGCAAGAAACTGATCATTGCCGGACTTTGGACAGAGATCTGCGTTGCTTTTCCTGTCTTGGATGCCTTGCGTGAAGGGTTTCAGGTTTACTTCGTGGCGGATGCCATTGGCGGAGTTAGCCAAGCGGCGCATGAGGCGGGCATGCAGCGAATGATTCAGGCGGGCGCCATCCCTATCTCAGTCATTGGCCTCGCGGGAGAGTTGCAACGCGATTGGGGCCGCCCTGAATCCAATAGGCTCAGATTAGTTTTGCGTGAGTATTTTTCTCGACTTAAAGCAATCAGAGACTCTAAGAGAGAGCATGCATAACAAGTCGCTCAAAGCGCGACTCATAACTGAACAAAAGAGGCAGGCTCGCATTAATTTTAAACAATGCGAGCCTGACTCCTTTTAGTCCAACAATGTTAGATATCCAAGGAGATTTTTTGTGAAGCTATTGAGAGAAGTTCTTCTTGCCACGGCATTTGTTTTTGGCGCGGGCACAGCTGTGGCGGCTGATTCGGATGCGTTCAATAGCCCGACTGCGGGCTTCCAAGTGACGAAGCCAGCTGAGTGGAGCTACATCACGGCCGCACAGAACATGGACAACATCAAAGCCATGAAACTCAATGATGAGGAGTTCCATGCCGCCATGCAGAAGTACGCCACGGCGCCACTCGTTGCCATGACCAAGTTTCCAGAACCGTTTGAAGACACAAATCCAAGCTTCAAGGTAAATCTCAAGCCGTATGGCGCCCTCAAAGGCAAGTCGCCTAAAGAGATAATCAGCCTTGTGCTTCCTCAGTTCCAAAAATTATTCAAGGACTTCGTCCTTGTACAACCGCCATCGGAAGTTGTTGTGTCGGGAATCAAGTCAGCCTACGTTCGAATTAACTACACCATGGAAATTCCTGATGGACGTAGCTTTCCAACAACATCAGAGCTGTGGATCGTTCCTCGTGGAGATTACTTTTTTATGATCGGTGCAGGCACTCGGCAAGACGAGAAAACAGGAACCCGCGAAGAAATTCAAAGCATTCTCAAGACGGTAAAAATCGAGCAGTAGGCATCCACAAAATGCCGGAGTAATTTATCCGTTCTACTATCAAGTGCCACAGAAGGAATTACTTCTGCATCACCGGCGCAGCCTCGGTTAAAACGCGGACGCGTTCACCGGGGAAGTAGCAGCTAAACGTAGAGCCCACGCCGAGTTCGCTATCAATCTGTAGCTGGGCTTGGTGCGACTCCAGCGCGTGTTTGACGATCGACAGGCCCAAGCCTGTGCCACCACTAGCGCGTGAACGGCCAACATCCGCGCGATAGAAACGTTCAGTGAGACGTGGCAAATCTTTGGCGGCGATGCCGATGCCGGTATCAGCAACTGCGAAACGTGCTTGCTCACCATCGCGCTCCCACGACACGCGAATCACGCCGCCTGGCGCGGTGTAACGCACGGCGTTGGAAACAAGATTGGTGAAGATGCTCAGCACTTCAGTTTCGCCACCCAGCAGGCAGAGATCAGGCTGAATACGCGCTTCGAAAGTATGATTGCCTTGCGACATCGCTTTCACTTCATCAATCACGCGTCGCAGCAGCGAAGGCACGTCGAGTAAATCTTGTAGCGTTTGGCCATGCGTATGGGCTTCGAGTCGCGCCAACTTGAGCATGTCGTTGACTAACGATTCCATGCGCACAGTCTGGTTTTTCATTTCCATCAACGGCGCGCGCCATTCGGCCAGTGGATTCTTGCCCTGTGCTTCTGGCTCCAGCATGTCGAGATAGCCGCGCAGCACGGTCAAAGGCGTGCGCAACTCATGCGATGCATTCGAAACAAAATCTCGTCGCGCAGTTTCTAGTCTTTTGATTTCAGAAACATCACGCACGATCAGCAGGCGCTGATTGTTGCCGTAAGGAATGATCTGCAAAGACAGCGTGCGATCACGCGTCAGGGGAGACGGTGCTTCTATTTCGCCATCGTAAGTATTCGCCGCAACGTAGTCGGCAAACTCCGGGTAGCGAATGAGATTAACGATGCGCAGACTAATGTCTTGTGGGCTACGCAAACCCAACAAGGTTTGCGCTGCAAGATTGAACCACATGATTTCGCCGCGCTCGCTCAGTACTACTGCGCCGTCAGGCAAAGCCTCAGTCGACGAACGAAATTCCGCGAGCATCGCCGTTAAACGTTTCTTCTTTTTACGAGCACGGCGCTGGTTATCCTGCAGACGATAAAAAACATCGCCCCAAATTCCAGAAGGCTCAGGCAATTCGTAACGCTTGGGTTGATACACCCAAGCCTGCAGCTTGGAAAGGCGGCGCAGATAAACCACCAGATAAAGCGCAAGCACTACGCCGATACCGAGCAAGCCATAGCCCAACCAATAGCCGATGACGCCACCAGCAATGCAGGACAGCACAATGCGAACTGCCTCACTACGCCATGAATTGGGCAGCGGCAATGGCTCTGGCTTTGGTTTGCTAGACGCGGGGTCGAGCTGCGAAAACATCATCGATCCCCCTGAGATAGCCGTCGAATGGCGGAAAATTAAATGCGCGAAATGGCGCGATTAAGCGCGTTCAGAAAAACGATAACCCGTGCCGCGTACCGTCTGGATCATGTGATCAAAACCATGTGGCTCCAGCGCTTTGCGTAGACGACGAATGTGCACGTCTACCGTGCGCTCTTCAACGTAAACACTCTGGCCCCAGACGCGATCCAATACCTGTTCACGCGTATAAACACGCTCTGGATGGCTGACAAAAAAATGTAGCAGACGATATTCCGTCGGACCGAGATGCACTGGCGAGCCTTTGGCAGTAACGCGCTGACTCGCAACATCTACTTCAAGGCCATCGACCGACAACTTCTCTTCTTCACCACCCGGCTGCGCGCGGCGAATGACGGCCTGAATGCGTGCAATCAGTTCTGGGAAAGAGAACGGCTTGGAGACGTAGTCATCGCAGCCGGTATTGAGACCGCGCACCTTGTCTTCTTCTTCGGCGCGGGCGGTGACCATGATCACCGGAATGTCTTTGGTCGTCGCGGCTGACTTCAATTCACGGGTGAGCTCAACGCCAGAGATGCCGGGCATCATCCAGTCCATCAAGATCAGATCCGGACGTTCGTCCGCGAGTCGCAGACGCGCCTCTTGGGCGTTGCCCGCTTCGATCACGCGGAACTCAGCACGCGTTAGCGCAAAGCGAATCATCTCGCGAATCGCGCTTTCGTCTTCTACGACAAGAATCAGTTTATTGCTCATGCTCATAAATTCTGTAGGTCTTCCTTGTTCAGAATATGACGAGCGTGTGAAGGATTCGTTACAACCGGCGCAAAATTACGCTGCCAGCCGAATATCCCGCACCAAAGGCGCATAAAACGCCGATGTCGCCTGTCTTGAGATCTTCATGATGCTTATGAAATGCAATGACGGAACCGGCTGAACTGGTATTGGCGTACTCGTTCAGAATTACCGGCGCTTCTTTCTCATCGGGTTCGCGGCCAAGCACTTTGCGCGAAATGAACTGGTTCATCGACAGGTTGGCCTGATGCAGCCAGAAACGGCTGACGCCGCTCGGCTCGATGCCCAGATCGCCCAAATGGCTGGTGATCTGCTCGGAGACCATCGGCACCACTTCCTTGAACACCTTGCGGCCTTCCTGATTGAACAGCACGTCATTCCACTCACGTGGCGGCTGTTCGCTGGCATTGAGGAAGCCGAAATTATTACGGATATTGTTGGAATACGAGGTCTGCAGGCGCGTGCCGAGGATTTCGAATCCGCCGTTGACGGCGTTTTCCAGCGGTTCAATCAACACTGCCGTCGCTGCATCACCAAAAATGAAGTGACAGTCACGGTTACGGAAGTTGAGATGGGCGCTGCAAATCTCAGGGCAAACAACCAACACTGCACGCGCACTGCCGTTGCGTACGGCATCTACCGCCGTCTGAATACCAAACGCAGCCGAAGCGCAGGCCACGTTCATATCGAAAGCAAAACCTTTAATGCCGAGGTAGTGCTGCAATTCAACAGCAACCGCCGGGTAAGGGCGAGCAAGGTTGGAGCAAGCCACCAATACAGAATCGACATCTTCCGGCTTGCGCCCTGCACGCTCCAGCGCCTGACGCGCTGCGGCCATGCCCATTTCAGCCATGATCGAGGGTTCGTCATTGCCGCGACGCGGAATCAGCGGGCGCATCACTTCAGGATCAAGAATGCCGGACTTGTTCACGACAAAGCGCGAGTGAATGCCCGAGGCCTTAACAATGAACTCGCTCGACGAATGCGCCAGCGGCTGCACAGTGCCCGCCGTAATCGCGTCGGCATTGCGAGCATTGAAGTTATCAACGTACTGATTAAAGGCAACGACCAGTTCGTCATTGCTGATAGATTCTGCCGGAGTGAACAGGCCGGAACCTGTAATGGCGACGCGCTTCATGGATGCCGTCCTAATTATTCTGTGAGTCGTATATATAACTTGATTTTAACCGACCGCAGGCCACCCGGCCCGCAAAATCGCTTCCCGCAGGGTTTCACGCGTCTCTGGCTCGTGCCGCAGGGTTAAATGCGAGCCGTAATACCAGTTAACGCGCACATCCCAGTGCTTGGCGAGGGCCAGCGCATGCCGTGGCAGCGCAATGCGATCACCCGATGCTGCAAAAACCAACAAGCGCTCTTTATCCAATAAAGGTGGCTTGCTCAAAGGCGATACCAGGCTCAGGGCCTGACGGTAACGCTCCTCGTCCAAACCTTGGGCGCTGAAGTAACGCAAATACGGCGGCGGCATAAAACGCCACACGCTGGCGGCAAAGTCGGTGACGGGGATGCCGGCAACGACAAAGTCCAAACCGGGCTCATAGTTAGCCAAAAGGCTGGCGTTGTAACCACCCAAGCTGATGCCGAGCACTCCGATGCGCGCGTTGGGTTCTTGTTCACGAATCCAAGCGACAGTACGACGCAAATCCCACAGTGATTGGGCCTCGGCGTAAATCAGATCCAGCAGATTGCCGTCGAGAAAATGATCGCCCGAGCGTGCGCCGATACGCCGCGCCCCATGCAGCGGCAACACTGGCTGCACGACATTGAGCCCGAGGTTCTGGTGCAACCAATTGGGGTGGAACAAGCCGAAATCCGTCCACGGCATGCCCATGCGGTAGCCATGCACGCACAGCAGCCAAGGACGCGAAACACCCTCGTGACGCATTACGCGTACAACGGCTTGATTGTTGGTGGTGTGGCGTTTCCATAGCGATGCGCCGGGCAAGGCGTCGTCTGGCAAAAAGCCACTTTCCCAACGCAGCTCTTCGTAGTCATGGCCGAAGATGCGTTTCTTTTCAATGCCGACATTCGTCGGAGGTGGCGGCGCTTGATGGAAGCCGGAGGCATCCTGATCCCAGCCCTGCGCCTTGATGATCGCTTCAAGCTTGAAGGTGTCTTCGCACATCAACGCTGCGGAATCGCCGACCGGCGCTTTAACGCCTGCAACGAAATAACCCAGCATGGCTTCATCGAGACCGGCTTTGGCATCCATCTCCAAAGACATCTCGGGCAGCGGCGCATCTGGATGAACAGACTCGGATAAAAGTCCGACACGGCCCGCCACCAAGAATGAACCGACGCAGCCAATGAAACAGACAAAGGCTGTTCCAACATTACCCATCACAAACAGAATCACTGCGAAAGCTGCACCGACGACACTCGCCAACGCCATATACGCAGTGATGCGTGGATCGCCCGGCATCAATAACAAGGCAACACCTGTCGCCAGCAATACGCTGCCTGGCAACAATGCCCACGCTAACCACGCGCCATCATTGCGCACGAGCAGCCAATAAAGGCCGACAGCGATAGGAATCCAGCTGAGAATTTCCCAGCGCTTGGGTTGTGGCATTTGCGTCATGGTGTTTCCAAACTTTTAGCTTTTAGGTGCTTAGCAAGCGCCAGAACGTCATCGTAATGACCACCGCTCCCACGCCCAGCAACACTTGCGTCGGCCACAGCCAGTGGTTGTTGCGTCGCATGGGAATAAACGCAGCGAGTCCGAGCAGACCCAGCGTCACAAACAAGCCGACCAGTTTCACCAACATCGGCAATTGCTCACGCAGTGCGGGTGCGCTGTCGAGATAGAGGTAATACAAAAAACAGACGACGCCCATAATCAACGCCATTGCCCCACCAAACAGCATCAGAGCAACGGTCCACCAACGGAGAAAGGTCATTTTTTACGCTTCAGTAATCGGACAACCGGGAAAAGCTCGCGAGTAACGGCGGGCGACTTGAATCCACTCTTGAGCAGCAAAGAAACAAAAGCACGCACGATGCGATCGCGATTATTGAAAACGCTATCGACCATGGGGACGCGAACATCATTTAAGACCGTAATAGCATCGTCTGGTTCGCTGCCGAAATTGAACTTGACGGTGAGGTTTACATCCAGCGGTTCTTTCTTACGCGACGAGCTTTTTTCCTGCATCTTGTCGCCTTTGGTTTTGGCTATCATGACTGGATGAACCTCGTCGAAAACTTAGTCTGTTTCGCTCACGGAAAAGAAAGCGGTCCTTGGGGCACCAAGATTACCCACTTGGCCGAGACCGCACGCGGACGCGACTTTGAGGTGATGAGTCCAGATTATAGTCATACCCATGATCCTAGGGAGCGCGTAGCGCAATTACTGGCGTTAGCGCCTAAAGCAAAGCGCTTGGTCTTGGTGGGCTCCAGTATGGGCGGCTACGTCTCTGCGCAGGCCTGCGCCACGCTCAAACCGCAGGCACTGTTTTTGATGGCCCCTGCTTTGTATTTTCCCGGATGGGATGAAGAGCCCCAAGG
>JAZKEM010000114.1:0-4460 GCA_040387055.1 Pseudomonadota bacterium | reverse complement strand
GCTTGTGGTTTTGATTGCGCAGATTCTTCAGCGGTCTGATAAAAATCGCTGGTGGCTTTTGCCGTAGGCGCAGGCACTGCAACCGGCGCTGCTTCACCATAGGCTGGCGGATCCAACAATACGGTGTATTCGCGCAGTACACGGCCGGTGCTGCTACGAACATCCAGCAAGAAGCTCAGGAATGGTTCGCGAGCCAGCTGTTTGCTGTTAATAACGATGCGCGGATTTTTTGCGTCAGCAACAACTTGAAAGGTCAGCGAGCTCAGGTAATCAGCGCGTTCGATGCCGGCTTTGCTGAAATCGTCGCTATCTGCGAGTCTGACCAGAAGATTTTCTGCTTCTTCTGAGCTAACAGATGTAAGCGGAATAACAGCGCTAAAGCGCTGATTCAAGTGAGAATTTACATCAATTTCGCCAAGACCCAAGGCATGTGCTGCCGAAAGCCAAATGGCAGGGCTGATTGCCACAATCAGAGCAAGCTTACGCAGCATGTTATCTCCAGACACTGAGCGCATTGTCGACGCCCCCTAGTTTTATATTCATTTATTGCGTTAATTAACGCTCGTAAGCCCTTTTATACACTATAAATAGTCACGAACCAAGGTCTCGACGATCTGAACAATATTCAGCGCCGATCCCTTACGAATGCTGTCAGTAACTAGCCATAGATTCAGGCTACGTGGATGCGAGATATCTTCGCGTATCCGGATTACAAATACATCGTCTTTTTTGCTGATTTTTGTCAGAAACAACAACAGCCGTGCGGTTTAGGCACGGCTGTTGGGTCCACAATGCCTTGCAGAATCAGGCTTGCAGCAGGATGCGCAACATTCGACGCAACGGTTCTGCGGCACCCCACAGCAGCTGATCGCCAACCGTGAACGCGCCAAGATACTGCGGTCCCATGTTGAGCTTGCGCAGACGGCCAACAGCAACGTTGAGCGTGCCGGTGACTGCAACTGGCGTCAGGCTCTTCATCGAATCTTCGCGAGTATTCGGCACCAAGCGTACCCACTCGTTATCGTTGCGGATCAATTCTTCGATCTCAGCCAGCGGCACATCGCGCTTGAGCTTGATGGTCAACGCCTGCGAGTGGCAACGCATAGCGCCGATACGCACGCACAGACCATCCACAGGAATCGGATCTGCTTCGCGACCCAGAATCTTGTTGGTCTCGGCCTGCCCCTTCCACTCTTCCTTCGACTGACCGTTCTCAAGCTGCTTGTCGATGTACGGAATCAAAGAGCCTGCGAGTGGCACGCCAAAGTTAGCGACTGGGAAATCACCCGAACGCTGAGTCTCTGCAACCTTGCGGTCGATATCGAGAATGGCTGATGAAGGATTCGCGAGTTCAGTAGCAACCGCACGCTCAAGCACGCCCATCTGCGACAGGAGTTCGCGCATGTTCTGCGCACCTGCGCCCGATGCGGCCTGATAGGTCATCGCCGACATCCACTCCACGAGGTCAGCCTTGTAGAGCGCGCCAACGGCGAGCAGCATCAAGGAGACGGTGCAGTTGCCGCCGACATAATTCTTCACGCCCTTGGCGAGTGCATCCTTGATCACTGGCATGTTGACCGGATCAAGAATGATCACAGCGTCGTCCTTCATGCGCAGCGCGCTGGCAGCGTCAATCCAATAACCGTTCCAACCCGCAGCGCGCAGCTTCGGGAAGACGTCGTTGGTGTAGTCGCCACCCTGACAGGTGATGATGATGTCCATCGCTGCAAGCGCTTCAATGCTGCTCGCATCCTTCAGCGCAGGCGTGTCCTTGCCGCCAATCTTGGGGCCATTACCGCCAACGTTTGAGGTAGTGAAGAAATGTGACTCCACCAAGGCGAAATCATTTTCTTCCTGCATGCGCTGCATGAGCACCGAGCCCACCATGCCGCGCCAACCAACCAGACCTAGCTTCTTCATTGTGCTTCTCTAAATTCGTACTGCTGAAATTATTTACGGAGCGCGGCGATTAAGGCTTCGCCCATTTCCTTGGTGCCAATAACCTTTTCGCCAGCCTGCGCGATGTCACCGGTGCGATAGCCCTGCTTCAATACTTTCTTGACGGCGGCATCAATACGATCAGCCAGGTCATTACGATTGAAGGTGTACTTAAACATCATCGCCATCGACAGAATTGTCGCCAGCGGATTAGCCTTGTTCTGGCCCATGATGTCTGGCGCACTGCCGTGGCTTGGTTCGTACAAACCCTTGTTGTTCACGTCGAGCGAAGCCGAAGGCAGCATGCCGATTGAGCCAGCCAGCATCGATGCTTCGTCTGACAAGATGTCGCCAAAAATGTTGCCAGTGACCATCACGTCGAACTGCTTAGGACGCTTCACCAACTGCATCGCAGCGTTGTCGACGTACATATGTGTCAGTTCAACATCAGGGTAATCCTTTGAGACATTGATCATCACTTCGCGCCACAGACGTGAAGTTTCGAGCACGTTTTCTTTGTCGACGCTGCACACGCGCTTGCTACGCTTACGTGCGGCCTCAAATGCAACGCGTGCAATGCGCTCAACTTCTGGCGCGCTGTAGTGCATGGTGTCGAAGCCTTCGGCGTGACCTTCTGCATTCGTGCGACGACCACGCGGTGCGCCGAAATAAATATCGCCGGTGAGTTCGCGCAGAATCAGAATGTCGAGACCCGCAATGATTTCTGGCTTGAACGAAGACGCCGCAGCGAGTTCTTCATACGCCAGTGCCGGACGCAGATTTGCGAACAGGCCAAGATCCTTGCGAATGCCGAGAATGCCTTGCTCAGGACGAACTGCGCGAGGAAGCGCATCGTACTTAGGGCCGCCAACAGCGCCCATCAAGATTGCATCCGCAGCGCGTGCAGCCTTCTGCGTGGACTCTGGATAAGGATGACCTTCAGCGTCATACGCTGCGCCGCCAAGATGGCCGAATGACCATTCGAGTTGCTCGCCTTCAGACTTCAGGAGCTCAAGCACCTTCACGGCTTCAGCCATGATCTCAGGGCCAATACCATCACCGGGCAGAATCAGAATCTTTTTAGTCATGTTGAAAATCTTTTATTGAACTTTAGGAGAACAACCAAGGCGCAGCGATTTTGCGCTGAGCTTCGTATGCACGAATCGAATCAGAGTTCTGCAGCGTCAAACCAATTTCATCGAGGCCGCGCACCAGGCAATCCTTGCGGAACTCGTCGATCTGAAAGCTGAACACTTCGCCGCTAGGCAATTTTACCTGCTGCGCAGGCAAATCAACGGTGACTTCACTCGCTGGATTGTTGGCAACTACTTCAAAAATCTTCTGCACTTCATCGACTTTCAGGATGATCGGCAAGAAGCCATTCTTGAAACTGTTGTTGAAGAAGATGTCGGCGTAGCTCGGCGCGATCACGGCACGGAAGCCATAATCTTCCAGCGCCCACACCGCGTGTTCGCGAGATGAACCGCAGCCAAAGTTTTCACGCGAAATCAAAATCTGCGCACTGCGATAGGCATCCTGATTCAACACGAATTCAGGATTAGGGCGACGTGAAGCCACCGGAATATCCAGATCACCCTGATCGAGGTAGCGCCAGTCATCAAACAAATACTGACCAAAGCCAGTGCGCTTGATCGACTTTAAATACTGCTTGGGAATGATCGCATCGGTGTCCACATTGGGACGATCCAAAGGTGCGACCTTCGCGGTTACCGTCGTAAAAGCTCTCATTGGAAGCTCCGAATATCAACGAAGTGTCCAGCCACGCCAGCAGCAGCTGCCATTGCCGGTGACACCAAGTGCGTACGGCCGCCAGAACCCTGTCGACCTTCAAAATTACGATTGCTGGTTGAAGCGCAACGCTCACCTGGCTCAAGGCGATCGGCGTTCATGGCCAAGCACATCGAGCAACCGGGTTCGCGCCATTCAAAACCTGCGGCGAGAAAAATCTTGTCCAAACCTTCCGCTTCAGCCTGACGCTTCACCAAGCCAGAGCCTGGCACCACCATCGCCAATTTGACGTTGGCAGCGCGCTGCTTGCCTTGAACCACGCTTGCCGCTGCGCGCAAATCTTCAATGCGTGAGTTGGTGCATGAACCGATAAAAACTTTATCGATCTGTATCTGCTCGATCGGCGTGTTGGCAGTGAGGCCCATATAGGCCAAGGCCTTTTCCATGCCCGAACGCTTCACTGCATCGCCTTCCTTCGCTGGATCCGGCACGCGCGCATCAATTGGCAACACCATTTCTGGCGATGTGCCCCAAGTCACTTGCGGCTGAATGCTGGACGCTTCGATAACGACTTCGTGATCAAACTTTGCGCCTGCATCGCTGTGCAAGGTTTTCCACCAAGCAATCGCCTTGTCGAGGTTCTCACCCTTCGGGGAGAACGGACGGCCCTGCACGTAATCGATGGTTGTTTGATCAACCGCGACCAAGCCAGCGCGTGCGCCGCCTTCAATCGCCATATTGCAGACGGTCATGCGGCCTTCCATCGACAAGGC
>JAZKEM010000113.1:0-6342 GCA_040387055.1 Pseudomonadota bacterium | reverse complement strand
CGATCGGCGATGAAACGCATATCGTCGTCACCGCCACGCAGCAGGAAGCATTGCGCGAAGCGTTCCGTGCCGAGCTTGGTCGAAATCCGACAGCCGAAGAACTGCGCACACGGCTCGACCGCTGGATTGAGGAGCAAGTGCTGTACCGCGAAGCGCTGGCTTTAAATCTGGACAGCAAAGATGCGATTGTTCACCGCCAGCTCACGCAGAAAATGCGTTTTCTTCTGGATGATGGCGCAGTCATTCCGACGCCTGACGATGCGCAATTACAAAGCTGGCTTGATCAGCACATGCCGCGTTACGGCAAGCCGGCAATCGTCAGCTTTGAGCAGGTTTTTCTGAGCCGCGGACAACGCGGAGAACAGCTGCAGTCAGACGCCGCGCTGATCAGCAAAGAACTAGCCGCACAGCCTGACAAATATCTTGAACTCGGCGATCCGTTTCCGCTGGGGCAAGAAATTAAGAACCTCAATGCGGTAGAACTTCGGCGTGAATTCGGCGCGGGCTTCATGCAAGCGCTGCAAACACAGCCGCAGTCGCAATGGTCAGCACCGATCGCCTCTGGCTTTGGCCTGCACCTGATCCGTATTACGAGCCGCAGTGATTTTCAACCCGTAAAACTGAGTGACGTTCGCCAGAAAGTACTGAATGATTATCTGGCCGATGAACATGCACGATCGATTCAACAAGCAATCGATCAACTCAAGAAAAAATACCGCATTGAATATGAGGCGCTGTCGAAATGATCACGCTCTCACGCTTACTGACGATCACACTCTTGTGGAGCACGGCGACTTTTGTCCATGCGCATGAACTACAAACTGCAGCAGTGCGACTACAAGAATCTGCAGAAGGACAGGTTCGCGCGAGTCTGAACACACCTTTGGCTCGTGACGGGCAAGCCACGACGGTGATTCCCGTCTTTGATTCTCGCTGCGCCATGATTGGCGACAGCCATGCCGAACTCGATGGCGATCGCGTCCTTCGTACTTGGCAACTTCAATGCAAAGGCGGGCTCGATCAGACGAAATTACGTCTAGATGGACTCGACCCACGCACACCAGAAGCACTGATCACTGTACATTTCGCCAACGGCATTACGCAGACGCTAGCGGTGGATCGCCACGATCCCAGCATCACCCTGCAAGCCGACGCAGCACAGCGCCCCATCATCGGGGTCGGCACTTATTTTCCTTTGGGCATCGAACATATTCTGCTCGGCCCTGATCATCTGCTGTTCGTGTTCGGACTGATGATGGTGGTAAGCGCCGCTGGTGGCCGCATCCGTTTATTAATCGCCGCACTCACTGCTTTCACACTCGCACACAGCCTGACACTCGGTCTGGCGATGTTCGGCATCTGGGGACTGCCATCCAAACCAGTCGAGATTCTGATTGCACTCAGCATCGCGTTGCTGGCCGTGGAACTGGCACAACATGCATCACACCCAGCGCGCCCTCCAACACTGACCATGCGAAAGCCTTGGCTGGTCGCTTTTGCATTTGGGCTTTTGCACGGTTTCGGCTTTGCTGGTGCACTCAGCGAAATTGGCTTGCCCGAGGCCGCACGCGGCTGGGCCTTGCTGCTATTCAATCTGGGCGTTGAAGTGGGACAACTCCTTTTTGTAGGCAGCGTGCTATTACTCATTACATTGGTGCGTCGCTGGATTCCACGCCTGCATTTTCAAGCCAGCACAATGACTGTTGCACTCGGCGCCATTGCGGTTTACTGGACGCTAGATCGCACTGCGCTATGGCTTGAAGCCAGTCGCGCATTGCCGCATTTCGGAGCATGAAACGATGAACCCCCGATCAATCAAACTGCTGTTGGCAGCGATGCTGGCAATCAGCGCACTAACAGCTTGTCAGCGCAGCAGCTCGCCAACAGAAACTGGTGAAGGCCCGGGCAATGGTGGCACTGACGGTGGCTGCGCTGATTTGCGCACTGGGCGTAAGAACGCCTACTTCGGCGATCTGCATACGCACACATCGTTTTCCCTCGATTCTTATTTCTTCAACGCAGTAAATGATCCACGCGCTGCACATGAATTTGCCAAAGGCCAACCGGGCGGTCTGCCAGGAATGGGCACTAGTGACCCGTACACCAAGCAACGTGAAGTCACGATTGGTCGACCACTGGATTTCAATGCCGTCACCGACCATGCAGAGTTTCTTGGCGGATTCATGAATATCTGCGGCAGGGTCGCTGTGACACAACAAGCCTGCGATCAACTAATTGGTCAAGGCATCCGCGGTGACATCGTCAACATCGCCAATGGCAATACTTCATTGCAGCAACAGATGCTGCAATCCGTGATTGCTCAAAGTCCAACCAGCATCACCTCTTGGCTGATGACCAAGCAGATCAACGAAGAAGAGTACGAGCCCTGCAAGTACACAACGTTGCATGGCTACGAATACACATCGAATGAAAAAGGCCAGATGTTCCATCGCAATGTCATTTTCAGAGGCGGTACGCTGAACACGCCACTCGATGTGTTCTCTGCAGTTCGCCTTGATACCGCAGTCAATCCGCAGAATGGCAACGATGACTGGGCTCTGTTCGACAATCTCAAGCTTGTCTGCCAATCAGTGCTTGGCTGCGATGTGCTGACCATCCCGCACAACGCCAATCTCTCCGATGGCCGCATGTGGTTGCCAATGGATCCCGCAACCGGCGTGCCGCTGGGGCGCAAGATTGATTCAACCGATATCTATATGCCGATGACAACAGCAGATGCGCAGCTACGCCGCAGCATGGATGTCTCCTACGAAATAACGCAGCACAAAGGACAATCCGAATGCGCAGTAGGTCTTGAAGGACCTTATCTGCAGGGTGAAGAAACTTCCTGCGATTTTGAGATGAACAAATCAGTCTGTCGCGGCATGCCGGATGATCCTGCAACCTGCGCAAACTTCTGCAAAGGCGATCCAAAAACAGATCCGAATTTCTGCACGCACAGAACCGTGGGCATCAATCGGGTGGATGTCTGCGGCACGACCGGGCCTGATGGCAAATCGCGTCCAGCACATAATCCAAGTGCAACCACGACAGAAAATTGCACCGGCCCGTTGGACTTTTATCGCAACGCAATGGCGGAAGGCATGGCCATTCGCCAAGCCATCGGCATCAATCCGTACAAGGTCAATATCGTTGCGGGCAGCGATACGCATAACGGTATTTCCGGCAACGTTGGCGAACGACATTTCGTTGGCCATGGCGGCGTGCTCGACGACGATCCGCGTGAGCAACTCGGATTCTGGAACTGCCCGAACGGCGGCGATCCTGCTGATCCGGAAAATTGTCCGGGACGCGTATTCCAAGACTTTGCACGCAACCTCAATCCGGGCGGCCTTGCTGGCGTGTGGGCACCACAAAACAAACGTGAAGAAATCTGGGATGCCGTTCATCGCGGCGAAACTTGGGGGACTTCAGGTCCACGCATGAAGGTACGAACAGTCGGTGGATGGAAGTTGCCGAGCAATATCTGCAGCCAGCTTGCCGCAGGAAAGAATCCGGTTGATACCGGTGAAGTTCCCGGCGCGCTGATGGGTGGCGATCTGCCGCTGCCTGCAAAGGGCTCACCAAAGATCGCGGTGTGGGCGCAGCAAGATCCGGAAAACAATCCACTACAGAGCATCGACATCGTCAAAGGTTATGTCGACAGCAGTGGCAAGCCGCGCGTGAAGGTGTTTGAAAACGTGGCGCGCACAAAAGATACGATTACCCGACCGTCGATTCAGGATTGCAGCGTGAAAGTGGGTAAACATCCAGAGCAGCTCTGCACGACCTGGACCGATCCTGATTTCAATCCCAATCAGGATGCTTACTACTACGCACGCGTGCGTGAAGTGCCCTCCTGCCGCTGGTCAGCATGGATCTGTAACGTTGATCAGAAAGTCGACTGCGGTCAGTTGAATCCAGCCAACGGCATGTTCCCGAAGGATTCCAAGTTCAGCGGCTATGAAGGCTGCTGTGCGATCAGCGGAACACCGGGGAGCTTCACGGGCAAGAATACTTTCTACACAATTGAAGAACGCGCCTGGGCCTCTCCGATCTGGTATGAGCACTCGGCCAACTAAGTTTTAATAATGAAATCCATATTGTCTGAAAAGGGAAGATCAACATGATGAATAACAAATCGTTCTGGATTGCCCAGATGGCAGCACTGGGGCTTGTTTATGCCCTTGGACTATTTTTCGGATTGTCCGGCCAGCACACGCACCCCACGGTGCTGATCTCAGTGCTCTTGCTGGCCGCACACGCGCTAGAGATTCCGCTAGCGCTTTATATGTTGAAAGGCCGCTCCGCTTCCCTGCCACGCTTACTCGTCCTGACGTTATTGTTCGGTCTGATCTGGTGGATCCCTGCACGTCGCGGCATTTTTCAGGTCAATTAAGAATGAAATCATTCAAAGGCAAAGTGGCGCTGATCACCGGCGCCAGCAGCGGCATCGGCGAATCGATTGCGCTGGCCCTCGCCGCAGAGGGCGCCAAGCTCGAACTGGTCGCACGCGATCGTGAACGTCTTGAGCATGTGCGTGATCTCTGCGTTGCAAAAGGCGTTGAAGTTCATCTGCACTTTGCAGATGTTGCAGACGAAGCGCAGATGAATAAGGTTGCCGACAACATTCACGCGCGACATGCCGCGATTGATGTGCTGGTGAATAACGCAGGCGTCGTCATGGGCGGCTTCACATGGGAAGTTGAAGCTGCAGACTGGCGCAGACTGCACGACATCAACGTGATGGGTGTCGTGCATGGCATCCGCGCATTCGTACCGAAGATGATTGAGCGTCGCCAAGGCGGCCATGTCGTCAATATCTCTTCGGTATCAGGTCTGGTCGGTGTTCGCGGCATGGGCACTTACAGCGCCAGCAAGTTTGCAGTCGTTGGCCTATCAGAATCACTGCGCATGGAACTGCACCGCTTCAACATCGGCGTCAGCGTTATTTGCCCGGGCTATGTGAAGACGCCGATTCAAAGCAAAGTGAAAATGGTTGGCACGCTTTCAAGCCCCGATGCACGTGCTCGCGTTGAAAAAGAATTTTCCAAGACAAATCTGATGCCCGAGACCGTTGCACAGCGCACGCTGCAAGCGATTCGCAGCAACGAGTTCATCGCATCAATCGGCCGCGAAGCCGTGATGGTGCGCATCTTCAAGCGTTGGGCCCCAGGCCTGCTCGAACGCTCGCTGCGAGGCTGATATGCAAGCATCGCCCTACACGCTCTATGTTTTTCACATCTCCTACTTCAGTGGAAAGATGCAGGCTTACCTGCGCTACAAGGAGATTGCGCACGAAACCATAGAGCCAAAGTGGGGCGGTGATCTGCTCAACACGATTTACCCCAACACCGGCCTGATGAAAGTACCGGTAGTAAAAACGCCGGCTGGTGAATGGCTCGCGGATTCGACACCGATGATTGACTGGTTCGAGAAGCAGCACCCGCAAGGCGCAGTAATACCGACGGATCCACTGCAAGCTTTCTTCAGCCGTCTGCTCGAAGACTACGCCGATGAGTGGATGTGGCGCCCTGCGTTGCACTACCGCTGGAGCTATGCCGCCGATGCACATGCCGCGTCACGTCGCTTCGCCGAAACGTTCATGAGCACACAGCCGATGCCCAAGGCGATGACGGCGGCAACGCTGCGTGAACGCCAGCATCGTATTTATGTTGCAGGCGATGGCGTCACCAAAGAAACTTGGGCGCATGTGGAATCGATCTACTTGAACACACTGGATCGCTTGCAGGCGATCTTCGAGAAACAACCATTCCTATTGGGCGACAAACCTAGCCTCGCAGACTTCGGTTTCTTCGCGTCAATGTTCCGTCACTTCAGCCTAGACCTCACGCCGAGTCTGATCATGCAGGAACGTGCGCCCGCTGTATTTGAATGGGTCGCGCGTTTATGGAATAGTCGTCATTCCAGCAATAGCGGTGCGTGGACCGAAGTCGGAACCCTACCGACCGGATGGACGCCGATTCTCCACGACATCGGCGGCGCATATTTACCTTACCTGCACGCCAATGCCGTGGCCTGGCGCGAAGGCCGCAAGACTTTTGATTTTGCCGTTCAAGGCACGCAGTACAAGAAACTACCTGTCGTCCAGTATCGCGTCTGGTGCCGTGAGCGTCTCCAAGAGCATTTTGCAGCAGTGCCGCCTGAGGCACGCAGTGCCGTCGAAATGATCATGCGCAATGCTGGCGCGCTGGAACCACTGATGCGCGATGGCGTCATCAAATCTCATTTGCATGATAGTGAGTCACCGCCGCTATGCCGCCCACGCAAGGTCGCACTCGGCGACAAACTCTCGCGTTATCTCATCGGCACCCATTGGCA
>JAZKEM010000112.1:0-50003 GCA_040387055.1 Pseudomonadota bacterium | reverse complement strand
ACAAAGAAGCGCTTTAGTAGAGTGTTGGCGAACTTACTGAACCGAGCTCTGCGATTGATCGCTAACGCGACCAGCTAACTTCCTTGCCGCCATTCGCGCGCGCCAACAGACGCGAAATCACGAACAGTAAATCCGAAAGACGATTGGCGTAACGCGGTGCAAATTCGTTGAGCGGTTCTTCAACGTTTAGCGCCCACAGCGAGCGCTCGACGCGCCGTGCAACGGCACGTGCAAGATGTGCGAAAGCGGCCGGTGGGTTGCCGCCGGGCAGTACAAATTCTTTTAGTGGCGGCAGATCCGCGTTGAGTGTTTCGACGTCGGCCTCCAAACGTTCAACGTCGATTTCCTTAATCAGTTCCGCAGGCGGCATTGCCAACTCGCCGCCGAGGTTGAACAGTTCATTCTGAATTCGTGCCAGTGGTGCGCGGATGTTGTCCGGCAACTCTTGCGTGAGCAGCACGCCGATATGGCAGTTGAGTTCGTCGACTTCACCGATGGCATTGATACGTGCCGAAGATTTGTTGACGCGATCACCCGTGGCGAGGCCAGTGGTGCCCTTGTCGCCGGTACGGGTAACGATTTTGCTGAGGCGGTGGCCCATGATGTTTCTACCTAGATGTTTTGTGCAGTTTACATCTGCCGGCTCTTCGGCATCCTGCCGCCGCCCGCATACCGCACATCGTGTGCATAAAAAAGCCGCCCGCATCGTCTTGATGCGGGCGGCTTTTCAAAAATTAAAACGCGAAGCGCAGAGTTAGGTAACCGTTGGTGCCAGGCTGGTTATAGCCAAACACGGTTTCATAGTCTTTGCCCAGCACGTTGTTGACGCGAGCCTGCACGCTGAGGTGATTATTAATCTCGTAGCCACCAGACACTGCCAGCAATCCGTATGCGCCAACTTTGACGCCACCAAAGTCACGGGTCTCGCCGTTGCCCACGGCATCAATGGCCAGATAGTGTTTGCCAAAGTGACGCGTGATTTGACCGGTGAGGCTCTGTTTGGCGCGGCGCAATAGCGTTGCGTTGGTGGTGCGGTCGATCGGATTTTGCGAAATGGCGGTGATGCGGCCTGACCATTCTGCAACGGCGACGTTGTAGCTCAGCTCTACGCCTTCATTGCGATAGCGATTGACGTTCACTGCTTGGTAAACGGCCAGCATCCAATCGGCGCAGTCCGAAATACACTCTACGCTGATCAGGTTTTTAACGTCGCTGCGGAATACACGCAGATCCAACGTTTGATATTTGCCGATGCTTTGCTTGAGGCCCAATTCATAGTTCAGTGCTTCTTCTGGCTTGAGTTCAGTGTTGCCGCCAAAGCCAAAACGATCATCTGCGGTTGGGGCGTGGAAGCCGCTGCCGGCTGAAGCAATCAAGCGTGTCGATTTGAACAGGTCGTAACCGTATTCAGCATTCCATGAGGCGCGATTGCCGAAGCTGCCGTAGTCGCCAAAGCTGCCTGCGACTAGCGCGTGGTGCGCGCCTGCGTTGAATTCATCTTGAACGAAAGCGGTGTAGAGGTTTTCGCTGCTATCGAACGATAACGATTCGGCGTTTTCGCGTGCGGCCGTCAGGCCAAAGCTGAAACGATTAGCTTGGCCCAAGGAAACAACGTTGTGCCAGTCTGCTTGTGGACGCGTGGTGCGAACAAAGGCGGTGGATGCTGTCTGCTCGATATCGTCAGTCATGCGACTGAGGCTCAGCGTGCTTTCCCAGTTGCTGGTGGGCTTGAAGGCAGCTGCGCCTTCGATAACTTGATTGCGGAAGTTCTGTGATGCTTCGCAGCTTCCGAAGCAGCCCATGTATTGAGCGTTGCCTTGTGTATTCCATACGCGACCTGACAGCTCCACTGCTCCTACATGCGTGCCGCCTTTGAGGTTGATGGTGCTTTGACGGTAGGCGCGGTCTGGGCCGCCGGTGTCGAATGCTGGAATGCCGTCGGTGCTGGTGTGCTGTGCATAAAGCGACACACTGTTGCCTTTGTCGCTGTAGCTGACGTTGCCGGTGATCTCGCGGGTATTTTCACTGCCACCACGTACGCTGATATCAGCGCCATTGCCGCCAGTGCGCGTGATGATGTTGATCACGCCGCCGATGGCATCCGATCCATAAAGCGTAGAACGCGGGCCTTTGACGATTTCAATGCGCTCGATCATTTCTGGTGCGATGTTCTGCACGGCTGCGCCGCCTGCGGTAGACGGATTAACGCGTATGCCATCGACCAATACGAGGGTGTGATCGCTTTCGCCGCCACGGATGAACACCGAGGTTTGCGAGCCGGGGCCGCCGCTGCGAGCGACGTCAATACCGGCGGTATAGCGCAGCAGTTCGGCGACGTCGGTGGCCTGTGCACGCTCAATCTCTTCGCGATCAATGACGGTGACGGCGGCCAGTGTTTCGGCAGCAGGCGTCGGCGTGCGCGTGGCCGTGACGATGACCGGATCAAGTGAGGTAGGTTCCGTTGTGGTGTCATCGGCGTGTGCCGAGATCGCAGGTACGGAAAAAAATGCAGCCAGAACGGCCGCGCGTAGCGGTGCTTTCATTGTGTCTCCCTCGCCACGTCCCCGTGGCGTTAAGTAACGGTAGGTGAACACAGGCCGGTCTCCGGGCTCATGGACATTTCGCTGGCGCCTTCCCGGATTTCTCCAGTGGCTGTGTGCCAGTTCTTTCCATTTACCGTTGCGGGGGCAGCGCGAGCATCAAACTCGCTTCCCGTTTCACCTCGTCATTACGACGAGACACCTGTGGCGCGCGGATTGTACGCGTTTAAGGCTCGAATTTGAGCGCTACATATGGGGTAGATATCGGCAAGGTCGCCCAAGGTCGGTATGATTCGCACCTGCCTTTTGAGTGCCTTAGTTATGTCTAGCGAATTCCTTACCGCCGCCCTCGACGCCGCCCAAGCTGCGGCAGATGTCATCCGTAAAGCCTATCGCGGCAATTTCGAGGTCAGCTACAAGGCTGATGCGAGCCCGGTGACGGAAGTCGATGTGGGCGCGGAGAAGGCGATCAAAGCGGTGCTGCAGTCGCGTTTCCCTGCGCATGGCTTCTACGGCGAAGAAACCGGCAAGAGCCAGCAGGATGCCGACTATCTGTGGCTGGTCGATCCCATCGACGGCACCAAGGCCTTCGTGCGTGGTTATCCGATGTTCTCGGTACAAATCGCGCTGATGCACAAGGGCGAGCTGATTCTGGGTGTGTCTTACGCCCCGTGCTGGAACGGCGGTCGCGGCGAGATTATTTTTGCTGAAAAAGGTCGTGGCGCTTGGTTGGGTGAAGAGCGTTTGGAAGTGAGCGCGGTCAACACGGTCGCCAAGGCCACGCTTTCCACCGGCAATCTGGCGACGCTCGCTAAAGCGCCGCAGTGGGTTGAACTCGGCAAGCTGATTCCGCAGCTGCACCGCATCCGCGGCTACGGCGATTTTCTGCACTACCACATGCTCGCCAACGGCAAGCTTGATGCGGTAGTGGAATCGGATGTGAACATTCTCGACATCGCTGCACTTGTAGTGATCGTTCGCGAAGCAGGCGGCACCTTCACCGATCTCAACGGCGGTCCAATCGGTCTCGACACGACGACAGTGCTCGCCACCAACGGCAAGCTGCATCACTGCTTCTCGCAGCTCGCGCTCGGTTAACGGCTATTTTTACAACGTAAGGGCTAATCAGTGGTCATAGGCTTTGGTGATATTGTCACCGCCTCGACAGCGACCCTTTTCGTATGACTGCCAAACACGATCACACGCACCACGATCATGACCATGATCATTCGCATGGTCATGCGCATCACGACCATGATCACGGGCATGGTCATGGTCATCATCATGTACACACCGGTAGTGAACGACGCCTGCTAGCTGCGTTGGCGCTGACGGGTTTGTTCATGGTTGCGGAAGTTATTGCTGGGTTCTACTCGCAATCGCTCGCGCTATTGGCGGACGCAGGCCACATGCTCACCGACACGGTGTCGCTGGGCTTGGCTTGGATGGCGATTCGCATCAGTCGTCGCCCAGCCGATCATCTGCGCTCTTATGGCTACGATCGCGTGCAAGTGTTGGCCGCGTTTCTGAATGGCGTCACGCTGATCGCGATTTCGGGTTGGATTATTGTTGAAGCGGCGTTGCGTCTGATGAACCCTGTGACAGTGCAAGGTCAGCCGATGTTCGTCGTTGCGGTGCTGGGCTTAGGCGTGAACATCGCGGCCTTCGCAATTTTGCACGGCGGCGCCAAAGAAAATCTGAATATGCGTGGCGCGTTGCTGCATGTGCTGGCCGATATGTTGGGCTCAGTCGCAGCCATTGTCGCGGCGCTGATTATTCTGTTTACCGGTTGGATGCAGGCGGATCCGCTGCTGTCAGTACTGGTTGCGCTGCTGATTCTTCGCGGCGCTTGGCAGATCACCAAGCAGTCTGGGCACGTGTTGCTTGAAGGTGCGCCAGAAGATCTGAACATTGCGCAGCTGCAGGCTGAACTGCCTAAAGCCGTTGCGGGCGTTACCGACGTGCATCACGTCCACGCTTGGATGCTGAGTCCTGAGAAAAAGATGCTGACCTTGCACGCGAGAATTACTGACGACTGCGATACGGATCAGGTCACGCGCGAGATTGGCGAGTTCTTAAGTCAGCAATACGGCATTGCGCATGCGACGGTGCAAATCGAACGCGACGCCTGTGCTGAACCGCATCACTAAAATTACAAAAATGAGCGGTAAAACCGCGGCCTGATCGCGTTAACATGGCGTATCAGGCGTGTGCGCCGGTGTTTATCGAGGTCTGTCGTGAAAAGCTTACCCAAACCATCCTTGACCAATTCTCTGGTCGGAAAGCTGTTGCAGCGTGTGCCGGGCGGCGAATTTGCCCAAGAGCAGCTCGAGAAAATCGAGTCGCGCGTTATGCAGGAACTCAAAGGGCGTCTGGATCAGGTTGATCGTGGCCCGTCGGTTGCGGTGCTGAATCTAGCGGTGACGCAGAGAGGCCGCGGCAAGTCGCGTGCGCCTTCCGACCTGCTGCGGGATTTGCTCGATGCCTCCAATACACAGTCCCGCGATGAAGCCCTGACTGGCTTCCATGCCCGCGTTCTGGCCAGCCTGCTGCCGGACGAGGCGCGCATACTTTCGCTGCTGTCCGATGGCCGCAGTTTCCCGCTGATCAATGTCTCCGCGGGCACGCGCATGGGCTTCTCACCGCGCACCGTGGAAGAGGGGATCAGCAATATTGGCAAATTCGCTTCTGTGCGTTGCCCTGAGCTGGTGCCTGTTTATATCCAACGCCTCAAATTCTGGGGGTTGGTGCAGATCGAAGCCGAAGACAGCGACCAGGAAACCGAGTACCAGATGCTGGAGGCAGACGACGTTGTCCGCAAAGTCATTGCGCGAATCGAAGAAGGCGGCGAACGTGCGCGTATTGCGCGCCGGGCTCTGAAGATCTCCGATATCGGCCGCACGCTGTGGTTTGAGTCCAAGGTGGCGAAGGAATAAAGGATCTGCTGCATGCGTGCCGCAGACCAACGATAAGAATCAGGGAAGGCACACATGCTCAGTTGGCAGGAAATTTTGCTCGATGTGCAGCGTAATTGGCTGCTCTATCTATCGATGCCATTCGTGGCAGCGGGGATTGGTTTTGTCACCAAGATCGTTGCAATCAAGATGATGTTTGAGCCGATCGAATTCATCGGCATCAAACCTTATCTCGGTTGGCAGGGCATTGTGCCGCGCAAGGCGGCCACGATGGCGAGCATCGCTTGCGACACGATGACCTCCAAGCTGATCAAGCCAGAAGATATTTTTGATCGGCTCGATCCTGATCGCATTGCTGAAGTCATTGAGCAGCCGATGCTACGCGTGGTTGAAGACATCACGCGTGAAGTGGCGAGCCACTATTCGCCCGGGCTGTGGGAAGTCGCGCCAGAGTCGGTGAAGAAGTTGATCATTAACCGTATTCAAGCGGACGCGCCCAACATGATTCGCCAGATCATGATCGACATTAAATCGGACATTCGTTCGGTGTTCGATCTCAAAGACATGGTGGTGTCGAATCTTGTCCGCAACAAGCCTTTGCTGAATCGTATTTTTCAGGAAGCAGGTGACAAAGAATTCAAATTCATCCGCAATTCCGGTTTGTATTTCGGCTTTGTGATTGGCTGTGTGCAAGCCTTGACATGGGCGGGAACGCACTCGCCTTGGGTGATGCCGCTGTTCGGCGGATTCACGGGCTGGTTCACGGATTGGTTGGCACTGAAGATGGTGTTCAATCCCAAGCAACCGACGCGTTACCTAGGTATTTTCGAATGGCAGGGCTTGTTCCTGAAGCGTCGCAAGGAAGTTTCTGCGCAGTATGGCCGCTTGATCGCCAAGGAAATTGTCACTTCGAAACAGGTGATTGCTGCGGTGTTGCGCGGCCCGCTGTCTGATCGCCTGTTCAACCTGATTCAGAAGCAAGTGCAACGCGTGATTGATGATCAGGCCGGCATTGCCAAGCCCTTTGTCGTGTTCGCAGTGGGCAGCAACAAATATCAGGAGATGAAAACCGTCATCGCCGAGCAAATGATGGAGCGCATGCCAGAAACGATGGCGCACATCGAGGCCTACGCCGAGCAGGCGATGGATCTTGAAAACACGATGGCGACGAAAATGCAGGAGCTGACGCCCGAAGAATTTGAAGCGCTGCTACGTCCTGCGTTTCAACAGGACGAGTGGATTCTGATTACGGTGGGTGCGGTGCTTGGGTTTATGGTCGGTGAAATGCAGGTATTTGTGATGGAGCATTTCGCGCGATAGCGATGCGCACGCAAACAAAAAAGGCCGTCGAATTATCGACGGCCTTTTTTGTTTGCGGAAAAGAAATTAGCCGGGCGAAGGCAAATCGCCCATCGCAGACTGCGAGTAGTTCTGAATGCCCAGCGTTTCAATCAGGCCGAGTTGCTCTTCAATCCAGTCGATGTGCTCTTCTTCGCTGTGTTGAATTTCCAGCAGCAACTCGCGCGTGACGTAGTCGCGCACGGATTCAGCGTGAGCAATCGCTTCGGTGTAGAGCGGGTGTGCTTCGTGCTCCAGTTTCAGATCGCATTCCAGCGCTTCTTTAACGTCTTCGCCGATGTAAATCTTGCCGAGGTCTTGCAGGTTAGGCAGGCCTTCGAGGAACAGGATGCGTTTGATCAGCTTGTCCGCGTGCTTCATCTCGTCGATGGATTCCGCGTACTCAAGCTTGCCGAGTTTCTTCAGGCCCCAGTTATCAAACATGCGCGCATGAAGGAAATACTGGTTGATGGCGCCGAGTTCGTTTTTTAGAGCCTTGTTGAGGTACTCAAGGACTTTTGCATCGCCTTTCATGGGTGTTCCGGTTTGAATTATGGCGGCAGTGTACCTTCCGAAATCCCGGAAGGCCAGCGTAACTTATTGTTACGTAAGGAAAATTAAATGATTATGCGACTGATTCGCAGCCAATTAAAACGGCTTAGCGTGCAGCGTTGGCCCACACTTGGTTGGCAGGAGCTGCTTCTGGCTGTTGAGCGGCGCCCTGTTGCATCAGGCAAGCGCCGAGTACTTCGCGTGCGGCAGGTACGCATTTGCCGCAGCCAGTGCCGAGACCCAGTTCACGCGTGAGATCACGCAAGCTGCACGCGCCTTCGCGAGTGGCTTGTTTGATCTGTCGGTCGGTGACCGCTTTGCATACGCAGATGTACATGCAGCAACGTTAAATAGAATGAGAATGATTGTCAATAAATAACGGCAATAATTTTCATCTACGGCGCCATGGAGCATCTAGTGCGCCAACCTCGTCGCTCTTGCGCATCCTGCGCCCGCGACGTACAGGCCATCCATGGCCATAAAAAAAGCCCGCTGACAGGGCTGTCAGCGGGCTTTTTGAACGGCAGTAACCGAGATCAGACGGTCTTCTTAAGGATCGCCACAATCTTCTTGGTGGTGTTGGTATACGGAGGGAAGAACATCGGCGCCAGCGCTACGCGCGTGCGCAGAACAGCGCGCTCATGCGTGAACGCCATAAAGCCGAAGTGGCCGTGGGCGCTGCCGATACCAGAGTTGTTGACGCCACCAAACGGCAGGCGACCATGCAGGAAGTGCGCAACTGTGTGGTTGATGCAGGTGCCGCCAGCGCTGGTGCGCTGGAGCACGGTCTGAATGTTCGCTTCGGTCTTGCTCCAGATATAGAGCGCTAGAGGCTTGGGCTGATCATTGATGGCGTTGATGACTTCGTCGAGCTTCTTGTAGCTGATGATCGGCAGAATCGGCCCAAAGATTTCTTCAGTCTGAATCTTGGCGTCAGCAGGAATGTTCTCGATCAGTGTCGGCGCAACGAAGCATTCCGTTTCGCTGACGTCGCCGCCGAACAATACATTGGCGCCACGCTGTTTAGCGTCTTGCAACAGTGCATTGATACGGCCGGTGTGGCGCTGGTTCACAACGCGTGACAGATACGGGCTGTTCTTTTGTGCGTCGCCAGTGGTGCCGTAGGTGGTGCTGAGGATTTCCTGGCAGTTTTTAACGAACTCGGCTTTCACCGATTCGTGCACGAAAACGTGGTCCGGCGCGATGCAGGTCTGGCCGTTGTTGGTGAACTTGCCCCAGAGGATGTTGCGCGCAGCCATTTTCAGATCGGCGCTTTCATCAACGATGGTCGGCGATTTGCCGCCCAGCTCCAGCGTTACGCTGGTGAGATGCTTGGACGCAGCAGCCATCACGACCTTGCCGATTGCTGGGCTGCCGGTGAAGAAGATGTGATCAAACGGCAGCGACAACAGCGTCGTCGACACCGAAGCTTCGCCTTCAAAAATAGCGATTTCATCTTCTGGGAAAATTTCTTTGATGATCTTCACCATCACGCCGGTGAGGTGTGGGGTCATCTCGGAAGGCTTGAGGATGGCAGTGCAACCTGCAGCGATTGCTGAAACCAGCGGGCCAAACGTGAGATTGACCGGGTAGTTCCAAGGCGAAATGATCAGACTGCGGCCCTTAGGCTCGTACTGCTTGTAAGCCTTGGTGCCAAACATCAGCGGGGTTGGCCACACGCCTTTAGGCTTCATCCATTTGCGGATGTGACGCACTGCGTCGTTGGCTTCCATGATGATTGGCAGAATTTCGGTGAGGTCGACTTCTGCAGGTGGCTTTTTGAAATCCTTATCGCCAGCGTCATAGAACGCTTGCGTGTGAGCGATCACGGCGTCGCGCAGACGTTTGATTTTGGCGATGCGTTCTTCGGCCGAACTGGCGCGCAGGCGCAGCGAGGTTTCGCGCTGGCGATCAAACACGCGCCGAATTTCGGCATCCGATGAGGCGGTGTTGGCGTTCGGCAAATAAGAGACGGCGGTATTCATGGAGACTCCTCCAGTAGCTGGGGAACAAGATCAAAATTTAGAGGGCAAGTATAAGCCCCTTTTTAGGCCTAAAGCCCTAGGTAATGACGAGTGTTGCGTAGCTAAAACGGGTAGTGTTTTTTATAAAAAGTAAAAATTATTTTTAATAAAATATAAATTAAAACAGTCGTGGAAAGTTTTATGGCCGTGATCAATGCAGTAATTCGTATGGGATAGAGCGAAGTCTGCTGGCATTGAGTGCTTATAATGTCTGTCCTTCCGTCATCCAACGCAGAGCCTCCAAGTCCATGAGTGCCCACGGTATTCGCGTCACAGTTCTGCAGGACATAACGTCCTTGCCCGCGGCATGAACTGGGATTCGGACAACCAAGCGCCCGCACCTGCGGAAAGCCCTTGGCTCGCTGGCTCGATCTCCAAGCGCCTGAGCGCGGGAGCGAAGGAGTTGGGCCTGGATTTACCTGCGCCAACGCTGAAGCTTTTGCTGGCCTATCAGGCTGAGTTGCTGAAGTGGAACAACGCTTACAACCTCACGGCGATCCGCGATCCACAAGAAAGCGTGACGCGCCATTTGCTCGATTCACTGAGCGTGCTGCCGCTGCTGAACGACGCTGCGCTAGCCATTCCCGGTCCGCGGCTGTTGGATGTGGGCGCCGGTGCGGGTTTGCCTGGACTGGTGCTGGCGATCGCCAAACCCTCGCTGCAAGTCACCACGCTCGATAGCAACGGCAAAAAAGCCCGCTTCATGCGCCACATCGTGCGCACGTTCAAGCTGCCCAATGTAGAAGTGATTGAAGACCGCGTTGAGGCTTTTCAGCCTGAACAAGGCTTTGATTGCGTAGTCAGCCGAGCCTTTTCATCGCTGAATGATTTCTTCGATAAAACCACACATCTGCTCGCAACTGGTGGCGTATGGGTGGCAATGAAAGGCAAACTAGACGCCAAAGAAGCTGCCGATATTCCGGTAGACGTTGAAATTAGGGGATCGCACCGCCTGCGCGTGCCCGGTCTGAATGAAGATCGCCATGCCGTGGTTGCTACGCTAAAAAAATGACTTACATCATTGCAGTCGCGAATCAGAAAGGTGGTGTGGGCAAAACCACCACATCGATCAATCTTGCTGCCTCGCTGGCGGCGACCAAGCGGCGCGTGCTGCTGGTGGACCTTGATGCGCAGGGCAACGCAACGATGGGCGTCGGCGTCGACAAGAGCGCGCTGAAGCTGACGGCACGTGATGTGTTGCTGGAAAAAGCCAAAGCTGCCGATGTGATTTTGCATCTGCCCGAAATTGGTATTTCCTTGATGCCGGCCAACGGCGACATGACCGAAGCCGAAATCAAATTGCGCGACGTTGCCGTCGGTGATTTCGCCCTCAAGGCAGCGCTTGCTGAAGTTGCCGATCAGTTCGATTACATCTTGCTCGATTGCCCGCCCGCTTTGTCCAAGCTCACCGTTAATGCTTTGGTTGCTGCGGATGGCGTGCTGGTTCCGATGCAGTGCGAGTACTACGCATTGGAAGGTCTCACTGCGCTGATGGACACCATCGGCAAAATCAAGCGCGTGATCAATCCGCGTTTGGAAGTGGAAGGCTTGCTGCGCACGATGTTTGATCCGCGCAACAACCTCGCCAATGACGTGTCTGCGCAATTGCTCGAGCACTTCAAAGAAAAGGTTTATCGCACGATCATCCCGCGCAATGTTCGTCTTGCTGAAGCGCCAAGCCATGGTCTGTCGGTGATGGCTTATGACGCGCAGTCTTCTGGCGCCAAAGCTTATCTCGCACTAGCGGGCGAGGTTCTGCGTCGTCACGACGGCGGCCAGCTGCGCTTAAGCGCCTGACGCTACGGCGTCGCGGCACACCATGAAAATTATCGTGCCGCTGCCGCGTCGGGATTTTGACCCGACTGAAGCTGCGGTGAGTTGGCGCATTCTGAAAGACGCTGGGCACGAACTATTTTTTGCGACGGTGGATGGCAGCATTGCTGCAGCCGATCCGATGATGATTTCGGGCGAAGGACTCGATGTCTGGGGCTTTATTCCTGTACTGCGTAAGTTGCCGTTGTTCGGATTAATGCTGCGAGCACATAAACCTGCTCGCGATGCGTATGTGCAGATGTGCGCTGATGTGAATTACACAAAGCCACTGCGATATTCAGATTTACGTGTCGAAGATTACGGTGCGATGTTGCTACCTGGCGGCCACGCCAAAGGCATGCGCGAGTATTTGGAAAGCACCGAACTTCAGGCTTTCGTTGCAGATTTTTTTGACGCAGATAAACCTGTGGCTGCGGTTTGTCATGGTGTGGTGCTCGCGGCGCGTTGTGTCTCGCGTAAAACGGGCAAGTCGGTATTGCACGGACGCAAGACCACGGCATTGACGTGGAAGCTGGAGAAATCCGGCTGGATGCTGACCAAATATTTCGCACGCTTCTGGGATCCGGGCTATTACCGCACTTACGATGAAGCTCCGAACGAAATGGTTGGCTATCGTGGCGTGCAGCAAGAAGTAACGCGTGCGTTGGCAAGCCCTGCAGATTTTTTGGATGTGCCAACTGATGCGCCCAATCAGTTTTTGAAAACGGGCGGAATGGCGCGCGATACGCTGAATGATTCGCGAGCTGCTTGGGTTGTGCGCGATGGGCGTTATGTCTCTGCGCGTTGGCCCGGTGATGTGCATACTTTTGCGCGGACATTTGCCGCGTTGCTGAACGAAAGCCGTTAAGGCAAAAGATACGTAGGGGAATGAGCGTGAGTGCAAAGAAACGTGGATTGGGTCGTGGCCTTGATGCGCTGTTGAGCAGCGTTAGCTCCGAGTCGACAAATGAAGCGACGGCAGCGGGCGAAGATCAGCGCGAGCTGAGTCTGGCCAGTATGGGCCCAGGTGCGCATCAGCCGCGTCGTCATTTCGATGAGGCTGCGTTGGCAACGCTGGCCGACTCGATTCGTGCGCAGGGTGTTGTGCAACCGATCTTGGTCCGCCCAGTCGGGGCTGATCGCTACGAAATTATTGCTGGTGAACGCCGTTGGCGCGCAGCTGGTATTGCTGGGCTTAAATCAATTCCTGCTGTCGTGCGACAGATGGATGATCGCACTGCGCGAGCCGTGGCCTTGGTCGAAAACATTCAGCGTGCGGATTTGAATCCGCTGGAAGAATCCGAAGCGCTGCACAAGCTGATCGAAGAGCATGGCCTCACGCATCAACAGTGCGCAGAGTCAGTCGGCCACTCGCGCGCAACCGTCAGCAACTTACTGCGCTTGATGGAACTCAATGCGGATGTACAGGATTTGGTTCGCAGCAATCAGATCAGCCTCGGGCACGCCAAAGTGCTGCTGGGTGTTGAAGGCGCAAGACAGTCATCACTCGCTAAGCTGGTTGTCTCTGGTCAACTCTCAGTGCGTGCAACGGAAGCTTTGGTGCAAGCCAAGCCTGCTGCGCCGACGGCAAAGCCTGCGGCAACTGCACCGTCATCACTGGAATCAGACCTGCGTCAGCGCATTGGTTTGCCAGTCACGCTGCAGCAAAACGATAAAGGTCGCGGCAAGCTCACGGTTGCTTTCAAGAATCAGGCAGAGCTCGACAAGCTGCTTAAAGCGCTGAAGTAAGCAGACACTGAAATGCAAAATTACAAAGCAGCACTGATCACGGGCGCTTCATCGGGTATCGGCGAAGCATTTGCTGAGGCCTACGCCAAGCAAGGGTTGGATTTGGTGCTGGTTGCACGCTCAAAAGATAAATTGGATGCGATTGCTGCACGTATCGCCAAAACTTATAGCGGTCGCCACATTGAAGTGATCGTTGCCGATTTGTCGCTGCCACAGCCTGGCGCTGCGCTGCTCAAACAAGTGAAAGCATTGGGGCTTGATATCGATGTGCTGGTGAACAACGCGGGCTTTGGTCTAGCCGCGAACTTTCACGAAGATGATCCTGCACGCCAGCGCGAAATGATCGCGCTGAACGTGAGCGCTGTGGTTGATCTTGCGCAGACGTTCTTGCCATCGATGCTGGCGCGCGGTGCGGGTGCAATTATCAATATTGCTTCAGTCGCGGGCTTCCAGCCGACGCCTTATATGACGATTTACGGCGCGACCAAAGCCTTTGTGCTGTCGTTTAGCGAAGGACTGTGGGCTGAATACCGTGGAAAGGGCATTGCTGTCATTGCGGTTTGTCCAGGGCCAGTGGATACCGGCTTCTTTGATGCGACGGGCAATGATGCGTTGCGCAAGGCGATTCCCACTCGCACGATGCTCAAGGCTGATGACGTTGTAGCGGCGAGTCTCAAAGCGTTGAGGCAGGGCAAGAGTTTCATCGTGCCGGGTATAGGCATCAAGCTGGTGAGCCTGTTGCCGCGTTTGATGCCGCGCAAAATGATTGCCCTTGCGGTCGCCAAGACGATGAAGCGCTGAGCCACTAAACAAACGCTTCTTTGCCATCTCGACGTCATGTAAGTGTTGTATAAAAATTGATTAATCAAACAATTTACATTTTTCAAAACAAGCACCTGCGCGCGAATAACGCATATGGGTATTGGGATTAGACCCTTTACGCACTAATTGCCGCCGCAGTTAATGCAGCGCGGCAAAATGCGTTGACCTGAAGGGGGGCAATCAGTAAACTGCGCGCCCGCTGATAGGCCTGTCTTGTCCGGTTTCAAAAAACGCTCGGGTAGTTCTTAAAACAATGACCCAGATGACCGGATGGAAGAACACAGTCGGTACCGCCATTGCGCTGCAGTGGGCTTTGGTACTGATCTTCGCAGTCGCAGCGTGGTTGCTTATCGGTAAATTTGGGGCGCTGTCTCTGTTTCTTGGAGGCGCGGCAGTAGCACTGCCAAATGCAGTGTTGGCACTGTGGTTGACGCTGAGGTTGCGTAGCAAAGGTGCAGTGGGGGCGGTCGGAATGATGTCCGGCGAATTGCTCAAACTGGTTTTCACCCTCGCCGCCATTGTGCTGGTAGCAGTAAAGCTCAAGCCCGAACTGTCGTGGCTGGCGATGCTGACCGGGGTCATCGTTGCGCTGAAGGCGCAGTGGTTGGCGCTCTGGGTCACTCGTCGTTACTGACAGATTCAAGACTAAGTTTAAGACGAATATAAATATGGCCGTTGAAAACGCAGATCATGCAGCAGCAGGCGCCGAACACGCGCTAACGCCCGCGTCGTATATCGGGCATCACCTGACGTTTTTGAAGCACTCGACCGCTGAAGGCGGTTTTTGGACGTTGCACCTTGATACGCTGATCACTTCGATCGTTCTCGGTACTGTTGTTTTTGGTTTCCTTGCTTGGGTTGTACGCGGCGCTACTGCCGGCGTTCCGGGCAAGCGTCAGGCCTTTGTTGAACTCTGCGTCGACTTCGTTAACGACCAGGTCAAAGGCATCTTCGATAAGAGTTTCTCCTTTGTTGCACCGCTGGCCCTCACCGTATTCGTGTGGGTATTTGCGATGAACGCGATGGACTTCCTGCCAGTCGACATCGTAGCTGCAGGCCTCAAGGCTGTTGGCGTGCATGAGTTCCGCATGGTGCCTACCTCCGACGTCAACGCGACCTTCGCGCTGGCACTGTCGGTTTGGTTCCTGATGATTTTCTTTGCGATCAAAGCCAAGGGCTTTGGTGGCTTTGTTCACGAATTGTTCTTCGCTCCGTTTGGCGCACCTAAGCTCTCGGTTAATCCGATCAGCTGGATTCTGGTGCCGCTGGCGATGACTGCGAACTTCCTGTTTCAGATGATCGAGTATGTGTCCAAGCCGCTTTCGCACAGCCTGCGACTGTTCGGCAACATGTACGCCGGCGAAATCATCTTCCTGCTGCTGTGGATGCTGGCTTCAACCGGCCCCCTCGGCGCTTTCTTCGGTGCGCTGTTCGGCACCGGTTGGGCGATCTTCCATATTTTGATCGTTGCCCTGCAGGCTTACATCTTCATGATGTTGACGGTTGTCTACATCGCGATGGCTCACGAGCATCACTAACTTAATTTTTTAACCAAGTATTACAGAGGAAATGCAAATGGATCACGTCCAACTTCTCGCCATGATTCAGGCTAGCACCAGCATCGGCATCGGCCTGATCATCGGCCTCGGCGCTCTCGGCGCTTGCGTCGGTGTAGGCATCATGTGCTCGCGCTTCCTGGAAGGCGCAGCTCGCCAGCCAGAATTGGCTCCTATGCTGCAGGCTAAAGTGTTCCTTCTCCTGGGTCTGATCGACGCTTCCTTCATCATCGGCGTGGGTCTGGCCATGATGTTTGCGTTCGCTAACCCGCTGCTGTCTGTCATTCCTCAGTAAGACTTCTGACAGAACCGCGATTACGGAACAGGTGTAGGTATGGATATTAATCTGACCTTGATAGCGCAGGCGGTCGTTTTCGCTGCGTTCATCTGGTTCACTGCAAGGTTTGTTTGGCCACCGTTGATGACGATGGTTGAACAGCGTCAAAAGACGATTGCTGATGGCCTCGCCGCTGCTGAGCGTGGCATGAAGTCGCTGGAAGATGCCTCGTCGCGTAGCGACGAAGCGCTGAAGGCGGCTCGTGCTCAGGCTCAGGACATTCTCGCTGCTGCTAACAAGCAGGCAACGCAGATTGTCGACCAGGCTAAGACCACGGCAAAGAGCGAAGGCGATCGCATCGTCGAAGCGGCACGCGCAGAAACCTCGCGTGAAGTGAACTCGGTCAAGGAACAGCTGCGCAAGCAGGTGGGCGAACTGGCAGTTGCCGGTGCGTCCAAGATCCTCAAGCGTGAAATTGATGCGAAGGCTCACGCCGACGTCCTCAACGACCTCGCAGCTCGCGTCTAAGCGCCATGGCCGATCTCAGCACTCTTGCACGTCCTTACGCCAAAGCGGTGTTTGAGCTGGCGCGTGATGGCAAATCGCTGAAGGAATGGTCTGCACAACTTGCAGCTATTTCTGAAGCGGTTGCTAATCCGCAGCTCTCACAGCTGATCGGTCATCCTGCACTGTCACGTGCAGAGCTGGCTGACGTGTTGGGCAAGGCGCTCAGCAAGGATCTCAACGCTGAAGGCCAGTCGCTGATCAAGCTGCTGACCGATAACGGCCGTTTGAAGACTGCTGCTGCGATTGCCGAACAGTTTGAAGCGCTGCGCGCTGATGCCGAAGCCCGCGTCGAAGTGGAAGTCACCACCGCGACCAAGGTTGAAAAAGCTCAGCAAGACGCACTCGCTTCGGCGATTCGCAAGCGCCTTGATCGTGACGTTGCCATTGCCTGGAACACCGATGAGTCCCTCGTTGCAGGTGCGGTGATCCGCGCTGGCGACATGGTCATCGACGGTTCCGTCCGCGGCGAGTTGGAAAGACTGCAAACCGCGCTCACGCGCTAAGCAGAAAAGAACATTCAGGAATAGCTTCCCATGCAATTGAATCCTTCGGAAATCAGCGACCTCATCAAGAGCCGCATCAAGAATTTTGATGCAGTGACTGAGGCCCGCAACACCGGCACCATCGTTAGCTTGCAGGACGGCATCTGCCGCGTGCACGGCCTGTCCGATGCGCTGCAGGGTGAAATGCTCGAATTCCCCGGCAACACCTTCGGCCTCGCTCTGAACCTCGAGCGCGACTCCGTCGGCGCCGTTATTCTCGGCGACTACAAGCACCTTAAAGAAGGCGACACGGTCAAGACGACCGGCCGTCTGCTCGAAGTGCCAGTTGGCGAAGCACTGCTCGGCCGCGTTGTTGACGCGCTCGGTCAGCCGATCGACGGCAAAGGCCCGATCGCAGCTTCCGGCACCTCGCCAGTTGAAAAGGTTGCGCCAGGCGTTATCGCTCGTCAGGGCGTTAGCCAGCCAGTTCAGACCGGTTACAAGTCGGTCGACTCGATGGTTCCAATCGGCCGCGGTCAGCGCGAACTGATCATCGGTGACCGTCAGACGGGTAAAACCGCGATGGCCATCGACGCCATCATCAACCAGAAGAACTCGGGCATTAAGTGCGTCTACGTTGCGATCGGCCAGAAGGCCAGCTCGATCGCTAACGTTGTGCGCAAGCTCGAAGAGCACGGCGCCATGGCGAACACCATCGTCGTTGCCGCTTCGGCTTCCGAATCTGCAGCGCTGCAGTTCATCGCGCCGTACTCCGGCTGCTCGATGGGCGAATACTTCCGCGATAAGGGCGAAGACGCGCTGATCATTTATGACGACCTCTCCAAGCAGGCCGTTGCTTACCGTCAGGTTTCGCTGTTGCTGAAGCGTCCTCCGGGCCGCGAAGCCTACCCTGGCGACGTGTTCTATTTACACTCGCGTCTCCTCGAGCGTGCAGCCCGCGTTAATGCCGACTACGTCGAGCAGATGACGAAGGGCGCAGTGAAAGGCAAGACCGGTTCTTTGACCGCTCTGCCGATCATTGAAACGCAGGCTGGCGACGTTTCGGCATTCGTTCCGACCAACGTGATTTCGATCACCGACGGTCAGATCTTCCTCGAAACCGACATGTTCAACGCCGGTATCCGCCCTGCTATGAACGCCGGTATCTCGGTGTCACGCGTCGGTGGTGCTGCGCAGACCAAAGTCATCAAGAAGCTCGCCGGTGGCGTGCGTACCAACTTGGCGCAGTACCGCGAACTCGCGGCCTTCGCACAGTTTGCGTCCGACCTCGACGAAGCAACCCGTAAGCAGCTGGAGCGCGGTCAACGCGTGACCGAGCTGATGAAGCAGAAGCAGTACGCACCGATGTCGGTTGGCCAGATGGCCAGCACCCTGTACGCCGTTGAAAAAGGCTACATCGACAAGGTTGACGTGACCAAGGTTCTGGCATGGGAAGAGGGCTTGCATCAGTACCTCGCCACCAGCCAGAAGGCTGTGCTCGACAAGCTCGACACCGGTGACTGGAGCGACGCTATCGAAGCCGACCTCAAGGCAGCGATGGACGCTTACGGCAAGCAGGCCGCGGTTTAATTTCTAAACAGAGATAGACAGTGGCCGGCGCTAAAGAAATACGTACCAAGATCAAGAGCGTAAAAAATACGCAGAAGATCACGCGCGCGATGGAAAAAGTCGCCATGTCGAAGATGCGCCGTGCGCAGGAGCGCATGTCGTTGGCCCGTCCGTACGCCGAGAAAATTCGTCGCACGCTGGGACACCTTTCGCAGGCTAACCTCGAGTACAAGCATCCTTTCACGGTCGGTCGTGAAGTGAAGAAGGTTGCTTATCTCGTGGTGTCGTCGGATCGCGGTCTCTGCGGTGGTCTCAACGTCAACACCTTCCGCGCCGTCACTCGTGATGTGCGTGATTGGAAGGCCAAGGGCGTTGAAGCTGAATTCGCACTGATCGGCAACAAGGCACAGGCGTTCTTCAAGCGCTTCGGCGGCAAGGTTCTGGGCACCGTCGGCAACCTCGGTGACAAGCCTTCGATCGAACAGCTGCTCGGCACCATCAAGGTGTTGTCGGACGCTTATCGCGCTGGCGAAGTGGATGCCGTGTACCTCGTGTCTTCGAAGTTTGTGAACACGATGACGCAGCAGTCGACGATTCAGCAGTTGCTTCCGGTTGAGCCAGTCAAGACCGATGGTCTGCTGAGCCACTGGGACTATCTGTATGAGCCGGACAGCGTTGAGTTGATGGACACCGTGTTGCAGCGTTACATCGAGTCACAGGTTTATCAGGGCCTGATCGAAAACGTGGCATGCGAACAGTCCGCACGTATGGTCGCGATGAAAGCCGCTACCGACAACGCAGGCAAGATCATCAATGGACTGCAGCTCGTCTATAACAAGGCGCGTCAGGCCAACATCACCAAGGAACTGTCCGAAATTGTCGGCGGCGCCGCGGCTGTTTAAATAAATTTTTATGTACGGGGCCGCTAGGCCGCGTTTGAAAGGTAAGTGAGAAACTTATGAGCTCTGGCAAAATTGTTCAGGTTATTGGCGCCGTCGTCGACGTTGAATTTCCGCGCGACGCGATCCCCAAAATTTATGACGCACTCAAGGTCGAAGGCATTGACCTGACGCTCGAAGTGCAGCAGCAGCTTGGCGACGGCACCGTTCGCGCCATTGCTCTGGGTTCTTCGGAAGGCTTGAAGCGTGGCCTGGTTGCCAAGAACACCGGCGGCCCGATCTCCGTTCCAGTCGGTCCAGCAACGCTCGGCCGTATCATGAACGTGCTCGGCGAGCCGATCGACGAAGTCGGTCCGGTTGAGTCCAAGGAAACTTGGGCCATTCACCGCGCTGCACCAACCTATGAAGATCAGGCTGGTTCAACCGAACTGCTCGAAACCGGCATCAAGGTTATCGACTTGCTTTGCCCGTTTGCCAAGGGCGGTAAGGTCGGCCTGTTCGGCGGTGCCGGCGTGGGCAAGACCGTCAACATGATGGAACTGATCAACAACATCGCGAAGGCGCACTCGGGTCTGTCCGTGTTCGCAGGCGTCGGTGAGCGTACTCGCGAAGGCAACGACTTCTATCATGAAATGATGGAATCCGGCGTTATCGACGAGAAGAACCTCGGCAACTCGAAAGTGGCCATGGTGTACGGCCAGATGAACGAGCCCCCAGGCAACCGTCTGCGCGTTGCGCTGACCGGTCTGACCATGGCTGAGTACTTCCGTGACGAAGGTCGTGACGTTCTGTTCTTCGTTGACAACATTTACCGCTACACGCTGGCCGGTACCGAAGTGTCCGCACTTCTCGGTCGTATGCCGTCAGCTGTGGGTTACCAGCCAACGCTGGCCGAAGAAATGGGCGTTCTGCAGGAACGTATTACTTCGACCAAGAAAGGCTCGATCACCTCGATTCAGGCCGTTTACGTTCCGGCAGATGACTTGACCGACCCTTCGCCTGCAACCACGTTTGCTCACTTGGATTCGACCGTTGTGTTGTCACGTGACATCGCATCGCTCGGTATTTATCCAGCTATTGACCCGCTCGACTCGACCTCGCGTCAGCTCGACCCGAACGTCATCGGCCACGAGCACTACAACACCGCCCGTGATGTGCAGGGCGTGCTGCAGCGCTACAAAGAACTGAAAGACATCATCGCGATCCTGGGTATGGACGAACTGTCGGATGACGACAAGAAAGCCGTGGCCCGCGCTCGTAAGATTCAGCGTTTCATGTCGCAGCCTTTCTTCGTTGCACAGATCTTCACCGGCTCGCCTGGTAAGTATGTGTCGCTGAAAGAAACCATCCGCGGCTTCCGCGGCATCGTTGACGGCCAGTACGATCACCTGCCTGAGCAGGCGTTCTACATGGTCGGCTCAATCGACGAAGCCGTTGAGAAGGCTACGAAACTCTAAGACGCCATCATGTCAGTCATCCACGTCGACATCGTCAGCGCCGAAGGGCACATCCATTCGGGCGAAGCGAGCATGATTTTCGCTCCCGCCAAAATGGGTGAACTGGGCATTGCGCCGCGTCACGCGCCGCTGCTGACCAGCCTCAAGGCCGGCACACTGCGTGTGCAGCAAGCTGACGGCACTGAGCTCGCTTTCTTCGTTGGCGGCGGCATTCTCGAAGTGCAGCCGCACCTCGTGACCGTGCTGGCCGACACCGCTCTGCGCGCTAAAGATGCTGACGAAAATGCAGCATTGAAGGCCAAGCAGACTGCCGAAGAGAAACTCGGCAAAGCCGCAGGTCCTTTGGATCTGGCCAAGGCACAGAGCGAGTTGGTTGAAGCTGCTGCCCGTCTTGAGTTCGTACAGAAGATCAACAAGATCACTCGCTAAGCCGCGCATCAGCGCAGCGTTGCGAGACGCGTATTAGAATCCCGCTCATGTTCCTGCAACATGAGCGGGATTTTCTATTTGGGGCAAGGTTTTTGACTGCTGCCTGAAGCAGCGCTCTAGGTGATTCGATGGCCAAGAAAGCAACAGCGAAAAAAGTGACGACTGCAAAAACTGTCACCACAGTAATTCACACCGTTATCCTCGCCGCTGGTAAAGGCACGCGCATGAAAAGCGCGATGCCTAAAGTGCTGCACCCGATTGGTGGCAAGCCGATGCTGGGTCATGTGCTGGATGCCGTTGCCAACATTGGCGCACAGGCTTCGCATGTTGTGCACGGCCACGGGGCGGAACAAGTGCGCGAGTGGCATGCAAAAGATCGCGCTGACGATAAGTCTGTAAGTTGGGTTTTACAGAAAGACCAGCTCGGCACCGGCCACGCCGTGCTGCAGGCTACGCCAAAAATTCCTGATGATGCTTTGGTATTGGTGCTCTACGGCGATGTACCGTTGATTTCTGTATCGACGCTGCAAAACTTGATCGCTGCTGCGGATAAAGGCCTCGCGATCTTGACCGTCGAACTTGCTCAGCCGACGGGCTACGGCCGCATCATCCGCAACAAGACCGGTGCTGTGACCGGCATCGTTGAAGAGAAAGACGCCAACGCACGCCAGAAAAAAATCACCGAAGTGAACACAGGCCTGCTGGCTGTGTCTGCCAAGCGACTCAAGGCTTGGCTCAAGAATGTCAAAAACAAAAACGCCAATGGCGAGTACTACCTCACCGATATCGTTGGCCTTGCAGTCAAAGATCGTACTCGCGTCACCGCAGTTTCCGCTGCTAGCCCAGATGAAGTTGAAGGCGTGAATGATCGCGTGCAACTCGCACGTATGGAGCGCGTGTATCAGCGTACGCAGGCCGAGCGTTTGATGCGCGAAGGCGTGCATATGGCGGATCCATCACGTTTTGATCTGCGGGGCATTTTACTGCCCGGCAAAGATGTGAAAATTGATGTCGGCGTGATTATTGAAGGCGTTGTAGAACTTGGCGACAACGTCAGCATCGGACCTTACTGCGTACTCAAAAACGTCAAGCTTGGTTCTGGCAGTGTGGTTGAAGCGCACAGCCTTCTTGATGGCGTGAAAGGCGCGCGCGATCTGCATATCGGCCCCTTTGCACGCCTGCGTCCGGGTACTGAGCTGGCAGATGGTGTGAAGGTCGGCAACTTCGTCGAGACCAAAAAGAGCAAGGTGGGCAAAGGCAGCAAGATTAATCATCTTAGCTATGTGGGCGATGCCGTACTGGGTGAAGACGTCAATGTCGGCGCAGGCACGATTACCTGCAACTACGATGGCGTGAACAAGCATCAGACCACCATCGGCGACAAGGCCTTTATCGGCTCCAACAGCTCACTGGTTGCGCCGGTTGTGATCGGCAAGGGCGCTACCATTGGCGCGGGCTCAGTCATCGGCAAAGATGCGCCAGATGATGCGCTTACAGTCGCTCGCGCTAAACAAGTCACGCTGCCGGGCTGGAAACGCCCGACCAAGAAAGCCTGAACAGGTAGAATTAGCGTCCCGTAGGAGCGCCTTTTAGGCGCGATAGCTCTAGCGCAAATCGCACCTGAAAGGCGCTCCTACAAAAGCATTTTTTTAGAGGTCAGCACCATGTGCGGAATTGTTGGCGCGGTCGCGCAACGCAATGTCACCCCGATTCTGGTCGAGGGTTTGCGACGTTTGGAATACCGCGGCTATGACTCCGCAGGCGTTGCCGTTGTCGACGCTGAGCGCAAGCTGCAGTTGACCCGCGCCGTTGGCAAGGTCGCACAGCTGGCTGAGGCATTGGCCGCGCAAGGCGCGCAGGCCGGCAATGATCTGATCGGCATTGCGCACACACGCTGGGCCACGCACGGTGTTCCTGCCGAGCGCAATTCACATCCGCATGTTTCGCGCGATGTCGCGGTGGTGCACAACGGCATCATCGAAAATCACGAAGAACTGCGTGCTGAACTCACTGCGATTGGTTTTAAATTCAATTCTGAAACAGATACCGAAGTTGCAGCGCATCTGATTCAGCACCTCATCGATCAGGGCCAGAATCTGCGCGAAGCCGTGCAGAATGCGATCCGTCGCTTTCATGGCGCATATGCATTGGCGGTGATATCGGCGACTGAACCGAATCGCCTGCTGCTCGCACGCAAGGGCAGTCCGCTTTGCATCGGCTTGGGCATCGGCGAAACCTTTGCTGCGAGTGATGCCACCGCGTTGCTGCCAGTGACCAATCGCTTCGTGTATTTGGATGAAGGCGATCTTGCTGAGATTCGCACCGATGGCTACGAAATATTTGATAGCGAAGGCAAAGCCCAACAGCGCGAAGTACGCGTGTCATCTCAAAGTGCTGACGCCGCTGATCGCGGCCCTTATCGCCACTTCATGCTGAAGGAAATCTTTGAGCAGCCGCTGGCGCTAGCCAACACGCTGGAAGGCCGCATTAGTGAAGGTCATGTACTGGAATCTTTCCTCGGCCCCAAAGCAGCCGAGCTTCTAGCGAAAGTTGAGCGCGTGCAGATCGCTGCATGCGGTACGTCGGCACACGCTGGTATGGTCGCGCGCTATTGGATTGAAGAAATTGCACGCGTGCCTTGCGCCGTCGATCTCGCCAGCGAATTCCGCTATCGCGATCCAGTGATTGAAGCTGGCACGCTGTTCATCACCATCTCGCAGTCGGGCGAAACCGCCGATACGCTTGAAGCATTGCGTCACGCCAAGACTAAAAAAATCGCGGCTTCAATCGTGATTTGTAACGCGCCAGAGTCTTCTTTGGTTCGTGAGTCCGATATTGCATTGATGACGCATGCAGGCCCCGAGCGCAGCGTTGCTTCGACCAAGGCCTTCACGACGCAGCTGATGGCGCTCGCGTTGGTGACCCTGTTGCTCGCACGTCGCCGTGGCCTGACAGCTGAAAAGGAAAAACACTACGTCAAAACGCTGCTCTCAGCTTCTGCAAAAGTAGAGCAGGTGCTCAAGCAAGATGATGTGCTGAAGAAATTGGCTGAGCGCCTAATCCACAAACAGCATGCGCTGTTCCTCGGTCGCGGCACCATGTTCCCGGTTGCACTGGAAGGCGCGCTGAAGCTCAAAGAAATTTCATATATTCACGCTGAGGCTTATGCCGCAGGCGAACTCAAGCACGGCCCACTCGCGCTGGTTGATGAGCACATGCCGATCATTGCGGTCGCTCCGCGCGATGAGTTGCTGGAGAAAGTGAAATCCAATCTGCAAGAAGTCCGTGCGCGTGGTGGCGAGCTCATTGTGTTCGCAGATCAAGATGCCGGTTTCCAGAACGGCCCTGGCGTCACCGTCATCGGCATGCCGCACGCTGATGAATTGATTGATCCGATGATCTACACCATTCCGCTACAACTTCTCGCTTATCACGTCGCTGTGCTCAAAGGCACGGACGTCGATCAGCCACGTAATTTGGCCAAGTCGGTGACTGTGGAATAACTCAACTACTTTCTAAATAAGAAAGTATTGAAGTTTGCAGCATCAGATTGTGTTGTAGCGGTACCAATATTGCTCGTCGAAAAGGAATTCGAATGAACGCCATGAAACTCTGCACAGGCTTGTTGCTGGCCCTTCTCGTTTCCGCCTGTGCGACGTCCGCACAACCGTTGCTTGAGCGTCGAAGTGTTTCAGAGTTGGAGTTATCTCGATCCAAATTGTTGGATGCGACGAGCAATACGCTTCAGCATGCAAACTCAAATAAAGATGTTTTGTATTTTCAGACCGAGGATGGCAGCGGAGCGCAGGCGCTCACTTCATTCGGGGGGCTGGTGACCGCAGAAAATATGGCCGCAGTCGATGCAGTGACGCAAGCTGATGCTGCGCAATTGATGGATAAAGTTCCGGTTGATCCCGCTAAAGTGTTCACGAAGGCGGCGACAGGATCTGCCATTCGATTGGTAGCTGCTGGATCTAACTCGGCAGTTAAGGCATCCCCATATTTGTATATTTCGAAAGCTGAGCCGGACGTTCTTCTGATTGCAGCTGCTCTCATTGTAGAAGGCGCAGGTTCAAGCGAAGGTTTACAAAATAAGTACATGTACCAAATTTCTGGTCAGTACAGCCTTGCAGATTTAAGTGCGCTGAACGATGTCGCAGCTACGAAATTGAACGCGCAAATTGAAGCTGGATATTCTCAAATACTAAAAAGAATCGCTGCGGACTCTAAAAACGCAGGCGTACTAGCTAATAAGATTAATTTTAAATCTCCATTCCTGAGCCCTGGCTTTGATTATGAGCTGACAGGAACTGTCGTTGGAGATGATGCTGACGTTACATGGATTCGTGTAGCAGGCGGCATGTTTGCGCTTCAAAAAGGATCCATCACCGTTACAACACTGCCGTTGTCAGTCGTGGCGGCAGCGCCTACGGCAGAAGTGGCGCCGCCGGTGTCAGAACCTGTCGCAGCGGCGGTCGAAACACTGCCGGTAGTGGCAGAATCAACTCCTGCGATTGCGCCTGTCGTTACTGCGCCGCGCACTGCTGCAGTTCCAACCCCGGCCCCAGTTAAAAAGCCTGTCGTTGTTGTAGAAGTAACACCGCAAGCTACTCAGGCTAATGCAAAAGACGGCGCGTCATTACGTTCTACGCCCGCGCTAGCAAGTGCGGGTGGAAAGATTGTTGCGATTCTGCCTGCAGGCACGCCCGTGATCTTGAAACAAAAGATCAGCAATGGCTCAGGTGTTTGGTGGAATGTCAGCACAACCAGCAAAGGCGAAGGTTGGATCCGTGAACTGGAACTTGATCAAATCAAGCGCTGAGTCTTTTCAAAAGTTTAATCAGATTGGGATGACGAGCATTGGCAATGCCGATGCTCGTCATTACGCATTTACTGATAACGACTGCGCCGTCGCCACTCGTTGTTCATTTTTCTGGATCTGAGCCAGGGACCAACCAGCGGCTAGACTAGGCCAAGGTTGATGCTGAGGTCGAATTTGGCCCAGCATGGGCTGAGGCGAGCGTTTAGAATTCCATATCCGCACCCTGTGCTGTTAAAGACCGCGCTACGCATGAACCGCACTTTGGCTCTGGTTATCATTTTTGTACTGCGCCTCAGTGGGCGCGGGGCGGGACTGTGAGCGCGTTGGTTCTGCTGGTTGCTTGCTTGACGCTAGGTGTTGGCGCCGCACGTTTTGCGCGGCCCCCGATTGGTTTGGCGCAAGCACTCAACTGGTGGGTGATTAACCTCGCTTTGCCCGCGATGATTCTTGAGCTGATTCCTACGCTCACCTTCAACTCGCATCTCTGGTTGTTGGTCGTGTCGCAGTGGATCGTTTTTGGCGGCGCATTTGTCCTGTTCCGCGTGATCGGCCGTAGCCGTGGCTGGACCGATGGACGCATTGGCGCGCTGACACTGGTGTGTGGTCTCGGCAATACCTCATTCCTTGGGTATCCGATGATTGCCGCGCTGCGCGGGCAAGAAGGCCTCGCACTTGCGGTGGTGGCTGATCAGTTGGGCTGCTTCATCATGCTCACGCTTGGCGGTGTGTTGGTTGCCGTTGTTTATGGCGGAGCAAAAGCGCATCCGCGTGAAATTGCCAAACGCGTGTTGCTGTTCCCCGCATTTCTCGCGCTGGCAGCAGGCGTGGTTGTCGGCATGCTGGGTGGTTGGCCGCCCATCGCCAATGACATCCTGCACCGCATCGGTCAGACCTTGGTTCCGCTGGCCTTGTTCTCCGTTGGCTTGCGCCTGCGTTTGAAACTCACGCGTGATCAGATTGGTCCAGCGGCAATTGGTTTGTCTTGGAAGTTGCTCATCGCGCCCCTGTTGATCTACGCCTTGGGCTTGGCCACTGGCGCGAGCGGTTTAGTATTGACGATTGCGGTGCTGCAGTCAGCTATGGCACCGATGATTTCCGCCGCGATTCTCGCGGATCAATATCACCTTGAGCCGCCACTCGCTAACACGGTGCTTGGTTTCGGCATTCTGTTGTCACTGATCACGGTGCCGCTGGCGAGTCTGCTGCTGTAGCTGTTCCTCTGCGCGAAGGGTTATGGGGGTTATGTTGGATAGGAGTGTCCACATGTCTCGGAACAAATCGGCGAATTCAGTGATTCACACACGTTGCTGCATTGCTGGCGGCGGCCCAGCGGGAATGATGCTTGGGTATCTGCTCGCCCGTGCAGGAATAGCAACCGTAGTGCTCGAAAAGCACGCCGATTTTCTGCGTGACTTTCGCGGCGACACGATTCATCCATCAACACTTGAAGTCATGCACGAGCTTGGTTTTCTCGAGGAATTTCTGCAGCGACCGCATGATCAGATGCGTCAAGTTGACGGGCAGGTGGGTGACGAGCGTTTAACGATGGCGGACTTCACGCATCTTCCGACGCGCTGCAAATTCATTGCTTTCATGCCGCAGTGGGATTTTCTCGATTTCCTCGCTGGCAAAGGACGCAGCTATCCCGAGTTTCATCTACACATGCAGAGCGAAGTCACTGCGCTGCTGCAAGATGATCAACGCATTACTGGTGTGCGCGTGCAAACGCCGCAAGGCGACTTGGAGATTCATGCCGATCTCGTGATTGGCGCAGATGGCCGCAGCTCTATCGTGCGCGAGCAGGCACAGCTAGAAGTATTGAATCTTGGCGCGCCAATTGATGTGTTGTGGATGCGCATATCACGACGAGAAGGTGATCCACCGCAAACACTTGGTCGTATTGATAATGGCCATATCATGGTCATGCTAAATCGTGGCGATTACTGGCAGTGTGCCTATGTGATTCAAAAAGGCGGCATCGATACGATTAAAGCGAGCGGGCTTGATGCGTTTCGCAACGAAATTGCAGGTCTCGCGCCTTATCTAAGTGATCGCGTTGTTGAGCTAAAAACCTGGGATGACATCAAGCTGCTCACGGTGACGGTAGATCGCTTGCTTCAATGGCATCGGCCAGGCCTGCTCTGTATTGGTGATGCGGCACACGCGATGTCTCCCATCGGTGGCGTTGGGATCAATCTGGCGATTCAGGATGCAGTGGCGACCGCAAATATCCTAGCGCCTGTTTTTTTACGCGGCATTCCCACGCAAACTGATTTAGCGGCAGTGCAAGCGCGCCGCACATTCCCCACGCGCGCAACACAATGGATGCAGGTGCAGATTCAGAATCGAGTGATTAGCCGTGTGTTGGCGAGTGCTCAGCGCCCAACGCTGCCATGGCAACTCAAACTACTACGCGCATGGCCGTTTCTGCGGCGTGTGCCCGCGCGCTTTGTTGGTATGGGATTTCGACCAGAGCATGTGTCGAAGTTGTTAAGGGAAGCGCGCGGCGGCGATTGATTCGCCGCTACGGTTTAGTCTTCGAACACTTCCACATTAAGATCGTAAGCATCAGCCTGAATCACTCTGCCGCGTACGATCTGGCCGACCTTGAGAGGACGATCGCAGCTCAAATAAACCTTGCCATCAATTTCTGGTGCGTCTGCCCATGAGCGGCCGAGCACGGCTTCACCGCCAATCTCGTCGACCATCACTTCGATGACTTTGCCGATCTTGTCTTCGAGCTTGTCGGCGCTGATGCGGGCTTGCAGTTCCATGAAGCGGTTGTAGCGATCTTCCATCACATCATCAGGCACGACGCCGTCGAGCTTGTTGGCGGTGGCGCCTTCAACGGGCGAGTACTTGAAGCAACCCACTCGATCCAGCTGCGCTTCTACGAGCCAGTTCAGCAGCTCTTCAAAATCTTCTTCAGTTTCGCCGGGGAAACCGACGATGAAGGTGCTGCGGATGGTGATGTCGGGGCAGATCTTGCGCCAGGCTTCGAGGCGCTTGAGCGTATTCTCTGCAGCAGCAGGACGCTTCATCGCCTTGAGCACGCGCGTGCTGGCGTGTTGGAACGGTACATCCAGATACGGCAGGATTTTGCCTTCGGCCATCAACGGAATAATTTCGTCGACGTGTGGGTAGGGGTAGACGTAATGCAAACGCGCCCAGGCACCGAGCTCGCCAATACCTTTGCAGAGGTCGTATAGATTGGTGCGGTATTCCTTGCCGTTCCATGTCGCGGGTGCGTACTTCAGATCAACGCCGTAAGCGCTGGTATCTTGCGAGATGATCAGGATTTCTTTGACGCCGGCTTTCACCAGCTTCTCGGCCTCGCGCAATACTTCATCCACTGGGCGGCTACGCAATTTTCCGCGCATCGAGGGGATGATGCAGAAGCTGCACTTGTGGTTGCAGCCTTCAGAAATTTTTAAGTAAGCGTAGTGCTTAGGCGTGAGCTTGACGCCCTGTGGCGGCAGCAAGTCGATGAAGGGGTCGTGCTTTGGCGGCACAGCTTTGTGCAGCGCGTTCATCACGGTCACATAATCTTGCGGGCCGCTGATCGAGAGCACGTCCGGGTACTTCTCGCGGATCATGTCACCTTTGGCGCCGAGACAGCCGGTGACGATGACCTTGCCGTTTTCCGCCATCGCCTCGCCAATCGCATCGAGCGACTCAGCCACCGCGCTGTCGATAAAGCCGCAGGTGTTGACCACGACGACGTCGGCGGCCTTGTAGGTCGGCACGGTTTCGTAGCCTTCCGCACGCATCTGCGTGAGGATGCGTTCGGAGTCCACCAGCGCTTTGGGGCAGCCAAGGGACACAAAACCGACCTTGGGGGCGGCAGATTTGCGGGAACGGGGAGCGGTGCGGACAGTGGACATAACGCAATACGGCTTAAAACGGTGACATAGTTTACCAGCCTGCGGCCTTAGGTCCCTGCGTAGCGGCCTAGATGCGATTGAGTTGCAGGAACGCGCGGGCTTAGGGCATCTTGCGCGCGGTCTTGGCTATTGAGCTTGCTGCGGTTGAAAAGCCCGCCGCCGGCCCCAAACAGTGCTGCAGCGGTCGCCGCGACGTCGGCTGCATGTAAAAGAATTCATAAGATCCGGCGTTGCCGGTCATTTAGGTTTTGGAGAAGCAAATGTCCATTTCAATGCATCAAGCCTCGGTTCCTGTTCTGGCGCGTACGCTCAACAATCTCATCAATATTCTCGAAAAAGGCGCGGCGCACGCTGAAGCCAAAAAGCTCGACGCCTCTGTCCTGCTCAACAGCCGCCTGTTTCCCGACATGTTCGCGCTGATGCGTCAGGTGCAGATCGCTTGCGACATGAGCAAGGGTGCGGTTGCGCGTCTGGCCGGCGACGAGCCGGTGAAATTTGAAGATAACGAAACCACGTTCGCTGAGCTGATCGCACGCGTTCGCAAGGTAATTGGCATCGTTGAAGGTTATAAGCCTGCGCAGATCGACGGCTCAGAAACGCGTGAAGTCGTACTCAAGAGTCCGCGTGGCGACATGAACTTCAAAGGTCAGGCCTATCTGCAAGGGTTTGTGTTGCCGAACGTCTATTTCCACGTGACGACGACGTACAACATTTTGCGTCACAACGGCGTTGAACTTGGCAAGATGGATTTCATCGGCCAGCCCTAACCCACCGGTTACCTCTTCAAAGCAATGCGCCTCAACAAATTCATCAGCGAGACCGGCGTTTGTTCACGTCGTGAGGCGGATGCGTTCATCGAGCAGGGCCGCGTCACCGTTAATGGTGCGCGTGCTCTGCTGGGTACGCAGGTGAATGATGGGGACGAGGTCCAACTCAACGGCAAGCTCGTTAGTGCCGCGCAGAAAAAGAAACGCGTCTATATTGCGCTCAACAAGCCGCGTGGCATTACTTGCACGACGGAGCGGCACATCCAAGGCAACATCGTCGATTTTGTTGGGCACCGCGAGCGCATCTTTCCGATTGGGCGACTCGACAAAGAGTCAGATGGCTTGATTCTGCTGACCAGCAACGGAGATATCGTCAACGAAATTCTACGCGCTGAGAATCAACACGAAAAAGAATACATGGTGACTATTGATAAGCCTGTGACTGATGAATTCATCGCAGGCATGTCACGCGGCGTTTTTTTGCCAGAGCTTGAAGTGAAAACACAGCCTTGCAAAGTGACGCGCACGGGCACCAATGCATTCCGCATCATTCTCACGCAGGGTCTCAATCGTCAGATTCGGCGGATGTGCTCAGAGTTTGGCGCCAATGTGAGACAGCTGCGTCGTGTGCGCATCATCAACGTCAAACTCGGCACGCTTGCCGTCGGCAAGTGGCGTGATCTCACTCAAGAAGAACTGAACGGCTTGTTGCCGCAGCGCAAAGAGTGGTGAGTTAACTTAGGCTTTTGATGTGGCGCGGCGGTACACGGTATTCATGCGCGAACGCATTTGCACTTCAAAGCCACGGCCTTTGATCGCTGCAGTGAGATCCTGCTTCCAGAGCTTCTCAGAGTTTTCGATAATGATGACGTTGGGCAGTTGATCGTCTGCTGCGTTGCTGAGAAAAGGCATCAAGGCAATATCTTCTGCGCCTTCGATGTCGATTTTAAGCGCATCAATTTTCGTAATGCCTTGAGCCGCCAATATCGACAGCAGCGGTTTGCAAACGATGCGCGTTACTTCACGTGCCTGTGTCGATGAACTGACGTTATGTGTGGCGATGCTGCTGCCGCCAAGGTTGGAAGGAACCAAGTGCAGATCCAGCGTGCTTTCAACATCTGCGACGCCGAATTGGAGCACGTCGATCTGTGGCCACTCGGCCTGCGTTGACTGTGTCGCTTTCAGATTGAAAGTCAGTCGATTAAAGGCAGGCGGGTTGGGCTCCAACGCGATGATGCGCCCACCTTTGCCGAGGTGAGTCGCTGCGGTCAGGGTATAGATTCCAACATTCGCGCCGATGTCGATGAAAGTGCCGTTCTTGGGAAGCGCGTCAACGAGTGCCTGACGCTCACGCTTATCAAAACGCCAAGGCATGAAAACGAATTTTTTCTCTGAGGCGTTATCCCGAAGATGGCAGCGCATCCGGATTGCCCCAATGCTGATATCGATTGGGAGTGAAGCGAATAGCAAAACCAGTCTTCTCACCAGCTGAGCAAATTGTTGCCCAACAAAATTCTGAGGTGCGCCTTGCGATAGGGAGATCAGCCAGCAAATAAAATTGTTTGGCCGATGCGCGCCGAAATCTAGCGGAATTTCCGCAGCTTTAGACTGGCCCTGTTCGAGATGATTTTGCATCCATACCCCAAAAATCAAATGCTGTAGATGACGTCCTGTCTATCTGCAAAACAAGTCGCGTACGTAATATTAGCTGAATGAGTCTGGCTTCTCACGGCCAGACCGGACTTTTCCGCAAAAGCCGATACGCTTCGCAGGCGCCTTGACGTGAGGGCTTAGGCGTCGTCGTCAGCGCTTGGAGTTGTCGGCAGTTTGAGTACAGGCTCCACGGCATCAACCGGCAGTGCTTCCACATTTCTCAACTGACGTTCAATCGCGCGTGTACGCACGCCGGTTTTTTCGATGTTGCTACTGGCTTCGTCGAGTTTCTTCTTAACGTTGTCGAGCACATCACCAAATTTCCCGAATTCGGTTTTAACTGCGCCGAGTACTTGCCAGACTTCGCTGCTACGCTTTTCGATAGCGAGGGTGCGGAAACCCATCTGCAAGCTGTTGAGTAGTGCAGTTAGTGTGGTCGGACCGGCGAGAGTTACGCGGTAGTCGCGTTGTAGTGCGTCAGACAAACCTGGACGGCTGATCGCTTCCGCGTAGAGGCTTTCGGTGGGCAGAAAGAGCAGCGCGAAGTCGGTCGTGTGTGGCGGTGCGACATATTTTGTGTGGATGCTTTTTGCTTCGTCGCGCAGGCGACGATCAAGCGCTTTGCGGGCTTCTTCAACGCCTGCGACGTCGGCGCGATCTTGTGCGGCGAGTAGGCGCTCGTAATCCTCACGTGGGAATTTTGCATCGATCGGCAGCCACACGATCTGTTCACGATCTACGCTGCGGCCGGGCAGTCGAATTGCAAATTCCACGCGGTCATTGCTGCCGGGCACGGTGGCGACGTTGGCGGCGTATTGCTCGGCCGTGAGTACCTGTTCCAGCAGATTGCCCAACTGCACTTCGCCCCATGTGCCACGTGTTTTTACATTGGTCAGCACGCGCTTGAGATCGCCAACGCCGGCAGCCAGTGTCTGCATCTCGCCGAGGCCTTTGTGGACCTGCTCAAGGCGATCGCTAACCAGTTTGAAGCTCTCGCCCAAACGCTGTTCCAGGGTGGCGTGGAGTTTCTCGTCAACCGTCTTGCGCATCTCTTCGAGTTTAGCGGCGTTGTCGGCTTGAATGTCTTTAAGCTTGCCCTCCAGCGTCGAGCGCATCTCGTTCATGCGTTGAGCGTTGGATTCGGTTAGTGCGGAAAGCTGCTGTGTGAGGCCGCCAGCGAAGCGTTGCAGACCTTCGGCCGTTTCACGACGCCCGCCCCGGGCGTCTTCCAAAAATCCTTTGAAACGTTCGTCGAGGAGCTGACGAATGGCTTCCAGATTAGCGCCAAGCTCTTGTCTTTGCTGGCGATTCATTTCGCCAATTTCGCTGCGTAGACGGGTGGTTTCGCTGCGCAACAGCGTGTCGATCTTCTCCGCTGCTCCATCGTCTGCCTTGCGATGGCTGCGCCAAAGCAAGGCTAATTGGAGAAGAAATACCAGTGCCGTTCCGGCGAGGATCAGTGGGCTATAGTTCATTGCTGCAGTTTAGCCGAGCTGTTGGCTCACTCGGCGAGCTTGTGTGCAATTGGGGAAGGATGCCCCTTGGCGGCTTACGGCTAATGATTTGACCCGTATCCCGTTGTTGGCATTTCGAGCCCCAAGATGCAGCGCTGTACTTTGAGTCACGCAGGCAATTCATGAATATGTCCATCATCAACTGGCTGACGAGCACCGGAGACGGTTTGTTCGAGCATTGGTTGTTTTGGGCGCCATTGCTGATGTGGGCTCTGCTGGTGGTTGTGGGCGTGCTGGTGTTATCGCATCAGCGGAAAAAGACTCAATCGCTCGCCATGCTGCGGGCTGCGGGTGAGCTCACTGAGGTCACGCTCTCAAATGTCAGTGACGGCGTCGTTCACACGGATGCCGACGGCATCATCACGTTTTGTAATGCGGCTGCGGCCAAAATCATTGGCGTGCCAGCGACACGGCTCGTTGGGCAGGCGTTCAAATCGGGAGTGCGGGTCTACAAGGGTGAGTCACAGACCCTAGTTGAGAATCCGGCCGCCTTCATGCTTGCTAAAGACGCTGGTGTTTATCTCGATCCCTTCAGTGGGTTGCGTACTGCCAAGGGCGAGATTCGACCCATCTCAGAAACGATATCGCCGGTGCGTGATGCGAGCGGCAAGATTGTTGGTGCAGTATTTGTGTTTCAGGATGTGAGCGATGCACGTGATATGAGTGATCAGCTCACGTATCAGGCGCGCCACGATTTATTGACCGGCCTGCCGAATCGGCTGGCCTTTGAAGAATCGCTAAAAGATTTTGTTAAAGGGCCGCAAAATAGCCACAAGAAAAAATTCCTGATGTACCTAGACCTTGATCATTTCAAGATGATCAACGACGTTTATGGGCATGCCAACGGCGATCGGTTCTTGCGCGAAATAGCAGTGTTGCTGCGTACGCTGCTTCGTGGTGAGGATGGCTTGGCCCGACTCGGAGGCGACGAATTTGGCATAACGCTGTGTCTTGCCGATGCAGAAAAAGCTCAGCAGGTGGCGGATAGCTTGATTGCCGCAGTCGGAGCGTTCCGATTGGATTTAGGCGGCCAGCAGTGTGAGGTTGGCTTGAGTATCGGCATTGTCGGCATTGTTGCGGATCACTGCGATCCTTCAGTGCTGATGGCGCGTGCGGATACGGCTTGTTATGCCGCGAAAGATCGTGGGCGTGGGCGTTGTCAGTTGTATCTGCCGGATGACCCGCACATCTTGCTCGCGGAGGGCACGTTAGGCTGCGCCAACATGATCCAGCGCGCATTCGACGACAATCGTTTTGAGGTCTACCTGCAAGAAATTGTGGGCCGTGATCGCAAAGTGCTCGGGTATGAATCCCTGATCCGCATGCGTAGCGAGACAGGCGAGTTGATCATGCCTGCTGAATTCATGCCTGCTGCGCAACGCATGGGCTGGATGACGCGCATTGACCAGTGGATGCTGCAGAGTGTTATTGCGTTGACGCGTAATTGGCCCAAGGGTAAGGAACAGCAGCCTTATATCTCGCTTAATTTAAGCGCACGCAGTTTTGGTGATGCAGCTTTCGGTGACGGCATGCTGGCTTTGCTGGATATGAGCGCTGTTGATAAGCGCATTCTGCGTTTTGAAATAACTGAGACGGATCAACTGCAGGCCAGTGCGACAGAAATACGTTTGATAAGCGAACTGCATCGCCGTGGCTTTATGATTTGGCTGGATGACATGGGCACTGGTTACAACTCGTTTGATCTACTTAAACGGCTACGCATTGATGGCATCAAGATTGATCGGTCTTTCACGCATTCTCTATTGATTAGTCCGATTGATCGTGCGCTGACAGAAGCGCTTGTCTCTATCGGAAAGGTCATGCATCTGGAGATTGTTGCCGAAGGCGTAGAAGACGAAGAAACCTATCAGGCTTTGTTGGGTATGCATGCAGATGCTTTCCAAGGGCATCGCTTCCATCGAGCCGAGTCGGCTGCAAATGTGATGTTGCACCAGTCTTTTGCAGCGATATAGACGCTGGAACTCACGCGTCTAATCAACGTTATTCAACGAGACTTGAGTCGCTAAATTTTTAAAGCCTATAGCGGGCTAGGCGCGATGGGCGCCGCAGTTTGTAGGAAAATTCCCACAAAATTTCTCGATCCGGTTTATCCTTAGGCGTAGGAGAATCGGGTCACGGATGACTAGCGCGGCAACATCAGGAACAGACACTTTGTCCGGAGCTTTGGCTCTGGCGCGATGGCGGCTGCCCGCGCTTTTTGCATTGACGCTGGCCTACATCCTCAGCGGAAAGCTGGGATTGCTGTTGGCGATTCCTCCGGGCTACGCCACTGCGATTTTCCCGCCAGCGGGCATCGCCATAGCGGTTGTTTTGGTGGCAGGTGCCGCGACACTTCCATGGATTTTTGCAGGCTCGCTCATCCTGAATTTGTGGGTGGGCTTTGATGTGGCGCGCCAAGCCGATGTAATTGGTATCGAAGCGGCTTTGCTCATCGCCCTAGGGTCCACGCTGCAAGCGGCGATCGGCGGGAGTGTGCTGCGTCGCGCCTTGGGTTGGCCGGCGGCGATGGACCATGAAAAGACACTGGCCCAATTCGTTTTGCTCACGCCAGTGATTTGTATGGTCAGTGCCAGTTGCTCAATCCTTGGGCTTAAATTTCTTGGATTGATCTCAGAAGATTCGATCGCTTCCAGCTGGATTACTTGGTGGATCGGCGATTCGCTTGGCGTGCTGGTGATGTTGCCGCTCTGCCTCATATTGACTGGCGAGCCGCGTGCGCTGTGGCGCAGTCGCGCGGTGCCCGTCGGTCTGCCTATCGTGATCGGCCTCATTTTGTTTGTCGTTATCTTTGTGCGATTCAGTGCGTGGGAGAAAGGCCAATCGCTGCTTGAGTTCAACATGCTTTCTCAGCAAGTTGCAGATCGCGTGCAGATGCGGCTTGAGGCGCAGGAAGTTTTGCTGGAACAAGCCGAGGGATTTCTCGGCGGCGATGAGCCGGTGACGCAAGAAAGTTTCAAGCGCTATATCGAGAAAACTTTAGAGCGTTACCCGATGGTCAAAGCGATGGAGTGGGTGCCACGCGTGACAGCGGCTGAGCGCAGTGCTTATGAAGCCCATCATGGCTTAGAGATTAGAGATTTCCCTGGCAACGGCCTCCGCGCGAGGCGTGCGGCTGCTCGTGCTGTGCATTACCCCATTACGTATATCGAGCCGCAGTTTGGTAATGCAGCCGTACTCGGTTTTGATTGGGTAACGCGCATTGGGTTGCCTGCGCTAAATGCGGCGACCAGAAGTCAGCGCACCTTTATCACTGCACCAATAGCTTTGTTACAAGACCAAGGTCGTACAGACGCTGGCCCCGGGGTTTTAATTATCAGTCCTGTGCGCGGAGGCGCTAATGGCCCTGGATTCGTCGCGAGCGTGATACGCGTGCATGAGTTCATCGAAAGCGCATTCCCTGCTGCAGTGGATCAGCTATCGCTACGTTTGATCGACAAGGACGCTAAAGCCTTGCTGTACGACAGCATCGGCAATGCCGAGGCCGTATTTGAAACGGAGCTTAATTTTGGTGGGCGCTACTACGTGCTGCAGGCCGTACCAACGCCGGCTTATCTGCAGAATCACCGTGCGTGGCAAAGCTGGGGTGTGTTGGTCATTGGATTAATTTTCATTGCACTGCTTGCCTCAACCTTGTTGATCAGCACTGGCAATGCGGCGCGTACCGATGCTTTGGTCATTGCACGCACGGCAGATCTTCGTGATGAGAAAACCTTTTCCGAGACGGTGATCAACAGTCTTCCAGGCGTGTTCTACATGCTCGATGAAACGGGTGCGGTGGTGCAGTGGAACCGAAACTTCAAAAAAGTTTTTGGGAGCAAGGAAGGAGACATTCAGGTTGGTGATGTTCTTCAGACTACTGCTCAGGAAGATCGCGCTTTGGCTCAAGATGCCATTCGCCGTGTTTTTGTAACACGCGGATATGCGGAAACAGAATTAAAGCAACGAGTGGGAAATGGCGAATTACGGCGCTATTTGGTGAGCGGTCAATACATCGAAATTGCGGGCAAGCCTTATCTGGTTGGCACCGGCATTGATGTCACTGAGCGGCGCGAGATGGAGCAGGAGGTGCAGCGCGGCCGCAAAGTTTTGCGCACACTGATTGATGCTGCGCCTGCGTGGATCACCATGATTGATCGCGAAGGCCGCATGGTGATCGCCAATCGTCGCTACTCTGAAACCTTCGGCTTGCAGCCTTCATTTATTGAGGGCCGTCACTATTCAGCGGTATTGCCGACTGAAACTAGCATCCGTTTGGAATCTTTGTTTGACCAGTGTTTTGCTGGCAAACAAATGGAGTTCGATGACGAGTGGAATGTGCGCAGGCAAGCCACGATGTTCGTGCATGGGAAATGCGTGCCGATCTTCGAGGGAGATAAGGTCGTCAGTATCGTGATGGCGATTATGGATCTCACCGAAATCCAAAATGCTCAATCGCGACTGCGTAGTGCCAATGCGGAATTGGAACGACGCGTCGAAGAAATTCGTGCGCTGCAAACGATGTTGCAAGAACAGGCTATTCGCGATCCACTGAGTGGTCTCTACAACCGTCGTTATCTCGATGAGACCTTAGAGCGCGAACTAGCCAGAGCGCTGCGAGAAGGTTACCCCGTCAGTATTGTGATGGGCGATATCGATCACTTTAAAAAATTGAACGATACCTACGGACATCAAGCCGGTGATGAAGTGATTCGCATGGCTGCACGTTCTTTGCGCGAGCAAGCGCGCACCAGCGATATTCTTTGTCGCTTTGGCGGCGAGGAATTTTTGCTAGTGCTGCCTGGGATGGCTCCCGCTCATGCAATAGAACGCGTCAACGCTTGGCGACAGCAATTTTCAGAAGAGCGCTTAAGCTTTGGTGGGTTCAAACTATCGGCCACGATGTCGTTTGGCATTTCCTCATATCCCACACACGGAAAGACCCCAGAGCTTTTGATCTCAGCTGCGGATCAAGCCCTTTATCTGGCCAAGAAAAATGGCCGTAATCGAGTTGAACATAGCCCGATTTAGCCGCTGCCTTGAGCGCTTGCGGACGAGTATCATGCGGTCATGGATAAGACTGCAGATATCGTAAATTGGGATCAGGTGGAGTGGGTCATCCTGGATATGGATGGGACCATTCTTGATCTGTCCTACGACAACTATTTTTGGCGTGAACTTGTGCCTGAGCGCTATGCCCAACTCAATGGCATCAGCTTGGAGCAAGCACGCGCAACGCTGACTCCAAAGTTTATCGAAGTGCAACACACGCTGCCTTGGTATTGCACGGATTACTGGAGCGATGTCACCGGGATCAACATGGCTGAGTTAAAGCGCGAAATTCGACACATGATTGGCCCGCTTGAAGGCGCAGTTGATTTTCTACATGCGGTGCGCGCGAGTGGTCGTCAGCTCTGGCTGGCAACCAATGCGCATCGCGATAGTTGGTCACTCAAACTTGAGCACACCGGTCTTACGCCGTTGTTTGATCTGATCGTCAGCTCACACCAGTTCGGCGCACCGAAAGAAGATCAAAACTTCTGGAAACGCTTTTCGGACCAGCATCCGTTTGATCCCAAGCGCGCATTATTTGTTGATGACAGCTTGCCAGTGTTGCAAGCTGCCCATAAGTTTGGCGTGGGGCAGGTAGTGGCGATTAGTCATCCCGACACTTCGCAACCGCCAAGGACGATTGAAGGTTTTCTCGCAACGCCGCGTTTGGGTGCTTTGGCTTCTCGGCTTTCAAGCAAAATTTAAACAAAGTCTGATTCGGGAGAGCGCAATGATCTTTCTGACTGTGACCGCCTTGCTGATTTCACTGGGTCTGCTCGCATGGGTGCTCAAGCTGCGCGCACGTTTGGCGATATTAGAAAAACAATCGAGCGATTTGGCGAGCCGACTCGGATCCACGCCTGTTCCGATGCGCGATACCGCAGGCAAGCCTATGCTGCTCACCATTGAGATTCTCAATCCGGTGGAGTTAGCGCGCAAAGAATCTTGGTTTGCGGGCGCTTTCGGCAGTCTCACGCCGACGCTGCTCAGACGCATCGTTTATGCGCGCACACTAACGATCATGCAGGATCAGCTACTGCAGTTTGATGTGAAAGCGGACGTGCAATTATTTGGCGATGCCTAAATGATCATCGCTCTGACACTGTTGGCGCTGATGGTTACAGCAACGCTCGTCGTGAGTCTGCAACGCAGCATGCGCGCGGCACAGCGACTGCAGTGCCGCAATGAAGCTGCGGTCGCTGAGCTGCAGTTGATCAAACAAATACGCGGACAGATCAGGGCTGGGCAGGCGGTTGCAGAGAATGTTGTTACTGGCGGTACCAACACCGTTCGTGCGGTGCATAAAGGCATTGCCAGTATTCCGTTTGGAATCCTTGAAAGCATTCCAGTCACTCGCGATACCACGCGTGTAGTGCGACTGATTCACGACGCCATTTCTGACGGCGTTTATGGCGGCATCTCCGCGACGAATAAAGCACTGCACAAAGTCGCGCGTAATGCGGCGGGTTCGGCGTTGAAATCTGATGGACCAAGTGGGCCTAAAGAATTGCCTAAAGATTCGACAGACGAATAGAAATCAGAAAGCCCCGCATTGCGGGGCTTTCTGATTAACGAAGCTTAAGCTTCAATTTGTTTGCGTAACTTCTTCATCGCGGCCGCTTCAATCTGGCGAATGCGTTCGGCAGACACGCCATACTCATCAGCCAATTCCTGCAGGCCAGCCTTCTCGCCATCGCTGAGCCAGCGGCGGCTGAGAATGTCGCGTTCGCGCTGGTTGAGCGTCAGCATGCCTTCGTTCATCTTGGCTTCGCGCTCTTCCTGCCACTCGGCTTCTTCAATCGCGGCAAAGCTGTCGTTCTGCGCCGTCAGATAATCTTCCGGCACATAGCTGTCTTCGCCATCAGCAGGCGTAGCGCTGAAGGAAACGTCTTGTCCGCCAAGACGCGATTCCATCTGCAGCACTTCTTCTGGCTTCACTTTGAGTTCGGCGGCAATGCGTTCCACTTCAGCCTGATTCATCCAGCCGAGACGTGTTTTGCTCGAACGCAGATTGAAGAACAACTTGCGCTGCGCTTTGGTCGTGGCGATTTTGACGATGCGCCAGTTCTTCAGCACGTACTCATGAATTTCGGATTTGACCCAGTGCACCGCGAACGAGATCAGACGGACGCCGACGCCTGGATCAAAGCGCTTCACGGCTTTCATCAAGCCGATATTGCCTTCCTGAATAAGGTCCGCCAGTGGCAGGCCGTAGCCCATATAGCCGCGTGCGATGTGTACGACAAAGCGCAGGTTCGACAGAACCAGTTGCTGTGCGGCGGTGACATCGCCTTCGATATGTAGACGTTCGGCCAGCAGCTTTTCATCTTCCGCGCTGAGGAGCGGAATCTGGCCAACGGACGCGATATAGGCATCGAGGCTGCCGCTTAGCGGTGCCAGCATGCCCGGTTGCCTCAGGACAATAGCCTTGCTCATCTGTGTACTCTCCATTGGACTCAATATTAGCAGTCGCGGAATTGGAGTGCTAAATACCTAAAAAGTTGCGTCATAGATGAAATTGCCTTATAAAAACTAACATACTGATTAAATTATAAATTTTACGGGAATGCCGCTATGACAGTTACCACCCGCGACCGCGTTCACGCCGGCTTTATGGCGTTCACCACGCTGGCCACCTTGGCCTATTGGCTGGTCTATTTCATGAGCGGCGCCACCATGGTCCGCACCGATAATGTCTACACCAGTTTCGAAAACGCCTTTCCGTTGGCGGATGCATGGATGGCGGTGGGCTATTTGCTGGCCGCGATCTTTTTGCTGAAGGGCGATCGCCGCGCCGTGTTGTGGGGCATCTGTGCCGGCAGTGCAATGATCTTTCTGGGCGCTATCGACATCCTGTTCAACATTGAACAGGGCTTGTTCACTCACGGTAGTGCTGAGATGGCCGCTGAGATCGTGATCAATATTTTCTGTTGGACCTTCGGTCCGTTCACGATCTGGCGGATGTGGAAGCATCCGCTGCTGCGCCGCTAAATTTTAGTGCGGCTCAATCTTGCTGAGGTGGCGGCTCACCGTGAGGAAAGCGCCGAGCCAGCCCAGCACGATGCCGGCAGCAAACACTTGCAGCACAGCGAGGAAGGACAGGCCGGAGAGTGAGAAATTGCTTTCGTAGAGTCCTGCCAAGTTTTGTACTGGCCCGGTGAGTGCGGCCATGCCGACGGCGACGAAAATCAGCGCAACAACACTGCCGGTGAAGCCGTACCAGAGTCCGGTGTAAAGAAACGGGCGACGAATAAAGCTGTTGGGCGCGCCAATCAGCTTCATCACGACGATCTCTTCGTGCCGCGCTTGGATGTCGAGGCGAATGGTGTTGGCCACGGTCACGATCACAGCAAGGCTCAGCAGTACGGCAATGACCATCACGCCGCGCTGCAGTAAATCGATGATGCCGTAGAGCCGCTCTAGCCATTTCTGATCGAGCTTGGCCATGTCCACTTCAGGCAGATTCGACAGATCAGTCACCAGCTCATTGATCTGCTCGCGCGATTGCTTGTGGATGGGCGTTACGGTGATCACGGCGGGCAGCGGATTGTTGTCGAGAATATCCAGCGCTTCGCCAAAGCCTGAGAGTTTGCGGAACTCGGCCAGTGCTTGATCGCGTGAGATGTAGGTGGTGCGTGCGACGCCTGGGCGAGCGTTCAACTCGCGCGCCAGATCTTTGCCGCGTTCGGCGCTGACGCTGTCTTTGAGAAACAGTGATGACTGCGCTGCGCCTTCCCATGAATAGCTGAGCTTGTCGACGTTATTGATCAACGCGTGTAAGCCCGCAGGCAGTGCCAGTGTGATGCCGATAACCAATGCGGTCAGCAGTGTGCCTGCGGGGTTTTGCCAAAGTTTTCCGAGCGAGAAGAAGAACACGCGAGCGTGCTCCTCCAACAGGCGCGAAAAAAACGTCTGACGGCGATCGCTATTCGCAGCTGCCCTAGACATAAGGCGTATCTCCCGCGTGGCGAATGCTGAGAGGTACTTTCATGCTGATGCGGCCATGCTCAAGGTGAATCATGCGATGGGGCATGACCTTGATCAGATCGATGGCGTGCGTTGCAACCAACACGCTGACACCGACCTGATTGAAGCGCTCGAAAATGCGCATCACTTCATGCGCCATTTCTGGATCGAGGTTGCCGGTCGGCTCGTCAGCCAGAATCAAATCAGGCTTGGTGACCACGGCGCGTGCGATGCCGACGCGCTGTTGCTCGCCGCCCGACAAAGTCAGCGGATAAACTTTTTCTTTATTGAGCAGATCAACCTGATCCAATGCGGCGCGGACTTGGCGGCCGACATCACGATGCGAGTGACCACGAATGATCAAGGGCAATGCGATGTTGTCGAACACCGTGCGATCGTTGAGCAGATTGAAATCTTGAAACACTAAGCCGAGGCGTTGGCGATAGGCTGGAATGTGTCGCGGCTTCACGCTCGCCAACGTCTGGCCGTGCACATGAACCTGTCCGCGTGTAGCGCGTGCGATCAGTGCAACCAAACGCAGAATCGTTGATTTACCTGCGCCGCTGGCGCCGGTGAGAAACACCATCTCGCCCTGCTTCACGCTGAAGCTGACATGCGAGAGCACATCGTGGCCGCCCGCATAGCGGTGGCTGACGTCGTGAAATTGAATGATGTCCGTCATGCGTGGTGAGGTTTAGCTCAAGGGTTGATCAGTGCTTCGGCATAGGCTTCTGCATCGAAGGGTTCAAGATCTTCGACGCCTTCGCCCAGGCCAACAAATCGTACCGGCAGCGCCATGCGCCGCGCGATAGCCAGCAGGATACCGCCCTTCGCCGTGCCGTCCAACTTGGTGATGGCGATACCGGTCAAGCCAATTGCTTCATGAAACTGTAAAGCTTGCGTCAAGGCATTGCCGCCGGTGGTGGCGTCAACCACCATCAGCACTTCATGTGGCGCGTAGGGGTCGTGCTTCTGCACCACGCGTTTGATCTTGCGCAGCTCTTCCATCAGATGCGCTTGCGTGTGCAGGCGACCTGCGGTGTCGGCGATGACGACATCAATGCCGCGAGATTTGGCCGATTGCACAGCGTCAAAAATCACGCTGGCGGAATCAGCGCCTTCGCCTTGAGAGAGAATCGGCACATCAGCGCGCTCAGCCCAAGTTGTCAGCTGTTGCACGGCGGCGGCGCGGAAAGTGTCGCCCGCGGCGAGCAGCACAGTTTTGCCTTCTTTCTTCAGGCGCGAAGCGAGTTTGCCGATGGTGGTGGTTTTGCCAACGCCATTCACGCCTGCAACAAACAGAATGTAAGGCTTGATGAACGGCGGAATCGTCAGCGGCTTGCTGACCGGCGCGAGCAGTTCAACCAGAAATTTCTTCAGCACCGCGCGCAACTGCTTTTCGTTTTTGACGCGGCCTGCGTTGACTTCGGATTGCAGGCGTTCAATCAGCCAAGTCGTCGCTTCGATGCCGGCATCGGCCATCAGCAAACGGCTTTCGAGTTCTTCGATAGCGTCATCGCGCAGCTTGTCGCCGCTGAACAAGGTGCCGAGATCACGTGTAAGAAACGAATCGCCCTTGTTAAGGCCCGCGCGCAGCTTGGTCAGAAATCCGCTGTTCTCAGACATCGTTTATGCAGCCTTGCACAGCGCAAACGCTTCGCGCGCGGCGTTGATTGTTGCCGTGATTTCAGCTTCGCCGTGTTTGGCGCCGACAAAGCCGGCTTCAAAAGCAGAAGGTGCGAGATACACGCCGCGATCCAGCATGGCGTGGAAGAAAATCTTGAAGCGTTCTGCATCGCACTGCATCACGTCGGCAAGACCGCGGATCGGGCCTTCACCAAAGTAGAGGCCGAACATGCTGCCGACTTGTGTCGTTGTGAATGCAACGCCTGCATCCTTGGCCGCAGCTTTAAGGCCGTCGAGTAATTGCGTGGTGCTGGCTTCGAGCTGCGCATAGAGCATGACGTTGTCGAGTTTACGCAGCGTTGCCAAGCCTGCGGCCATTGCCAGCGGATTGCCTGACAGCGTGCCGGCCTGATACACCGGGCCAGCAGGCGAAAGCTTTTGCATGATGTCTTTGCGACCGCCAAATGCACCGACCGGCATGCCGCCGCCAATGATTTTTCCGAGCGTCGTCAGATCCGGCGTGACGTCGTAGAGACCCGATGCACCGCGAATGCCAACGCGGAAGCCGGTCATCACCTCATCAAAAATCAGTACCGCGCCGTGCTGCGTGCAGAGATCACGCAGACCTTGCAGGAAACCGGGCGCAGGTGGCACGCAATTCATGTTGCCAGCAACAGGCTCAACGATGAGGCAAGCAACACCATCGAGATTGGCGTTGAACAGTTGGGCGACGCTAGCGAGATCGTTGTAGGTTGCGGTCAATGTGTGACGCGCAACATCCGCAGGCACGCCCGGCGAAGTCGGTACACCAAACGTCAGCGCGCCGGAGCCCGCTTTCACCAGTAGCGCATCAGCGTGACCGTGGTAGCAGCCTTCAAATTTGATCAGCTTGTCGCGGCCGGTGTAGCCGCGTGCGAGGCGAATGGCTGACATCGTTGCTTCGGTGCCGCTATTACACATGCGGACCTGTTCCATGCCCGGCACGCGCTTGCACAACAGTTCCGCCATTTCGATTTCGAGTTCGGTCGGTGCGCCGTAAGACAGGCCAATGCCGAGTTGCTTCTGCATAGCGATGAAAACATCAGTGTCTTGGTGACCAAGAATCATCGGACCCCAAGAGCCGACGTAGTCGATATAAGACTTGCCGTCGACGTCGATGATGCGTGCGCCGAGTGCGCCAGCAATGAAGCGTGGCGTGCCGCCAACAGACTTGAACGCGCGAACGGGAGAATTCACGCCGCCCGGAATGTATTGCTGGGCGTAGTCGAACAGGGCTTCGGAGCGAGTGGTGGTCATGGCGACGATTTGCGACAAACGGAAATGAGGCGCGATTTTACGCGCCGCGAAGCTGCAGCGGGGGCTTAAGACGGAAACAGTTGCGCGTAATGGCGCGCAGCAGCTTCGATATCCGACGCACCAAAAATGCCTTCGACCGCCGCGACCATGTCCGCACCGCGCGCGATCAGATCGCCCGCGTTGTCTGGCGTGACGCCGCCAATGGCGCAGATCGGAATCTGCAACTGCGGCCGCGCCAGATTCAGCAGGCTCGGCTCAGAGGCTGGCGCATTCGGTTTGGTGCGCGAATCGAAGAAGCGACCAAAGGCGACATAACTCGCGCCGCCCGCCTGCGCAGCCAGTGCGCGCTCAATCGAACCGGCGCAGCTGACGCCGATGACGGCTTGTTCGCCGAGCTTGGCCCGCGCCGTGGCGAGAGAGGCGTCGGTATTCCCGACATGCACACCGTCTGCGCCGCAGGCCAGGGCCAGTTCGACGTCGTCGTTGACGATAAACAGCGCGCCATGTTCGTGGCAGAGGCCGAGCAGGGTGTGTGCGTGGTTCGCACGCACATCGGCGCTGTTCCGCTTGTCGCGGTATTGCAGCAGACGTGCGCCACCCGCCAGCGCTTCTTCGACTGCTGCGAGCAGTGTGCCGCTGTCGCTGCAGATCGCTTCGGAAGTGATGGCGTAGAGGCCGCGCAGTGCGGCAGCAGTCGGATGAGGATGTGAGGCTTTCATAACAACCGTCCGGGAATACGGCGGCCTTGGCCTGTGCCCTGAGCGTTTTGCAGCGTGCGCTGGGTATAGGCCTGTGCTTCGGCCAGTGCGTCGCCGACTTCGCGGCCCTGTGCGAGCAGTGCGGCAATGGAAGAAGCCAGCGTGCAGCCTGCGCCGTGGAAAGTTTCTGGCATGCGTGGCCAATGAAAAGTCTGTGTGGCGTGATCTGCGCGGTACCAGCTGTTCACCACGTCGTCGCCGGGCTCATCTCCGCCGGTGACCAGCACATTGGCGCAGCCCGCTTGCAGCAGTTCCTGTGCGCTTTCAGCGAGGGTGTCGCCCGGGGCTAGCCGACGCGTTTCCGCGGCATTGGGCGTCAGCACCGTCGTTAGGGGAAAGAGTTGGGTCTGCATGGCCATGATGGTGGCCGTGCTTGCTAGATTGTTGCCGCCTCCGGCACGCAGGATCGGATCAAGCACCAGCGGCACACCGAGATGTTGCGCGGTGCGGGCAATCACTGAAATCTGCGCCGCTTCGCCCAGCAGGCCGACTTTAATTGCACTGATCACGCTATCGCTCGACAGCGCCACAATCTGTTCGGCCAGCAGAGTCAGATCCGTAGGCGCCACGCGCTCGACATTGCGGGTGTCCTGCAGGGTGTGGGCCGTAATGATGGTCAGGGCATGAGCACCCATTGCGCCAATGGCTTCGATATCGGCATGGATCCCCGCGCCGCCACTAGGATCGTGGCCGGAGAAGCAGAGAACGATAGGACGTGGTGAGCGAGTTAATGACATAGAGGTCAGTTTAAGGTCTTGACAGCGTCAAAAATTTATATGCGGGGTTCTATGCTTATGCACAGTAGTGCGGCGATGCCCCGAGAAACCAAGTAAAAACGACATTTTTCTGCAAGAATGCTGCAATATTTCAGTAAGTTAATGATTTTATTAACAAATTAAGCCTGATTATAAACTGGCCTGAACGGAAAAAAGTTCGACGCAGCCGTTACTTAGCTAATTCTAGGAATCATTGTCCACACAGTTATCCACAGATTTTGTGAATATTAGAACCTTTTCTATGTGTGGCATGTACTTAGCGTTAATTCTTAAGGTAAACGAGGGCGTTTGGCGCCTCACTTTTGGATGGCCCGTATGGGGTGATTTTGCGCAGTTAGTTTGTGGGCTGCGGGCGCAGCAGTGCTTTCAATAGACGTTTTGCAGTGGGCAGTGATGGAGCCGCGTGCCCACCCAGCAAGCTCCCAACTAGGCGCATTTTCAAATCAGGCCGCGCCATCGCGCCTAGTGCCAATGTCGAAACGCCCCAAGGCGTGCGACACCAGTCACGCAGGCGCTGGCTGAACACAAAGAGCTTGTCGTATTCGGCATGCAGCGCAGCGGCATAGGTGGCAGGGTCTTCGATGCCAGCTTGCAGGGTGCGGATCGCGTGCGTGGCGGCGACATGGCCAGATTCCAGCGCGTAGTCGATTCCTTCGCCCGTCAGTGGGTTCACTAGGCCTGCGGCTTCGCCCGCAATCAGCAAGCGCGGCGCAGTCAGCGGCGACTGCAAGAAATCCCAGCGCAGCGGGAAGTTCTTTGGCGGCGCGACCGCTTTCGCGCCCTTGAGAATGATCTGCGCGGGTTTGCTCGATAGGTAGCGCGCCAGATCATCATTGAGCGAGCGATCACGGCGCCGGTGTTCCAAGCCTATGCCGACATTCGCAAGGCCATTCCCTGCCGGGAAAATCCAGCCATAGCCCGGCAAGGTGCTGCGACCGAAATGCAGATGCCAGGTGTCCTGCTGTTCCAGGCCTTCGAGATATTGGCGCGAGGCCACCATCATTTCTGGTTTGCGCGTGAGCAGGCGCATGCGTTGCGCGAGAGCCAGATGTGCGCCGGTAGCGAGAATCGCCAGTCGTGCGCGTAGCTTTTGCGTGCTGCCAGATGTTTTGATCGTCAGCGTGATGCCGTTGTCGTCGGCATCCCAGTGGGTGACTTCCTGCTGCGTGCGCAGTTCAGCGCCCGCGGCAACAGCGCGTTCAACCAACAGCATGTCCAGCTGCAAGCGCGGCAGCACATAGGCGTAATCCGGAAACCCGGGCGCGCCTTTGAGTTGCGCAACGACGCGGCCCAGCGGAGCCGTCATCTGAAATTGATGAATACGCGCGCCGCGCTTTTGCACTTCAGCTTCAAGTCCGAGTTTCTGCAACTCAACAACCGCGCGCGCAGTCAGTCCATCGCCACAAATCTTGTCGCGTGGAAATTCAGATTTATCGAGGAGTACAACGCGCAAACCTGCGCGCGCTGCGTGGAATGCCGCAGCAGCGCCGGCAGGGCCGGCGCCGATGACGGCTAGATCATAGATTGGAGCTGCGCTACTCAAGTGTTTGCAGAAGTCACTGGAACGGGTAGTCCCAGATTCTTCCACAAACGCAGCGTGGCTTCAGATTGATTGAGCGTATAGAAGTGAATGCCCGGGCAGCCGTTGTCGAGCAGCGTGCGCGACAGGCGGGTGACGACATCCAGACCGAAGTCCTGCAGCGACTGCTTGTCGTCCTGATACTGCTCAAGACGCAAACGCACCCAACGCGGAATTTCAGCGCCGCAAGCGGCGGAGAAACGCGTGAGCTGCGCGTGATTGGTGATCGGCATGATGCCGGCGATGATCGGGATCGTGATGCTGGCTTTCTGGCAACGTTCGACGAAATCGAAATAGCTATCGGCGTTGTAGAAATACTGCGTCACGGCAACATCTGCGCCCGCTTCAACCTTGCGGCGGAAGTTTTCGAAATCGGCTTCTGGGCTTGCTGCTTGTGGATGTGTTTCCGGATACGCGGCCACTTCCAGATGGAAATAGTCGCCATGCAATTCGCGGATGAAGCTGACCAACTCATTGGCGTAACGCAATTCGCCTGGTGCGCTCGTATCCATCGCGGTCGCAGGCAAATCACCGCGCAGTGTCACGATGCGGCGAATGCCCGCAGCGCGATACTTGTCGAGCAATGATTTGATGTTTTCGCGTGTAGAGCCGACGCAAGTGAGGTGCGGCGCGCCTTCGATGCCGGTTTGTTTGATCACGCGCATTACGGTTTCGTAAGTGCCGTCTTGATCAGAGCCGCCGGCGCCGTAAGTTACGGAGAAATATTCGGGCTTGAGTTCCGCGAGCTTCGCAATAACTGCGGGCAGCTTTGCAGCGCCCTCAGGTGTGCGAGGCGGAAACAACTCGAAAGAAAAAGTTACGTTCTTTGCAGTCATAGCGTCCAGAGCATTGGGGCCGCATGTGCGGCCCCGTTGCTGATTCCTAGTAGCGGTAGTGGTCAGGCTTGTAAGGGCCTTCAACCGGTACACCGAGATAAGCGGCCTGATCTGCGGTGAGCTTGGTCAGCTTCACGCCGATTTGCTCCAAGTGCAGCGCGGCTACTTCTTCGTCGAGCTTCTTCGGCAGGCGATACACGGTCTTTTCGTACGTGTCCTTGTTCTTCCAGAGGTCGATCTGCGCGAGCGTCTGGTTGGAGAAGGAGTTGCTCATCACGAAAGCCGGGTGGCCGTTGGCGCAACCGAGATTCACCAAGCGACCTTCAGCAAGAATGTAGATGCTCTTGCCGCCGGGGAAGGTGTAGTGGTCGACCTGTGGCTTGATGTTCATCTTGACGACGCCAGCTTCGGCATTCAGACGATCCATCTGGATTTCGTTGTCGAAGTGGCCGATGTTGCAGACCAGCGCGTTGTGCTTCATCGCCTTCA
>JAZKEM010000111.1:0-6306 GCA_040387055.1 Pseudomonadota bacterium | reverse complement strand
ACGTCGTACTGCGTGTTGGCGTCGCCGTTGGAGGGCGCAACCTGCGGATGCGTTTCGATGACGTGATACGCCTCAAGGAAAGCATCAATCGCGAGCTTCCAGTTGCAGGGCAGACGCTTGGACACGTGCAGATAGATGTAGCGGTTTTCCAACTTCCACGCGTCGATGTGTGACTTGGCAGCGGGGCCGAGATATTCGGCGAGCGTGGGTGCGTTCTTGTCCATGTTGATGAAGACGAAACCACCGAGGCGTTCGACCTTGGCTTCTGGCAGCGTCAGCTTGTTGAATTCAACGTGGGGGAAATCCCAGGGGCAGAGGGTTTCCTTGTGCGTGCCGTCGATGTTCCATGTCCAGCCGTGGAAGCTGCACTTGAACTCTTCTGCATTGCCTTCGGTGCCGGAGGCGCGCAGCTTGGTGCCGCGATGGAGACAGGCGTTGTAGTAAGCGCGGATGTCGTTCTCGGCAACGCGCGTGATGATGAAGGAGTAAGGGCCGAGATCGTAGACGTGATAGTCGCCGACGCTGGGGATGTGCTCTTCGCGGCAAGCGAACTGCCAGGTCTTGGTCCAGAGGCTGGTGATTTCTTTTTTGGCGTAAGCCGGATCGATGTAACGATCCTTGGAAATGTCTTCGTCGCCGAGGAACTGGTAAGACTCTGAACGCACCCAACCCGGTGCTGCAACCTTATCGGCCGCAATGATGTCCTGCGTGCTCGGTGCACCCGGGCAACGGGCTTCGCCTTTCTTGAGGTCGGCGAGTTTGATTGTGTCGCTCATCGTGCTTCTCCTACGCTGCTGCGCGCTGTTGAATCGCGGCGCTTTCGTTTTTGTGAATTTGTCCGTCTTTCATGATGACGACGAGGCGCTTGGCATCGAGCATCACGGAGAGATCGGCGAGTGGATCGCCATCGACCAGCAGCAAATCTGCGAGATGGCCGTGCGTGATTTCGCCCTGTCGCTCGGCGCTGCCATAGGTCATCAGCAAGCCGCCGTTTTGCGTTGCGCAACGCAGCGCATCAGCTGGGCTGTAGCCGTAGTAGTCGACAAAGAATTGAAGATCACGCGCGTTGGTGCCTTGACGGCTCCATGCGAAACCGTAGTCACCGCCAATCAAATGCTTGATACCGCGCTTGCGTAGTTCGGTGTGCGTCTTCACGGATTCTTCAAGCAGGCCGGGGATGCCCATGTAGCCGCCGATTTCTGCGGTGAGGCCAATGCTCTTGGCCTCGTTGTTGTTGATGGTGTGAAACAGGCTGACGGTCGGCACGACGAAGACGCGGTCTTTAGCTTCTTCCAGCATGTCGAGGGTTTTTTCGTCGGAGTATTCGACGTGGAACAGCACGTCGACACCGGCGCGTACGCAGGCCTGCGTGCCGCCAATCGAACGCGTGTGTGCGTTGACCTTGCGACCGTAGGCGTGCGCGGTTTCCACCGCCATCAGGATTTCTTCATACGCCATCGGCGTGGTGTGCGCGGGCGTGCTTGGGTAGAACGGATCGCCGGAGACATCGAGCTTGATGTTGTCGCAGCCTTCTCGGCATGCGGTGCGAACGGCCTTACGCATTTCTTCTGGACCATCGATGATCACTGACGGACCAATGCGCGGATTGTGTTCGCGGCTCTCGTCGCCCATGGCGCCGGTGACAGAAATTTCCAATGAGCCAGCACGAATGCGTGGGCCCGGCAGCAGGCCGGCGTTGACGGCATCACGCACAGCAACGCCGAGTCGCAGCTTGGCTTCTGATGCGCCCCAGGCGCTGGTGAAGCCGTGATCGAGCAGGACTTTGGCGACACGTGCGGTGAGCAGGGTGTGCGCTTCTGGCGATGGCGTGATCAGATCTTCGGTCGCGGTGACGGCTTCGAACGAGAGGTGCGCGTGGCCTTCGGTCATGCCGGGCATCAGGAACATGCCTTTGGCGTCGATCACCGTGCAGTCGGCTTGCGGCAATTTGCCTGCGCCCTTGGCGACGGCGCTGATGCGGTTGCCCTCGACGAGCACATCGCCCAGATACGGCGCGGCGCCGGTGGCGTCCCAGATTTTTGCGCCTACGAATAACGTTTTAGCCATGCACCTATCTCCTCGCAACTTGTGTCAGCTGCCTGTCAGGATTATGGCTTTCCCCTCCCCGCCCGGAATGACTACGAGCGCAGACGCATTTGCCTGCTAAGGCCAACGCCTTCATGCCACTTCTGTGCGTCGCTAGACTCGCCAGACCCTCTTACGGGGGCCGTAGGCTCATGCTCGGAGAAAAATACAAATGATCAGAGGCATCCACCACGTGGCGGTACACGTCCACGACCTCAACAAAATGGTCCGTTTTTACAAGGATGCGTTTGGCTTTGAGCTGGTTGGCGAACCTTTTGAATGGGACGGCAATGAGTTCATCGACCGCATCGTCGATGTGCCGAATTCCGCAGCGCGCGGCGCGATGCTGCGCTGCGGCACCTGCTATCTGGAAATGTTCGAGTACATCCGCCCTACAGGCGAGACCAAAGCCCGCAACGCCACCGACAAGGGCTATACCCACTTCTGCGTTGATGTCACCGAGATTGAACAGGAATACGAACGCCTCAAGGGCTTAGGCATGAGCTTTGGCCAGCCCGGGCCGATTGATGTGGGGCATGTGAAGACGATTTACGGACGTGATCCGGAAGGCAACTTGATTGAGATTCAGCAGACGATTGAGGGGAAGTGTGATTTTCCGCTTTCGAATTTGAATCGCGAGCCGACTCGCAAATGAATGACGTTCACGTAGGGCGGGAGCATCCCGCCATTGCTGGCCGTCAAGCCGGAACCCAAAAAGGCGGGATAACTCCCGCCCTACGTGTATGACCAAGTCAGTCACGACGCTAGACGACAAATACCGCCAAGAAAGCGGACGCGTCTTCATTTCTTCAAACCAAGCTTTGGTACGCCTGCCACTCGATCAAATTCGCCGCGATCGCGCAGCGGGTTTGAAAACGGCAGGCTATATCTCTGGCTACCGCGGCTCACCACTCGGCGTTTACGACTCAGCTTTGTGGGGCGCACAGAAACTCCTTGATGAGCACGACATCCGCTTTGTGCCGGGCCTCAACGAAGAACTAGCCGTCAGCGCAATACGCGGAACGCAGCAGCTTGCGTGGTATGGCAAGTCTGATTTCGAAGGCATCTTTGGACTTTGGTACGGCAAGGGCATTGGCGTTGATCGCGCTGGCGAATCACTCAAGCTCGGCAATCTCGAAGGCAGCGCAGCGAAAGGTGGTTTCCTCGCCATTGCCGGTGATGATCACGGCGGCAAATCTTCTGACAGCGCGCATCAATCCGAGCACACGCTGATCGCGGCGATGCTGCCGATTCTGTATCCGGCGACGATCAGCGAGATCATGGAATTCGGTTTGTTTGGCATTGCGATGTCGCGCTACAGCGGTTGCTATGTCGGGCTGAAATGCATCACCGATACACTCGATCTCTCCGCATCTGCAGAACTGCCAGACCCGCATCGCGAATACGTGCTGCCAAGCGATTATCAGTTGCCAGCAGGCGGCGTGAGTTTGAAACAGAACCAGCCACCACTGATTGAAGAAGATTCTCTGGTCAACAAACGTTTGCCTGCAGCGACTGCTTTTGCGCGTGCGAATGGCATTGATCGTGTTGTGATTGATGGCGAGCGGCGCACGCTTTCCATTGTGACGGCAGGCAAGGCCTATCTCGATGTACGTCAGGCGCTGGCAGATCTCGCGCTTGATGAAGAAACCTGCCGACGTCTTGGCATTCGCGTTTACAAGCCAGGCTTGATCTGGCCGATGGATAAGGTGCGTCTCACCGAGTTTGCCCAAGGCAGTAAAGCCGTGCTCGTCGTTGAAGAAAAGCGTCCGGTGATGGAAGACCAGATCGCACGACATCTCTACGCCGTGCCTGCGGATCAGCGTCCCGCGCTTGCGGGCAAGCAGGATCTGCAAGGTGCAGCGCTGTTGCCATCCACGGGTGAATTGTCTGGCTCACATGTGCGCCATGCGATCAGCACGATGCTGGAACAGCTCGGCATTCACGACGAGCATGTGCAAACGCATATCAACGCTTATCGCGAACTTGAAACGCGTGCTTTAACTGCAGGCAGTGGCACAACGCGTCCTGCGTTTTTCTGTTCAGGCTGCCCACACAACACCAGCACCAAGATTCCTGATGGCGCACTCGCGCTCGGCGGCATTGGTTGCCACGGCCTTGCTGCCGTAGTGATGGATCGCAACACGATGCAGTTCGTGCCGATGGGGCACGAAGGTTCGCCGTGGTTATCGGTGAGTCAGTACGTCGACCGTCCGCATGTGTTTCAGAACATGGGCGATGGCACCTACTCGCACTCCGGCGTTCTCGCGATTCGCGCGGCGGTCGCATCCAAAGCGAATCTCACTTACAAACTGCTCTACAACGATGCGGTGGCGATGACCGGCGGCCAGCCTGTTGAATCCATGATGTCGCCGATCGGCATGGTCAAGCAGTTGCTCGCGGAAGGCGTGAACCCGGTGAAGCTGGTGACAGACAATCCAGATCACTACATCAACGCGGGCGTGCCGGATGGCGTCACCGTTCATCATCGTGATGATCTCGATTCGGTTCAGCGTGAGCTGCAGTTGGTCAAAGGCGTATCAGGAATCGTCTACGAACAAACCTGCGCTGCAGAAAAACGCCGTCGTCGTAAACGCGGCTTGCTGGAAGATCCGGATACGCGCGTTTTCATCAACACGGCAGTTTGCGAAGGTTGTGGCGATTGCTCGGTGCAATCCAATTGCTTGAGCGTGCTGCCGGTGGAAACCGAGTTTGGACGCAAGCGCAAGATTGATCAGTCGTCCTGCAATAAGGACTACAGCTGCGTGAAGGGTTTCTGCCCTTCATTCGTCACGGTGACTGGCGCAAAGATCGCGGTGCGTTCCAGCGGAGATCCAAAACGTTTGCAGCAATTGATTGCGGCGTTGCCAGAACCTGCAATCGCGGCACTCGATGAATACGGCTGCAATATTCTCGTCGGCGGTATTGGTGGCACCGGCGTGCTGACGATTGGCGCGCTGCTCGGCATGGCGGCGCATCTCGACGCTAAGGGCTGCACGATTCTTGATCTAACGGGCATGGCGCAGAAAGGCGGCGCGGTCACGAGTCACATACGCATTGGTCGCTCACCTGAAGGCATCTACACCTCGCGCCTCAGCGAAGGCATGACCGATGTGTTGATTGGCTGCGACATGATTGTGGCCTCCGGCGCACCGGTTCTGAAAACTGTGCGCCCCGGTCGCACCGTTGCCATTCTCAACACTGACGTCGCGCCGACGGGTGATTTCCAAAGCAATAAAAACATTGATCTTGGCGAAGCGCGCATGCGTAGCGCAGTCGTCAACGCGACTGGTGACGCGCCGCTGTATGAACTCAACGCCAGCAAGCTTGCGACGGATCTCACCGGCGACAGCATCGGCACCAATATCCTGATGTTGGGTTATGCGGTGCAGAAAGGGTTAATACCGATTGCGGTGGCATCGATTGAACAAGCGATTCGTCTCAACGGCACGTTCGTTGAAGGCAATCTTCGCACCTTTGCATTGGGTCGCCTGGCGGCACATGCACCGGAAGCACTTGCAGCCGAACTCGCAGAGAAAACCCAAATTGCACCACTCGTGACCGTCGACGATGTATTGGCCAGTCGCATGCGTCTGCTTACTGATTATCAGAATGCCGCTTACGCCGAAACGTATCGCAGCTTTGTCGATGGCGTTCGTCAGAAGATCACCGCACTGAAACTGAACGCCGGTGAAACCTTCGTACGTGAAGTTGCGCTCTCACTCGCTCGCTTGATGGCTTACAAGGACGAGTACGAAGTTGCGCGTCTGTATGCTGATCCCAAGTTCATGGAGCGTTTGCGCGAACAGTTCAGCGGCGACTTCAAACTGCGTTTCAGCCTCGCGCCGCCAATGCTGCCAGGCAAGGATTCAAACGGTCGCCCAAAGAAACGTAGCTTTGGCCCTTGGATGCTGCCTGCGTTCAGGCTGCTGGCCCGATTAAAGACTCTACGCGCAACGCCTTTTGATCCCTTTGGCTATTTCCCGGAGCGCCGCCTTGAACGGCGTCTGATCGGGGAATATCGTGAACTGATCAATGGCTTGGTTGGGCGCCTTGATGAAGCAACATTGCCGACCGGCATTGAGATCGCCCGCGCAGCTGGCGAGATTGGTGGTTACGGTCTGGTGAAGGACGCTGCCGTCGAAAAGTATCAAGCTCAACTAAAATCACTGCTCACCACATTCGAAGAAATCGCCGCAAGCCCAAAGGCCCGCGCGGCCT
>JAZKEM010000110.1:0-2310 GCA_040387055.1 Pseudomonadota bacterium | reverse complement strand
GCGCGTGAAATTGAAGCCGATGCAAAAGGTGGTTGAGATGAGCACACCTCAAAAGCGCCTTGGCGTGGTCATGGACCCCATCGACCACATCAAGCCTTATAAGGACACCACCTTGGCTTTGATGCTGGCAGCGCAGAAGCGTGGCTGGTCGCTGCAGTATTTAGAGATGCAGGACTTATCCCTGCGCGATGGCGTGGCAATGGGTCGTACGCGTCCCGTGAAAGTTTTCGATGACAGCAAGCATTGGTTCGAATTCATAGGTGAAGCGGAAACCATCAAGCTCGGTGAGCTCGACGCGATTCTGATGCGTAAAGATCCGCCGTTTGATATGGAATACGTCACCGCGACTTACATTCTGGAACGCGCCGAAGATCAAGGTGCACTCGTCGCCAACAAGCCGCGCAGCCTGCGCGATTGCAACGAGAAAATGTTCACCGCATGGTTCTCGCAGTGCACACCGCCAACCCTGTTCTCGCGTGACATGTCGACGCTGCGCGCCTTTCACGCTGAGCATGGCGATGTCATTTATAAGCCCGTTGACGGCATGGGCGGCGCCGGCATTTTCCGCGTTGGCGCTGATGGGATGAATCTCGGCGCTGTATTAGAGCAGCTCACCAATAACGGCCAGACCACCATCGTGGCACAGCGCTATTTGCCTGCGATCAAGGATGGCGACAAGCGCATTCTGATGGTCGATGGCGAGCCTGTTCCTTACTGTCTTGCACGCGTACCGATGGCTGGCGAAACCCGCGGCAATCTCGCGGCGGGTGGCAGCGGCCGTCCACAACCACTGACTGAGCACGATCGCTGGATCGCTGCACAAGTGGGCCCGCGTTTGAAAGAACTCGGCCTGTTATTTGTAGGCCTTGATGTGATTGGCGAGCACCTCACCGAAATTAACGTCACCTCGCCGACTTGCGCGCGCGAAATCGACAAGGCTTATGGCACTGATATCGGCGGTCAGTTAATCGCCGCGCTGGAATCACGCCTCAACGCACGTTAAACCTGATGACGCCTCTGCGCTCCAACGCAGAGGCATCGTCAATCTCAAAGACGTAAATCCCTCCGCACGTCAAAGCTTTGGCACCGTCTGACGGTCACAAACTTGTCATGCCCGTTTGAGCGCCGGATACTGGGGTCTATGGCCACTGAATCTCAATTTAAGAATCAATTTCTGGTCGCCATGCCGGGGCTGGAGGACGAGAACTTCGATCACTCCGTCACCCTCATGTGCGAACACAGCGACGACGGCGCAATCGGCCTCGTCATCAACCGTCCGATTGAGCTCACATTTAGCGAAATGATGAGCCAGATGGGCTTCGAATTTAATGCGGAAGACGCCGAGCGCCAGATTTTCTGGGGTGGCCCGGTGCAACCCGAACGCGGCTTTGTCGTGCATCGTCAACCTGCCACTTGGGAATCGTGCATGCAGGTGGCTGACAACCTCTACATCACCACCTCGCGCGACATCCTCAAAGCCATTGGCCTTGGCGAAGGGCCCAAGGAATATTTCATCGCCCTCGGCTATGCCGGTTGGAGCGCGGGCCAGCTTGAAACTGAAATCATGAACAACTCTTGGCTCAACACGCCAATTGATCAGGCAATTCTGTTTCACACGCCTGCCCGTGATCGCTGGCAGTCTGCCACGCGTTTGCTTGGGATCGACGTCACCCAGATTTCGACTGGCGCTGGTCACTCGTGAATCATGAGTAGTGTGTACCTCGCCTTCGACTACGGCGAAAAGCGTATCGGCGCAGCCATTGGCGATGATCTGACGGGTAGCGCACGTCCCTTGCCCACGCTCGTGACCGGCGACTGGACTGCCATTGAAAAGGTCATTGCCGAATGGCGCCCCGCCGCGCTTATTGTGGGCATGCCGCTAAACGAGGATGGCAGCGATCAGCTCATCACCACGCTGACGCGTAAATTTATCCGCCAAATTGAAGGGCGCATTAAGTTACCGGTGCACACTAGCGACGAACGTTTTTCTTCACGTGCGGCCGACAATATCCTGCGTGATGCTCGCGCCAGTGGGCAGATGACGCGGCGTGTGCGTAAAGGTGATCGAGACGGTCAGGCTGCGCGAGTGATTCTGGAACAGTGGTTGCGCGAGCGCTGCTAACCGCGCGTCATTTCGAGCGCACGCTGCGTTTAGCCCATGTGCTTTTCATTGTGATGTTTTGGTGTGCCGCCTTGCGGCGTGGCTGCTGCCTGCTCTTCTTTGAGATGGCGTGTTTCGCGCTGTGGCGCGAGTCACCTTTCTTTGCTGGTGCAAAGAAACGTAACCCAAAGAAATCACCTTTAAAAGCA
>JAZKEM010000109.1:0-12961 GCA_040387055.1 Pseudomonadota bacterium | reverse complement strand
CTGATCGCGCCTAAGAGGCGCTCCTACAACAGCTACAACAATAAAAAAGCGACCCGAAGGTCGCCTTTTTGTTGAAGCATTTAAATCAATTCGACCGCGCCACTCTCCAGCGCAATCCATAAGGCTCCACACGTTTCTCCCCACCAAAGCTTGGCCACAACATGCTCTTCTCGGTAAAGCCGACCGAAGGTTTGGTGTAGTCGCAAACGCCTTGTGGATAGAGCACGCGCAATTTGTTGAGTTGTGCTTCGGAGATGCCAGCGGGGTAGTCCGTTGGATCAATTGGCTTGAGCTGACATTTGATGACGTCATCTGTCAGCGGCATGCCTGCAGCCATGCGCGGCGTGCCGGGAACTGCCAGTAACGTTTGGCATGGACCAATTGGTGTGTTCGGTGTGTCGAACTCTTCCGGAATGTCGACGCGCAGTGGAATCACAACGCCCGGCAAGCCTGCTGCTGGAAGTAGTGGTGCTTGAATGCCGAGTGGTCCAAGGATTGCGTTGGGCAATTCGAGTCGGCCGCCGAGCGTTCCGATCACGCAGCGATCTTGTGCCTCAGCGGGACGTGCGGCTTGAACTGCAGCGATGCGATTTTCAGATGTTGGGTTATGCATCGCCGCAATCCATTGATCCATTGCGGAGAACGCATCAGGTTGAGTAAGCACACCGCGCCACATACTTTGCGTTAAGCCGGAGCTCGCAACCGTGTCTTGTCCGGTGTATTTGCGCAGACGTGCGCGCACGGTGAATGGACGGATGGATTCGTGAATGTTGAGGACAGGAATTAAATCCAGATAAGGCGCGATATCCATCACAGGTGTTTCGCCCAGTGCGCCGCGACCGATGACTTGGCCAGCGCGGTGAGCGAGTTCTGCAACATCGGCGCCCATATCCATGCGCTCTGATACGTAGTCACCATCAATGCCGAAGCCGCCGATGTTCTGATTGAGATCAATGAATTCATCAGTGCTGATGGTTCCGGCGTTGAGTGCTGCGAGGCCGTATTGAATGCCGATGTTGTCCATGGGGCGACGTGCGAATCCGGTTTTTGGATCACGGCCCCAGATGTTTACCTGTGCGTCCTGAACGGTGCAGCGCACACCTTTCTTGGTTTCTTTGTTGTAACGCATCGCTTCAGGGACGGCGCTGGCGCAACCTTTTGTTGGATCAATCACATCGAGAAAGGCGCTGACCCAACTGGCGCAGATGCTGTTGAGCGCTGGTGTGTTGTCGAGCGTGAGGCCGTCGGTGGTGATCAGATGTCCGTTGACTGCGGCTTGTTTGAAGCCGGTCCAGTTTGAACGCGTGCTGTAGTAGTGATTGAGCAGGCCGCAGTCGACGACGGTCATCGCCGTGCTGGCAACGTCTGCAAAAGTTGCGGTGGGCATGGCGCCGGTGAGTAAGCCCGGTGCATTGTTGACGGCGTTGTACTGCTGCAATGCTGCGCCAGAACCGTTGGTGCCGATCACATCGTCAATCAAACCATACTGCTCGGTGATGTGTTCTTTGATCATCATTGCAGTTTCAATGCTGAGCATCGGATTGCAATTGACGCCGTAAGCACTTGCAGTCGAGTGCACGATCACATCGCCTTTGCCTAGGCGCTGATCGATGCCAACCAGATTGATCAGGATGCGATTGGTGTCGATGTTGCTGGGGTCTGGCAAGCCTGCCATCACGATCGTGGGATCGTTGATGCCTTGGTGATAACCCGTGCCGCAAGATTCGCCATAGGCGTAATACACGCGGTGATTCCACGTAGGGGCAAACGGTTTGCCTGCGCCGCGTGCGTGTGGATCATCCAGCACAGAGATACGCGCGATGCCGCGATTGATGGTGGCGGACTCGACGCGAACGACGAAGGGCACGGCTGCGCCATCTTTGGTGACGGTCGTCATCGTGTCTGCGGGATAAGCCGCGTAAGGATCAGCCAGTTCGGTGAAGCCTTGAGTCAGCGATGAACGATAGAACCACTGGTAAACCGTTTTCACCGAGCAGTCCGCATCAATCGGATCGCCGAGACCTGCTTCTTTGGTTTCGCAGATGAATGGCTTTTGATGAGGACCGGAAATGATTGGGCCCGTGATTGGATGATTGCGCACGACCAGTGAAGCGTTGCGTGTGCCGCTGGGGCCGGTGGCTGTTGCGCTGAGCGTGTTGGCGCCTTTTTTTAGGCCGCTGACCAAGCCGTTCCAATCGCCATTGCTTTGGCGAGAGAAGACGCTGCTGACATCAGTGCCGTTGCGTTTCACGCGAACGGTGTCGTCTGCATCAAGACCACGAACGGCGAGCAACACATCGCCATCAGAAACGGTATCGGGCAGGGTTGAAAGTGTGATCAATTCAAACTGATGTGCGGCGAGTAGCGGCGTTTTCAGTGTGTGGAAGTCGGCATCAACTTCGCCAGCGCTGCCAGAGCCTGAACCTGACTCTGTTGCTGGGCTGCTGCGGCTGCACGAGATCATCGTGCTGCTGATGGCACAGAGCGCCAATACAGACAGTAAATTTTTCAGGCGTGAGTGGGCTCGCGCTTTCATTGTGTTTCTCCTCAAAGCAAAACTGGGGGCGCTCAGCCACTTACTTTGAGGGCTGAGCTTTATGTTTTTGGGTGCTGATGCTGCGAACCAGTATGCGCGTGCTGAGAGGAGTGGGGCGATAGTAAATAGTGACCTGTGACGGATAGTGTCGTGGTGCGCGCAGCGCACCCTACGGAGGCCCATTTGCGTAGGGTGGGCTGTGCGCACCATCCAACCCACCCTGCAAAGTGTTCGAGCAACAAAAAGGCGACCCGAAGGTCGCCTTTTTATTTGCCGCGTAATACTTAGTGGCGGAAGTGACGCGTGCCGGTGAAGACCATCGCCATGCCTGCTTCGTCAGCGGCAGCAATGACTTCGTTATCACGCATCGAACCACCTGGCTGAATCACGGCGCTGATGCCTGCGGCAGCTGCGGCGTCGATGCCATCACGGAAGGGGAAGAAAGCATCCGATGCCATCACCGAGCCACGCACTTCGAGTTTCTCATCAGCAGCCTTGATACCTGCGATCTTGGCCGAATACACGCGGCTCATCTGGCCTGCGCCGACGCCGATGGTCTGGCGATTGCGGGCATAAACGATGGCGTTTGATTTGACGAACTTGGCGACCTTGGCTGCAAAGATCAGATCATGGATTTCAGCTTCCGTCGGTGCACGCTTGGTGACGATTTTGAGTTTGTCGGCGGAAGGCAGGGCGAGGTCGTTGTCTTGTACAAGCAGACCGCCGTTGACGCGCTTGTAGTCAAAGGTGGCGATGGCGGTCGAAGGCAACGCGCCGCATTCCATCAGGCGCACGTTCTGCTTGGCGGCAACAATCGCTTTGGCTTCTGCGGTGACGGTAGGGGCAATGATCACTTCAACGAACTGACGATCGCAGATTGCTTTGGCGGTTGCTGCATCAAGTTCGCGGTTGAACGCGATGATGCCGCCGAAGGCCGAAGTCGGGTCGGTCTGGAACGCGAGGTTGTAAGCGGTGAGGATGCCTTCGAGGCTCACAGCAACGCCGCAAGGATTGGCGTGCTTGACGATGACGCAAGCAGGCTTCACGAATGCCTTGACGCATTCCAGCGCAGCGTCTGCATCAGCAATGTTGTTGTACGAAAGTTCTTTGCCCTGAATCTGCACGGCGGCGCTGATGCTGCCAGCCGGTGCGTTGCGCTCGGTGTAGAACGCGGCGCGCTGGTGCGGGTTTTCGCCGTAGCGCATTTCCTGCTTCTTGTTGAGCTGTACGCTGAATACGCCGGGGAATGCTTCGCGCTGGTTTTCAACAGTAGCGCTGCTCAGGTACGCAGCAACGGCGCCGTCGTAACGTGAAGTGTGAGCGAAGGTCTTCAATGCGAGGGCTTCGCGCGTAGCTTGCGTTACGCCACCAGCGTCGAGTTCTTTGAGGACGACTGCGTAGTCAGAAGGCTCAACAACAACGGTGACCCAAGCGTGGTTCTTCGCAGAGGCGCGCAGCATGGCCGGGCCGCCGATGTCGATGTTCTCGATGGCATCTTCGCGCGTGCAACCGGGCTTGGCGACGGTCTGCTCGAAGGGATAGAGATTGATGATGACCAGATCAATCGGCGCGATGCCGTGTTCTGCCATCACGGCGTCGTCTTGCCCGCGACGAGCGAGGATGCCGCCGTGAATCTTCGGGTGCAGGGTTTTGACGCGGCCGTCCATGATCTCTGGGAAGCCGGTGTGCTCGCTGACTTCCTTCGCTGCGACGCCTGAATCCTTCAATAGCTTGAAGGTGCCGCCGGTGGAGAGAATCTCCACGCCACGTGCGGCGAGGCCAACGGCCAGTTCAACAATGCCGGTTTTATCGGAGACGGAAAGGAGTGCGCGGCGAACTGGAGTGATCATCAGTGGACTCGAAAGCAGACTTTAAAAATGTTCATGCCCGCGTGAGCGGGCATGGGGTGGAAATCTTGTGAAGATCAGACTTAAGACGACAACGCCTTGATCTTGTACTGCTGCAGCTTCTTACGCAGCGTGGCGCGATTGAGGCCGAGCATGTCGGCTGCGCGCGATTGATTGCCGTCGCAATAGCTCAGCGTTGCACGCAGCAACGGTGGTTCTACCTGCGCAAGGATCGTGTCATACAAATCCTTTGGGGCATGACCATTCAACGTCTCAAAATAATCATCGAGACATTCTGATACTGAATTGCACAGCGGTTTTACGTCGAGAGTTCTTTGCGCGGACATATCTGTATTGGTTCCCAGCCCTATATTTAATGTGTTGCTTAAAGGCCCTACCCAAAACGGCCGGCAATCATACCTGCAACGAGTCGCTTAAAAAAGTAGCAAATCGCAGATCATTTCAGGTTTGGAAGGCTTTGAGCATGTCGCGCATATAGGTGGCCCAGATTTCATTGGGTGCCCAAATTTGTTGCAGTTCCTGTGATGCCACTTCCACTGTCTCGCCTAACTCAATGACGCGGTAGAGAAACACGAACACTGAGACTCGCTTGTTGAGCGCGCAATGAATGAAACGTTTGCTGTCGCCGAGCGATTTCATGGCTGTCACAAACTTTTCGAAATCTTCGCGAGTTGGGTTGTTCCAAGCCACTGGAAGATGGATGTAGTCCATCCCATGCTGCGCACAATGTTCAACTTCATTCGGCATGAAGTTGGATGAAGTGGGCACTGCGAGGTTGATGACGGTTTTGTAACCTGCGCGCGCCAGCAGTGCGAAGTGTTCTGCCTGCGGTTGGCCAGCCGTGGCGATGGTATTGGAAACATGCACATAGCTGATCAGCGAAGGAACGCGGCAGACGCCTGCGAGGCGTGTCCAGCCTTCCTTGATTTGATCAGGCTCAGAAGTGAACCAGGTGGCGTAAGCCTCACGAACTTCTTCCTGCTGACGTTCGAGTAGGCCAGCCAGCACGATCTTGCCGCCAGCTTTGACGCTAGAGGCCAGCAACGGGGCTAATGAAATCAATGGGCGCGCGAGGATGTTGGCGATGACGAAGTTAGCCGGGAAGGGCACGAAGTCAGCCGGTAGCATGACGCGGATCTTGTCGAGCACGCCGTTTTCTTTGGCGTTGTTCTCGGTGGCGGTCAGTGCCTGTGGGTCGATATCGACACAGATGGCGTGCGCTGCGCCCAATTTGAGCGCGGCGATGGCGAGAATGCCGGAGCCGCAGCCGTAGTCGAGTACCGTCTTGCCCTTGAGGTCCTGATTCGAAAGCCATTCCAGGCACAGCGCTGTGGTTGGATGCGTGCCGGTGCCAAAGGCTAGGCCCGGATCCAGTTTGAGGATGATGGCTTCCGGATCATTGATCTCACCGATCTTTTCGGTAGGGGCGACCCAGAGATGCTCGCCAAATTTGAGCGGGTGCCAATGATCGAGCCAGGCGCGTACCCAGTCCTGATCTTCAATCAGTTCAGTGGCGATGGTGACGCTGTCGCCGTCAGGCAGCAGTTCACGCAAGGCGTCCTGCGCAGGGGTGAGGTCGGCATTGTCATAAAACAGGCCGAGGGTGACGGTGTTTTCCCACAGTGGCGTTTCACCGGGCAGCGGTTCCAGCACCGGACGGTCTTCGCCATCGATAAAGCTGACGCCAACGGCGCCATTGCCGAGCAGAATCTCTTCAACAAATTCGGGGTGAGCGCTGGAGATGCGCAGTTGCAGCCAAGCCATGGGGAAATCCTAATGCGTGGTCTTTCTCGGACGATCACGAGAAAGGGGCGCGCATTATAAGGTGCGCGCCCCGTGATGTTCTTTGTAGGGTGCGCTGTGCGCACCATCTGGCCTGATCTCAACCGCGGTGCGCACAGCGCACCCTACGTTACAGCTCTCCAGTCAACGAAGCACGCTTGATCAGCCCTACCATCGGCGCATCAGCAGCCAGGGTCCCCAACACCAATCCGTGCGATCCACCTAGGCGACTGGCGCAGAAAGTATCGCTAACCATGCTATTCCCCGCACGAATCAAAGTGCTCGCCTGCAACGCCAGCGCCATGCGCTCGACAATCAAGCGTGAGCGGGTCTCAACGGTGGCGCGGTCTTCAAACGCCTGCGATAGCCATTGGATCTCGCGATCCAGATCAGCATGCTGGCCACGCACACCGAGCAATTCGCCAAAGAAGGCTTCGCGCGTTTCGGGTTCTTTGTTCAATGCACGCAATACATCAAGACATTGAATGTTGCCGCTGCCTTCCCATATCGAGTTCAGCGGCGCTTGGCGATAAAGGCGTGGCAGGTTGGTTTCTTCAACATAGCCCGCGCCGCCTAGGCACTCCTGCGCTTCGTTGACGAAAGCGGGCGTGCGTTTGCAGATCCAGTATTTGCCGATGGCGGTAGCGATGCGGGCAAATGCCGCTTCGCCTTCGTTGCGTGATGAGGCATCGACGGCGCGTGCGACGCGCATCATCAGTGCGGTGTGCGATTCAGATTCCAGCGCTAGATCGGCCAGCACGTTCTGCATCAGCGGCTGTTCGATCAATCGTTTGCCGAAGGCTTTGCGCGTGGCGGCGTGGTGCAGTGCCTGCACGCTGGCTTGGCGCATCAGTGCGCTGGAACCAATCATGCAATCCAGACGCGTCAGTGAAACCATTTCCAGAATCGTCGCAACGCCGCGGCCTTCTTCGCCAACGCGTACGGCCCATGCGCCGTGGAACTCGACTTCGCTGGAAGCATTGCTCCAGTCGCCGAGCTTGTCCTTCAAGCGTTGAATGCGAATGGCGTTGCGCGATCCGTCAGCCAGGATCTTCGGCATCATGAAACAGGTAATGCCGCGATCAACGTAAGCGAGCACCAGCCAGGCATCACACATCGGCGCCGAGAAAAACCATTTGTGGCCGACAATTTCGTAACTGCCATCGGGCTGCAAATAAGCGCGTGTGGTGTTGGCGCGCACATCAGAGCCGCCTTGTTTCTCGGTCATGCCCATGCCGATGGTGCAGCCGGTTTTCTGCGCAGCAGGCAACACGCGCGGATCGTATTCGTAAGAATGAATCAGCGGTCCCCAGAACTTGGCGACTTCAGGCTGATGCATCAACGCAGGCATTGCCGAGTGCGTCATCGTCAGCGGGCAGCCGGTGCCTGCTTCGGCCTGACTGTGCAGATACGAAACCGCCGCACGCGCAACGTGTGCGCCAGTCTTTTCTGCATTGCGCCATGCGTAAGCGTGAACGCCGTACTGCATGCCGAGCTGCATCACGCGGTGATAACTCGGATGAAATTCGATTTCGTCGATGCGATTGCCGTAGCGATCAAACGGTTTGAATTTAGGTTTGTTCTCGTTGGCGGTGTAGCCCAATCGCATCAACTCACCACCAGCAACACCACCGAATTCACTCAAGTGCGCATCAGCCCAGCCGCCACCTTCGCGAGTGATTGCTTCGCGCAATGCGGTATCCGTTGTATAGGCGTTGTAATCGCCGATTGGCGCGGCCTGATTTTCTACGGAGTGGGTAATGAAGCGTTCTGTTGCAGACATGGCAATCTTCCAATCGAATAACTTGACGGTAGTTTGCGCCACGTCTGTGCAGAGGTCACCACCCGAGCGTATTGGGTAATCGAGATATCTGTGCTGCGACGATTACTTCTAACCTAATCCGCCGCAGCCGTTACCGGTCCTTGGTTGCGCGTAGGCCGCGCCAGCATCATGACGCCAATTAGCGCGAAGCTGATCCAACCTGAGATCCAGAAGAAGTCGATTGACGACATCAGGTAGGCCTGGCTTTGCAGGCCGCGCGTCAGAATGCCGATGGACTGGCTCAGTGAGTAGCCGTGATTGCTAAGTTCGGCGAGCGGTTGCGTCAGTGCGGGATCGTAGATGCTGGATGTTTCCGCCAAACGCGTTTGGTGGAACGCCTCGCGACGATCCCACATCGTGGTAGTGATCGACGTGGCAAAACTGCCCGCAGTGATACGCAAGAAGTTGGTCATGCCTGATGCCGCTGGCACGCGCGATGCGGGCAGGCCATGCAGGGCGATGGAGACTAGTGCGATGAAGAACGTGCCCATCGCCAAGCCTTGCACCAACATTGGCAGTACAAAGCTCCAGAAACTGCCTTCGGCCACATAGTTAGCGCGCATGAAGTACGAAAGCGCGAAGGTGATGAAAGCGAAGATCGCAAACCAGCGCGCGTCTGTTTTCTGCAAATATTTTCCGACGAAGGGCGAGATCAATACCGCCACGATTCCGCTAGGCGCAGCGACCAAGCCGGCCCATGTGGCGGTGTAGCCCACTTGCGTTTGTAGCCACAGCGGCAGCAACACCACGTTGCCGAAGAACACGGCGTAGCCGAAGCACATGGCGATGGTGCCGAGTGTGAAGTTCCAGTTTTTGAATAGTGACAAATCAACAATCGGATTCTCTTCGTAAAGCTCCCAGATGATGAAGGCGATAAAGCCGACCAATGCAACCAATCCGAGGATGACAATCTGCGAAGAGTGGAACCAATCCAGATCCTTACCGCGATCCAACATGATCTGCAGCGCGCCAATCCATGTCACCAACAAGCCAAGGCCGATGGTGTCGATAGGGAGTTTGCGTGTCGCCGTTTCGCTATTGCCCAGATAACGCCAGCAAACAAAGGCAGTGAAAATTCCGAACGGGATGTTGATCAGGAAGATCCACGGCCATGTGTAGTTGTCAGAAATATATCCGCCGAGCAATGGTCCACAGATGGGTGCGACTAGCGTGGTGATGGACCATATCGCGAGTGCGGTGCCACGTTTCTCTGGTGGAAAAATGCCGAGCAGCAAGGCCTGCGAACCAGGAATCATCGGACCCGACACTGCGCCCTGTAATACACGAAACGCGACCAGCGATTCCAAGCTCCATGCGATGCCGCAGAGGAATGAGGCGATGGTGAACATCAATACCGAGAAGACAAAGGTTCTGACGACGCCGTAGCGCTGCATCAACCAACCCGTGAGTGGCACGGAGACACCGTTAGCCACGGCGAATGAAGTAATGACCCAAGTCCCTTGATCGGGACTGACGCCCAGATTGCCCGCAATCGTCGGAATCGAGACGTTGGCAATCGTGGTGTCCAGCACCTGCATAAAGGTGCCGAGCGCCAGCGCCAAGGCGGTAATCGTCTTGGCGCTGGGATCAAGCTTCATTGCGGCTGCGCTCACGGCGTGTGCTCTTAACCGGCGTTGGCTTTGATGATGCGATCAATACGCGCTTGCGCGCCGTTGTTATCAGCGTCGCTGATGCCGACAGGGCGCGGTGTCGTGCGCACTTGCGTGGCGACCAATGAGCCTGAGGTGTCGGCAACATCAACCTTCACGCTCATCGACAAGCCGACGCGCAGCGGGTGATCGTGCAGCTCTTTCGGATCAAGCGCGATGCGCACCGGAATGCGCTGCACGATCTTGATCCAGTTGCCGGATGCATTCTGCGCGGGCAATAGCGCAAAGGCTGCGCCGCTTCCTGCTGCAAAGCCTGCGATCTTGCCGTGATACACAACGTCAGTTCCGTAGAGGTCTGCGTGCAGTTCTACAGGTTGGCCGATGCGCATTTTCTCCAGCTGTACTTCTTTAAAGTTGGCATCAACCCAAGCGTCTTCCTGCGCAACAAGCGCGAACAACGGTGTGCCTGCAGCAATGCGCTGACCCACTTGCACATTACGTTTGGCGACCACGCCAGCAACCGGCGCGATCAATTTCGTGCGGTGCAAGGCGAGTTCGGCGTCGCGAACCGCTGCTGCTGCGCGCAGCACTTGCGGGTGATTAGCAATGGTGGTGCCTTCGGTCTGTGCATGCGTAGCATTGAGCTGTTCGCGTGCGGCGGTGAGGCTTGCGCTGATTTCGGTGATGGCATCTTGCGCATGTGCAAGTTCTTCACCGGAGACAGCGCCATCGGCAGCGAGTGAAACACGACGGTTGTAATCATTCTGCGCACGCTTGAGTGCGGCCTGACGTTCAGCGATCTGTGCATTGAACTGACCGTTCTGCGCAAACAGGCCGCGCACTTGGCGCACGGCGCGAGCGAGATCGGCTTCGGCTGAAGCCATCGCTGATTCAGCATCAGCGGAGTCAAGCTCTACCAAGGCCTGACCTTTCTGCACGCTCTGCGTATCGTCGACATGCAGTGCGATCACGGTGCCGGGAATTTCGCTGGTGATTTGCACGATGTCGGTTGAGACATAGGCATCGTCAGTCGATTCAAAGTGACGTCCGTAGATGAACCAGTGTGCGGTCCACGCAAGGATGCCGACGATGACCAGCACGGCAAGAATCAGAAGGCCACGCTTGCGCTTGCCGTCATTGGTGTTCACGGTTGTTTCGGTATTCATGAAGCGGCTCCGTTGAGAGCATTAGGAATTTCTGGATCAAAGCTGCCGCCTACGGCGAGCAGCAGCGTGACGCGTGCAATGGCTTGCGCAGCGACTAAATCAATCTTGGTGCGACGTGCGTTCAGCACGGCGGTTTCAGCATTGAGAACACTGAGATAACTATTAAGTCCATTGCGATAACGCAATTCAGCAATGCGATAAGCGTCTTCGCTGGCAGACAAAGCCTCAGTGCTTTCGGCAATTTGTTGCTTGTAAGAATTCAGCAGCGTCAGTTGATCGGCTACTTGCTGCACGGCTTGTAGCACCGTCTGGTTGTAGCTGATAACTGCTGCATCCGATTCTGCTGAGGCTTTGCGATAGCTGGCTTTGAGACGCTGCGCGTCGAAGATCGGCAGGTGGAAAGTCGGGCCGCCGCCGTAGACGCGGTCTTCCGAGATGAACAGATTGTCTAAACCAATCGCTGCAAAGCCTGCGAAGGCGCTGAGATTGATGTCTGGATAGAACGCAGCTTTGGCGGCTTCTTGTGCGCTCACAGAAGCATCAACGCGTGCGCGTGCGGCGAGAATGTCCGGTCTGCGTTGTAGAAGATCAATCGGCAATTGATTGGGCAGCACCAGCGATGTAGTGAGATCGATCTTTGGGCGTTGAATGTTGGCGTAAGCATCAGCACCGCGACCCGTTAATGCGGCGAGTCGATGCACGGCCAAATCGATATTGGCTTCTGCCTGCAAGCGCAGCAATCGTGCTTGTGGTGCAGATGCTTCTGCTGCGCGGAGTTCGCTGCGCGTATCGAGTCCTGCCTTCACGCGCTTGATGGTGAGATCAAGAATGCTCTGGCGCTGTTCTTCATGACGACGCGCGAGATCAGCCAATACGTAGGACTGATCCAGCGCGAGATAAGCTTCTGCAATGGTGCCGGAGAGAACATCGCGCGCGACTGCAATATCGAGTTCAGCTGCTTTAGTGGCTGAACGGCTCTGCGCAATGATTGCAGCCTGGCGGCCGAAAAAATCCAGATCCCAGCTCAGATTGAGACCAACACTACCGCGCCAGTAATGTCCGCCAGCGTAGGGGGGAGGAGCGATATCGCGTTCGGGAAAGCGTTGATAAATCTCTGTGCCGTCCAGTGAAAATCCTGGACGTGTTGCGGCCGAAGCGCTTTGCACCTGCGCCTGTGCAGTACGCACACGCGTGAGCGCGAGCGCCATGCTTGGATTTTCGCGCAGTGCTTCGTCGATTAAACGATTGAGCTGCGGATCCTGATACGTCGTCCACCAACCCTCAGCCGTTTTTACGGCAGTAGGACCTGCGAGGCCTAGTTCTGTTGCCTCAAGCGGTTTTGCTTGCGAGGGCACATCAGGTGCGAGCACACAGCCGCCGAGGGCGAGCGTGATTGACGACAAAGCGACTAAATGAAATTTCATGCCAATCCCCAACGCACTTATTTCTGCATTTCCAATTCGACGCGGCTGACGAGCTTGCCGAGCAAGCGGGTCAGTTCACCGACTTCTTCAACGGTGAAGCCATCCAGTGCGGTGTTGAGGCGTTCAACGACAACGGGGATTAGTGATTCCACCGTTTTGCTGCCTTGTTCGGTGAGTGCGAGTTGCACGACGCGGCGATCTTCGGTGCTGCGCTGGCGTTCGAGTAGACCGCGGGTTTCGAGTTGGTCGATCACGCGCGTCAGTGCGCCTTGGTCGTGACGGTAGTCGCGGCAGATATCGGTAGCGGTGACGGCGAGGCCGTCACGGACAGTCATCAGCACAACCCACTGCATGAACGTGAAGTCTTTCTGCGAAAACGCGACTTCCAGACATTCGCTCATCAGGCTGTGCGAGCGCTTGATGAGATAGCCAATGCTGGTCCGGGCGCGGTAGCCCTCCGGTTTGTAATGCTTGATCATGTCTAACATTGCCTCAGCAATAGTTGCTTAAGCAAACATTAATGCCAGCAAAACCAAAAGTAAAGTGCTTGCTGTTATGGAAGATGAGCGGGTGCCAGTAAATCATTGGCCCAAAACGAAAAATGCCCGCACGAGGCGGGCATTTACGTTGAACTTGGTGGACGGTATAGGATTTGAACCTACGACCCCCGCCGTGTGAAGGCGATGCTCTACCACTGAGCTAACCGTCCAAGGGGCGCAAATGATAGTGACGCGGGTGCTGAGCGTCAAACGA